>NZ_NCTH01000012.1:0-148158 GCF_002105475.1 Vibrio sp. ArtGut-C1 | reverse complement strand
TGGGAAAAGAAAATCGAAAACTACGAGGCCATGTTGCATTTTGCTTGTGGCCTCATTGTTTGGAATAAATCCCTTTTGGGATAGGTTCTAAGTCGATTTGTTTGTTTAAATACCGCTCGATTGTGCAGCGTTTCCATTAAACCAACTAACATCAAAGAAAATGATTCCCCCAGTTGTTCAAACCATTGCTCTCTGTTATCGCTGGGAATCATCGTTGGATCAATACCCGCTCCTTTAATGAACGCCGCAAGCTCGCTCCCTTTACTATCAAATTTGGGAGTTGATTGACGTTCTAGCTGTCGTGGGGTTTCCGGTACAGGTGTAGGATCTACACTCTGTTTTTCTGGTTTGGGGATATCAATAAAATCATCGACTAAGCCAATATCTAGTTGAAAGTCCGAAGGAACACTCTCATTCAAAAGCTCACTGGCACTAAGGCCGAGGTCTACAAACTCTGCTTCAGATGAACTCGAGAATGCTTCAGGTTCTGAACTGGAACGAAAGTTACTTTCCTGATTATGGAATGCCTCAGTGCTAGTTTGAATACTTACTGAAATTTGGTAATCCCCTAAACTAACCGTATCGTCGTCACTTAGTGCAATCTCATTTCCTTGGCCCACAGGTGTCACAGCGTTATTAACAAACGTGCCATTAGTTGATAAGTCTTTTATCAAGTATTTATCACCAAACTTGATGAGCTCTCCGTGAGTTCCGGATACTACTCTTTCAGGGTCTGGCAGTGTCCAATCACATTGCTCAGACCGACCAAACGTAACTTTGGCATGCTCATCACTTGATTCAAACACAAACTCACTCTCAATCTCTGGAGTAAATTTGTGAAAACTTGTTATGGTTAAAACCAACTTCATGTAAACCTCGCCAAAGACCTGCTAAATATTATTTTTAATTTTATTATTAGTCACTTTCTTATTAACAGTAAGATTAATAAAAACCTTAAACCTGCCATTGAAAATCATGCACGGAATAATGAATCATTTTTTTATCAAAGCAATCACGTAATGTTCAACAATTTTAATTATCCAACCAAGTTCAAATTTTTGACACTTAGACTTTCATCAATAAAAAAACGAATGTTAGTTTGGCCGCGAAATTCTAACATAATGACTTTTCATTGAGCAGAAAGGTATATATTCCCCCATCATTTATACGGAGTTCTTGTGATGGAAGATAGCAATAAAAACAATTCTATAAATAATAAAGATAGCGGAGACAAAACTAAAATTGTAAAGACTCAAAAACGAGACAATGCAATTCAATCAAATAAAGTTGCTAGCAATGAAGGCTCCGTTCAAAATAAAAATGAAACAAATACAAAACTGTCTCAAAAAGAAAACACTCCGTTAGTTAATAATAAAATAAACAATAATAATAACACATCAAATAATGACAAAGATGTTATTAATGAGAATTTAATAGGCACAACTGTCAAAAATCGATATGAAATCGAGTCGGTTCTTGGCCATGGCGGACTTTGTGATGTTTATTTGGCAAAAGATAAGATATTAGAATCTTCAGGTTCAGAAACCCCTTACGTAGCATTAAAGATTTTACAAAAAGAGTTTGCATCTCAACCAGAGACTGCACGCATGTTGATACGTGAAGCTCAGCAAACACAAAGATTAAGTCACCCTAATATTATTAGGGTTTTTGATTTTGGTGTCGATGGCGAAATATATTTCTTAGTGATGGAATATATTAATGGGGAAACATTAGAGAATTTAATACAACGATCTAGGCCGCATGGGCTGAAGTTTAATGCAACTTTATCGATTCTAAATCAGGTACTTGACGCCCTGTCTTACGCCCATTCACTTGGTGTCGTGCATGCCGATTTAAAGCCCGCTAACGTCATTTTAACGTCTGAAGGTAATGTTAAATTACTCGACTTTGGTGTATCTAAAACTCATCAATTAAAGCAAGATCAATACGCAGCTAAACGTAAATCCGAAAATGTGGAGACTCTTGGTTATACTCCAAACTACGCATCGCTCAACTTGTTGTCGGGTAAAGAGCCAAACTTAAGCGACGATATGTTTGCGCTATTTTGTATTGCTTACGAGTTATTGAGTTGCAAGCATCCTTATTCAAGAACTCCTGTTAATGAAGCTCTCAAAAAGAAAATGAAGGTCTCGAAACCTGCTAATATGCCAGCATCTAAGTGGCCTATCTTTGCACGCGTGTTTTCAACTGGCATCATCCCCAAAGACCTTACCCCAGAGCAGTTAAAACAAAAGTTGAACATGCGATATTGGCCTATCGTTAGTGGTGTAGCTGCAAGCGTACTATTGGTTACCGGAATCGTATTTGGCTATCAACAACAACAAGAAACCATCTCTGATTTAGAAATAGCGATTAACAAGCAAAATGATCAGATTAATGGGCAGGAATGGTTGCTTGATACACCGCCAGAAAAAAGCTTGTCACTGATTAATAGTGAGAAAAACTTACACCCGGTGATTAAAGCTGGCTTACTACGACAGCACAAGAGCTACCTTCTAAGTGAGTTTGAATCTGAGATTGATCAGGTTCTGAATTCTGATGCTAACAACTATCCAAATTATGATGAAATCGAGTCTGTACTAAACAAAGCAAAAGCCTACTACCCTGACTCACATAAAATTGAAGTTCTGGCGTTAGATATTCAATCAAGCAAGCACTCCACATTGCTTTCGATAGCCAGACAAATCAATAGCCAACTGGAAAAGTCTCGATACAGTAAAGAAGAAGACAGTAAGTCCATATATGAACTGAAAGATGAGTTAAATCAAATTCATCAGGATTACCCATTTACACCAAGCTCATTATCTAGCGATGTTTTTGGTAAACACCTAACTGAAGCACTCAAAAATAAAGATGCTGCAGCACTTGTTGCGCTAATTAAGGTTGGGAATACTTTCTTCTCGAACGTTGAAGAGCATCAAAACAACTTAAAAATAAGCAACGCGATGAAAGATGCAGTCCTCGAGATGAAACTGTATGAGACCGCGCTAGACTCTAACGATCCTCTACCATTTCCGGACGAGGCTGCTCGAATTTTGTTCCAAGAGGAATTTGAAAACTTCTATTACCGCCTAGAAAAGGCAAGAACAACAACTCACCTCGATAACTTAGTGAAAGATGTTGATCAGTTTTCGAAGAAATTTCCTATCGGTTTTCAAGATATTAACGATTTGAGATTCAAAACTGCAGATAAATACCTGCGCTTCTCCGACATACTGCTCAATAAGAGAAGGACCACAAGCGCAAGGCGCGCAATGAAGAAAGCGAACGAGTTAATGAGGCAGGTAGAACAGGACTCCAAGCAAAGTTAATTGTACAAAAGGGGCTCAAGGCCCCTTTTTTGCGTCAAGCTACTTGCTATTATGCAACTAGGTTGCTAGCTTGTATTTGTACTCGATTAGGAGAGTTAACCTTGACTGAAGGAATAGTCAAAGTTGGCGAGCGCTTGGCTTACTTATTTGATGATTGCTTTAAACTAGGTAGACAAGATTGTTCCCAACCCAGCATTTTATTTGGAGCCCACTATCACGTAACTTGTGTTGCCACGACACGAGTGCAAAATGCTTTGCACAAAAGATTAGATCATAGACACTTGTATATAAGGCAAAGTGTACCGAACAATAACTTTGTTTTTATGAGTCTAGCTCAAGTGATAAGCACAGTGTTCAGCGCTCAACTCCCCCAACTTCAACCTTCCTATCCGATACATTTTTCTACCTCGCGGTTAGTCAGAGGTAAACATGATTAATTTTGATGTTCTCAATAAATACATGGAGAACGACGTAGATCTTATCGTCACCGTTTTTTCCACATACTTAGAAGACCACGCCAATGACATACAGCGTATCAATGAGTTGTACGCAAACAAATGTTGGCCGGAACTCTACTTATTGGCTCACAGTCTAAAGGGCATTCTAGAGAGCTTTGGTGAAGAAACCGCTGTCATTGTTTTCACCAAAATAGAAGCAGAAACAAGAAACGATAACAAGCCAGATAGCTCAGATATAGCTATAGTTACTAAAGAGCTAGCTGCCATTAATCAACAAATTTTTGCTTACTTGAAGAATATGCAATAAAACAAATTAAGGCTTAACTGGGGGAAATATGGCAATGAACAATAGCAATTTCAAGGAGCTGATTGAGTCTCTCAAAGACTTAACGCCAACTCAAAAGAGGTACTTGCTTAGTCGTACAAAGATGGCGTTAGATGATGAGAGCAATATGCTAAACATCAGTGATATACTGACACCAGAAGAGTTGGAAGCATTATTGTCGCCTGCACCAACCACAAATACAAAATAACAATAATATACAACGTAACCGTCAGATTAACGCTAGGGACCAGGTGGGGTGAATAGATCTTGCTTGGTTGTTAGTTTTTCTCCGTTCCTCTTCACTAAAACAAACGTGTTTTTTCCAATCTCTTTTTCTAACTTGAACTGGTCAGATAATTGAGCGACTAACATCAGTCCACGACCTGAAGCAGACCAACTATCATCATCCATTAAGTTAGGAGCCTCAATCTGTTTATTTTTATGTTGGTTGAATGTCATTTCATTGATTGACGCTCCGTAGTCAGAAACCCTAAGTTCAATAAAATCTGACATTTGGTCGCATCTAATCCTACATTCCACGTCTATCGGCTTGTCTTCAATTTCGCTGTAAGAATGGATGTAAGCATTGTTCATAAGCTCAACAACACAAAGCTCCAATGACTGAGCCGTACTTAACGATACTTGATTATCCATTAAAAACTTAGCAACCTCTTTGCTCGCACTTCGAGAGCGAGTAAGGGATCCACCGTAAGTTCGTTTAAACTCGCTCTGGAACATTCTTTTCCTTTATCCCTAGGCTATCAGCCACGCCACCTTACTTGTAAAAGACTCGCATCATCATAAAACTCATCTTTGTTCTGCCAAGATTGTACTTGTTCAAAGACGCATCTAGCCTGCACTTCTGCTTCTAATTGCGAAGTACAAACAGCTTTTATACTTGATGCCAACCTTTGTACTGAAAACATCGCCTCGCCTCGCCTCGCTTCTATCAAACCATCCGAATAAAGCCATACTACATCCCCCTCACTCAGAATAATTTGATTATCAACGTACTCCATCGGTTGCAAAGCGCCAATCATAAAGTTGTCTTCACCCGCCAGCTCTGTAGTTTCGGTGCTCGCTCGCCAAACAAGGAACTTAGGATGACCAGCAGTACAATAGCGAAGTTGTCCTGATTCTGTATTAAGAATGGCATAAACCATGGTGAAATAAAGCTGACTGTTCCTAGTTTGCTGATACCGTCGGTTTAGCCGATCAATAACGGCTGCTGGTTCACTGATACAGTAGTCGCCATCTCTTAGCTCCATGGTTATCGAATCAGGTCCCAGATTTTGAGATAACGTCTGTTGGATAGAAAAAGCCATCAAAGCAGATGAAACACCATGACCTGAAACATCGAAAACATAAAATGCGACATGTTGTTCATCAAGCTCAAAATACCCCAACATGTCACCACCAATCTGGGAGCACGGTTTGTAGGCGTAACTAAATTGCATGTTCTGGATAGACGACTCCGCTGGGAGTAGTTGCTCCATCAGGTGACTAGCAGACTGTAAATCTTGATGGATCATTCGATAGGCTGCATCTAACTCTTTATTTCTCTCAACGAGTTTGTTGTGCAGTTCTAAAGTACGAAACCCCGCACGGATTCTGGCCTGAAGCTCCTCTACAGACGTTTTCTTATCCACAAAGTCATCTGCGCCAGCATCGATGCCTTTCACGATCGAGCTCTGGTCATTTCTAGAGGACAATAAAACAAAGAAAATGTAACGTTCACTAACTTGCGATTTTAATTGCCGACACAGCTCAATACCATTAATGCCAGGCATCATTAAGTCACTCAGTACAAACTGAATATCTTTGCGATAAGTCAGCACTTCAAGTGCGGATTGTCCGTCTTCAACAGCAATAACTTCATATCCCTGCTTTTCTAATGCACTGCTGATATAAAGTAGTACTGTTTTACTGTCATCGACCAAAAGAATGGATTTCATTCGCCTCCTTAAGACGGTAGTCGGGCACGCTAACGCAGAACACTAGTCACTGATTGCTCATTTCTAAAACGACTATAATCTTCAGCTAATAACTGGTGTTGATATCGAGTGTAGGACAGCGCCTCATTGGAGATTAATATCTGATGTTCTTTCTCTATTAACTGACTTTGCAGTTTTTCAATCTGTTCATTCTGCTGTGTGTTATTGAGGTACAGCGCGACGAGACCAAAGACCGAAACCATTAAAAGAGCAATAAGAACATTATTGATAGTTTTAACTTGAATACGCATGACCTCTCCTTGTCTATTAATAGACTTCCCACTATGAAAAGAACGTCTACAGACTAAGAGCGCTAGGCTCTAAAACGCATTGAAGCCCATTGAGGTTGTTTTTCCAATTATAGGCGATAGGAGACAAAATAAGAAAAAAGCTGAAGAATTTGAATATCCTTGTGAATTCGAAAGGCAATAGCAGCGAGCAATGATCTACTCGCTGCTGGTACATCAACTTAGAAATGCAGGCCGAGCTGAAACTTGCTCATACCAACGCGCAATGTTTGGTGCAGTAGTAAGCACATCGATTTCTAGGCCTTTAATTGCAAAACCAATCAAAATAAAGCCTGTAATATCGACGATAGTAAAATGGTCAGCGGCAATGAACTCGCTTTCACCAAGTCGCTTATCTAACAACGGTAAAAACTCTTGCACGCGTTGCTTGGACTCTTCGCCCCACTCTCTGACACAACGCTCTCTATCTTCATAGATAGCTGTGATGTTTCTAAATGCTTGAAAAGCGGCATATAGACCTTGAAACTCCACCACGCGATGCCACATTTCCACTTGCGCACGCTCAAGTTGGTTTGCCCCAAACAACGCCAAATCGTTTTCAAACGCTTCATCGAGATAGCGGCAAATTGCGACGCTCTCACAAATCGTCGTGCCATCTTCAAGCTCAAGCAATGGCACTTTTCCATTGACGCTTTTTTGCTTGAAATCTTCCGCTAGATTTTCGCCGTCACGCACATTTAAAGCGATGCGTTCAACATCGCCACCAATTTCCTTTAAAAAAATGCTAACTCGCTTACAACTTGGAGTTATCGCGGTTTCGTAGAGCTTCATTTTATATCCTTTTTTCTTTTTCTAACCGATTGGTTAGGATATACTGTAGCCAGTTTATAAACGATCAGTCAAGAACTTCATTTCCAAAAAGTTGTTCAATAAGTTTAGGAGTGGTTTGAGAAAAACCGCTCGGGTAGGTACGCATATGGCAAGAAAAGCCAACTTCGATCGAGAAGAAAAACTCTTAGTCGCTATGGACGTTTTTTGGCGCAAAGGTTTTGCTAATACATCCATTTCTGATCTCACTGACGAGTTGAATATCAACCGCTTTAGCCTTTACAACACCTATGGTGATAAGCAGCAGCTTTACTACGAAGCACTGGATGCTTATCTAAAAAAAGTCTCGTTGCCCTCACTCACCGACTTAGAGAAAGACGGCGCATCCCTGCCAGAACTTGAGTCTTTCCTTAAGTCCTTTGCAGAGCTGCAACGCAAACGCAACTGTGGGTGTTTTATTCAAAATGCGCTTGTGGAGCATGCTGGCGAAGACGATGATGTACTGCGCAAAGGGCATTTCTTATTTGACCATCTTATCGACATCATTGCGGATGCGCTGACTAATGCGCAAAAAGAAACCTTAGTGCCGAAAACGCTGAAACCAGAAGAACTCGCTCGTTTCGTTCTCAACAACATGCAAGGCATGCGCGTACTTGGCAAAGCCAAACGTTATGCCGACTTGGATACGGCGCTTTCCTGCTTGCTGGTTTTGATTAGGAAGTAATATGTCGATTGAAGTAATAGCAGTACGTCTTACCAAAGGCATGGACTTAAAGCTGAGCCTAGCGAAATTGGTCGCGGAGCACGATGTCAAAGCAGGCTCGATTGCTTCATGTGTTGGTTGTGTCTCTGACCTCAACCTTCGTTTGGCAGGTGCAGAAAGCACGTTAACCAAACAAGAGCCATTTGAAATTGTCTCTGTGATGGGAACCCTGACGCCTGAACATCAGCACGTTCATATCTCGGTGTCTGATCGTGAAGGGCGAGTCTGGGGTGGGCATTTACTGGAAGGCACAGTGATTGATACTACCGCAGAATTGATCATCCATTCTTACTCAAAACTTGAGTTTACCAGAGCGATGGACGACTCGACTGGCTATACCGAACTACAAGTGAATCCTTCCAAATAGCAAAAAGCTCCAGAACCATACTGTGGTGTCTCTGGAGCTTTATTCGCTTATCTCTTACGCTAAGAATTTACTCATATCGAGCAAGCTAATTTCGAGGATCATTCTTCGACTAAATAACAAACCTGATTATCGTCGACCGTTACTTGCCACGTTTTTAGACAGTGCGCATCGTCTTCCAAACACTGCCCGCTCTTTAAGCTGAAATGCTGTTTGTACAGTGGTGACGCAACACACATCTCACCATCGATATCACCGACAATCCCTCGACTCATCACATAAGCCTTACCTATTGGATCCCAATCTTGAACGGCGTAAACACCGCTATCAGGAATGTAGAATAACGCGACATGCTCACCTTCAATCAACACCGTGGCACCGATAAACGGGATTAAGTCATCAAGCTGACACAATTTCACTTTGGTTAAAGCTGCCATTTACACCTCCTGTTTCACCGGAATACGCTGACCGCGCACACGTTGGTACGGTAAAACTTTGCTGCCCGACGTGCTGTTCAAGAAAGGACGGAAGCGTTGCAATTTTTGAGGATTATCCAGCGTACTCTTCCATTCACATTGATAGGTATCTACGACTCGTGCCATTTGTTCATCCAAAGAGTCACATAGGTTGAGAGAGTCATCCAAAATCACTTGTTTAAGGTAATCTAAGCCCCCTTCCATGTTCTCCATCCACACCGACGTACGCTGCAAGCGATCAGCGGTGCTGACGTAGAACATCAAAACTCGGTCAATCATGGTGATCAACTCTGATTTGGATAAGTCGGATGCAAACAAATCAGCGTGTCTTGGTCTCATGCCGCCATTACCGCAAACGTATAGATTCCAGCCGTTTTCAGTGGCGATCACCCCAATGTCTTTACTTTGCGCTTCTGCACACTCGCGAGTACAGCCCGATACGGCAAACTTAAGCTTATGGGGCGCTCGCAATCCTTTGTAGCGGTTCTCTAGCTCAATGGCTAATCCAACTGAATCATCAACACCATAACGACACCAAGTAGAACCCACACAAGATTTCACGGTGCGGACCGACTTGCCGTAGGCGTGCCCTGTTTCAAAACCAGCATCGATTAAGGTTTGCCAGATTTCCGGGAGTTGTTCCAACTGCGCGCCAAATAAATCCACGCGCTGACCGCCAGTGATCTTGGTGTACAGATCGTATTGCTGAGCGACTTCACCAAGTACGATAAGTTTGTCTGGTGTGATTTCGCCGCCCGGAACACGAGGTACAATCGAGTAAGAACCATCTTTTTGCAGATTTGCCATAAAGGCATCATTAGAATCTTGCAGAGATTGATGTTGAGGCTCCATGATGTGTTCATTCCACAAAGAAGCAAACACAGATGCCGCCGTCGGCTTACAGATATCACACCCATGCCCTTTGCCATGCAGTGCAATTAAGGTGTCGAAGTCTTTGATTTGTTCCACTTGGCAAATATGGAACATCTCTTGGCGACTGAGCTCAAAGTGTTCACAAAGGTGGTTGTTAACCTCTACCCCCATGGCTGCTAATTGAGTATCCAATACCGACTTCACCATATTGCTGCAGCCACCACAGCCAGTACCGGCTTTGGTGTTGGCTTTAAGATCTGTCAGGTTGGTGGTGCCAGCTTGAATCTCGGCAACTAAGTCGCCTTTTGTGACGTTGTGACAAGAACAGATGATGGCGCTGTCTGGCATCTCTCCATCCAGCATTCCGGTATCAAACAGCAGGTTCGCCGCGTGGTCTGGCAGGACTGTTTTGTTCAAATAACACTGCAAAAGCGCATCGTAGTCACTGTTGTCACCAACGAGAATCGCACCAAGCAATTGGGTGCCGCTCGCATCAACCACCAGCTTTTTGTAGATACCTGCAACCGCATCTTGCAACACCATTTCCTGTGCGCCTTCGGTTTGCATTTGTGCATCGCCGATAGACGCCACATCCACCCCAAGCAGCTTAAGTTTGGTGCTCATGTCTGCACCTTTAAAACCTTCGCTCAACATACCAGTCAAGACATCGGCTGTAGTTCTCGCCATGGTGTAACCAGGGGCGACCAAACCAAAGATCTTCTGTTCCCACAGTGCACATTCGCCAATCGCGTATATGTTCTCATCGCTGGTTTGGCATTGGTTATTAATCACAATGCCGCCTCGCTCGCCGACTTCTAGCTCTGCTAGCCTTGCCAACTCATCTTGAGGGCGAATCCCTGCGGAAAAGACAATCACATCCACTTCGAGAGGATCTTTGTCTTTAAACACCATACGATGCTTAGCCGTTTCACCATCGCAGATTCGCTCCGTCCCCGTTGAGGTATGCACGGTTAGCCCTAGCGCTTTAATCTTCTCTTTTAGCACTAAGCCAGCACCATCATCTAACTGCACGGGCATGAGGCGAGGTGCAAACTCAATGACGTGAGTTTCTAGCCCCAATAGTTTGAGTGCGTTTGCCGCTTCTAAACCCAACAAGCCGCCGCCAATCACTGCGCCTGTTCTTGCGCCTTCACATGCCTTTTTGATTTGTGAAAGATCATCAAGCGTGCGATAGACAAACACGTTGTCTCGGTCTTTACCTTCAATTGGCGGCACAAATGGGTAAGAACCGGTCGCGAGCACAAGTTCGTCGTAACCCAGCACATCTTCACCATCAAGAAGAATGCGCTTTTGCTCTCTGTCGATGCCTGTTACTTGGCTGCCAAGTACGAGTTGGATGCCATGCATGTCGTACCATTCTTGGTTGCTCAGCATCAAATCATCATGAGACTTACCCGCAAACAAAGAGGACAACTGTACACGGTCATACGCGATAAAGCGCTCTGCACCAATCACGGTAATTCGGTGCTCCAAATGCGCGTTTTTCTGCACTAATTGCTCGACGAGGTGTTGCCCGACCATACCGTTGCCTACCACAACGATGTGGCTCAATGCGTTCTTTACTGGAATCGTTAAAGGACTGTTCATCGCTGCCTCCTTATGCCGTTTGCGCTGCGGTTTTAGGTTTGTCTTCTTTCGAAGCAGGAATCTCGACTTTGGATTGCTTCTCGTAAAGGAACTTCAACACCGCTTGTCGACACTTCTGATACTGCGCATCATCTGCCAGTGCGACACGCTCGCGAGGGCGAGGTAGATTCACTTCTAACACTTCACCAATGGTTGCCGCCGGCCCGTTAGTCATCATCACGATTTTGTCGGATAGCAGCACCGCTTCATCCACGTCGTGGGTAATCATGATGACGGTATTGTTTAGCTCGGCTTGAATCTTCATCAGTGCATCCTGCAAATGCGCACGAGTTAACGCATCCAACGCGCCAAATGGCTCATCCATCAGCAGAACCTTTGGTTGAAGTGCCAGTGCTCTGGCGATGCCGACTCGCTGCTTCATACCGCCCGAGATTTCATCCGGCTTTTTGTGCGCAGCATGCTGCATTTGAATCAACTCTAAATAGTGGTTCACTTGTTCCTGAATCCACGCTTTGCCCTTTTTGCCGGCAATTTGCTTTACTGCGAGCTCAACGTTTTGATACACAGTGAGCCAAGGCAATAGTGAATGGTTTTGGAACACAACCGCGCGGTCGGGTCCCGGTCCTGCCACCTCTCGTCCATCAACGATCACACCACCATCTGTTGGCATGTGTAGCCCTGCGACTAAGTTCAATACCGTTGATTTACCACAACCAGAGTGACCAATCAGCGATACAAACTCACCTTTATTGATTTGTAAATCGACGTTCTTAAGCGCGATGAACTCACCATCTGGCGTTGGGAATCGCATCCCTAAACGCGTTAGATCTAATAATGCTTTTTCCATGATCTTTTCCCTTATCTCAACGCTTGTTGTTTATTCCAAGACAGCCACTTTTGAAGTTGCAGCATGCCTCTATCGAGCATCAAACCGATAAAACCAATAGTGATGACTGCCACCATGATGCGACCCAATGATGCCGAGCTGCCGTTCTGGAACTCATCCCAAACGAACTTGCCCAACCCTGGGTTCTGAGCGAGCATTTCTGCCGCAATCAATACCATCCAAGCGATACCTAAAGAGAGACGTAAACCTGTGAAGATCATTGGAATGGCAGAAGGTAAAACGATGGTACGAATGTGCTGCCACCACGAAAGTTGAAGCACTTTGCTCACGTTGATTAAGTCTTTATCAACGCTCGTTACACCCACAGCGGTATTAATCAGCGTCGGCCATAAGCTACATAGCGCTACTGTGATCAGAGAGTTAATGAACGACTTAGCAAACATCGGGTCATCACTCACATAAGTGGCACTTACAACCATAGTAACGATAGGCAGCCAAGCTAAAGGTGAAACAGGCTTAAGCAATTGAATGATTGGGTTGAACGCTTGATACAGCCCTTGATTGAGACCAAGCACGATGCCAAGCGGAATCGCGATAACCGTCGCCAGCAAAAAGCCCGCAGTTACGGTCACTAAGCTTGTTATGATTTGGTCGAAAAACGTCGGTTTACCTGTGTAGGGACGAATCTTCACTTCCGCGTCCGGATTCTTGGCTAACTTCGCAGCATTGCGTTTTTCCTGACGCTCGATAAAAGCTTGTTCCTTTTCTCGTTCTTGCCAATGGTCATCGACAAGGTTGCTGAACTGCTGAAAAGTCTGCACTGGTCCCGGTAGCGTACCTAATGAGGTTTGCACTTCTCTCGCCGCTAAGTGCCACATTGCCAAAAAGATCAGCAAGCCAATGACGGGCAAAAGCACCAGCCGACTTCGGTTCACTACCTGCTTAGCAGGAAATAGGGAAATGACATTACTAGACATACTCACTCCTAAGAAATTTACATCCTTGTTGCCACAAGCGAATCTCCTCGCCTGTGGCGTTTATCGTTATGGTTAAACCTTGTCTTTTCCTTTAAGCCCGATAGAGAACTTCTCTAGATATTTATTTGGCTCGCGACCGTCATAAACGATGTTGTCGATAAAGTGTGTTTGTGGCGCACGGAAACCATCTTCAGCACTGAAATCTGGGAAGTCTTTTTTGCTCAACACACCATCTTCAATTAACGCTTGAGCCGCTTGTTGGTAGATATCTGGATGGTAAACCTCTTTTGCCACATCCATGTACCAATCATCGGATTTCTCGCTTGAGATCTGTCCCCAGCGACGCATTTGGGTCAGGTACCAAATCGCATCGCTGTAATACGGATAAGTGGCGTTATGACGGAAGAACACGTTGAAGTCTGGCACGTCGCGTTTATCATCTTTCTCGTATTCAAATGTGCCGGTCATTGAGTTAGCGATAACTTCAGCATCGGCTCCCACATACTCGCTTTTTGATAGCATCTTCACTGCTTCTTGGCGGTTGGCATTGTCGTTTTCATCCAACCAATGTGCCGCTCGAATCAAGGCTTTCACTACGCGAATGTGCGTGTTTGGATACTTCTCAGCCCAAGCTTTGGAAACACCAAATACTTTCTCTGGGTTGTTCTTCCAGATTTCGTAGTCGGTCACGACGGGCGTACCAATGCCTTTGAATACGGCTTGTTGGTTCCATGGTTCGCCTACGCAGTACCCTTTGATCGTGCCCGCTTCCATTGTCGCTGGCATTTGTGGTGGCGGTGTAACACTCAAAAGAACGTCAGCATCCAACTGGCCACTGTTGTCACCGGATTCTGGTGCATAAAAGCCTGGATGAATCCCACCTGCCGCTAACCAGTATCGCAACTCGTAGTTGTGCGTCGATACAGGGAACACCATGCCCATGTTGAACGGGTTGCCTTTATCCAGATAGCTGTCGACAACTGGTTTTAAGGCATCTGCTTTGATTGGGTGAACAGGCTTGCCATCTGGTTGTTTTGGAATGTACTGCTTCATCTGCTCCCAAGTATCATTGGAAACCGTGATTGCGTTACCGTTCAAATCCATACTGAACGCGGTAATCACTTCTGCTTTTGTGCCGACACCAATCGTCGCGCCCAATGGTTGACCAGCAAGCATGTGAGCGCCAGCAAGCTCACCATCGATGACTCGGTCTAAGAGCACCTTCCAGTTTGCTTGCGCTTCTAAAGTGACGTACAAGCCTTCGTCTTCAAAAAAGCCTTTCTCATAAGCAACCGCCAGCGGTGCCATATCGGTTAACTTAATAAAACCAAACTTCAGGTCTTCAATTTCTGGCTCACCCAACTCTGCCTTTACGCTGACCGTGGTGAATACCGATAACGAAATTGCTGACACTTTCAGCATCGAACTCCATTTCATTGGTTTGCTCCCATAAAAAAGCGCCACTACTCCGAAGAGCAGTAGCGCCGTTGCTAAGTCTACAATTACCGCCGTTGATAATTGAGATAAGCGATTCAACAATAAACCCGTTTTAACTAATCCAAGTACTGTGCCAACTTATTTTCTACTTTAAATACAGCACATTAGAGTCTACCCTCGTAACCAAGCAACTGTTTTTGCTTGCTGTTAGTGCAACACGCACCACGTTAGAAAATGCACTCTAACCCCAAAGTGGTAGAGCAACTAATCAAGCACCTCCAAAGTAGTTATCAAATTCTTGGCAACTTGTGCGAGCGTTTGGCTCGATTGCATGGCTGAATTTCTAAGTGCTTTATAAGCCTGTTCTTCATCAACGCTGTGCATCTTCATCAGCAGACCTTTGGCTTTTTCCACCAGCTTGCGCTCTTCAATCTTATGGGTCAGCGATTCAATTTCCGATTGCATACTTTCGAATTTCGCTCTCACTAGTGTCGCATGTTCAATCCAAGGCTGAAGCGCAAACTCACTATCGTGCGGCATGAGCACATAGTCCATTTTTTCTGATAACCGATTGATATCATTAGATGATAACTGCTTTAAGACGATAAGAAGTGGTGCCGATTTTCTGCGGCAGAAATCGACAATCAAACGCAGTTCCGCCGTCGGCTGCTGCCATCCAACAACAACGCGTGCCGATGGTTCTCGCTGCATCAAAGTTTCTAGTTGTGCCAATTGGCAGCCAACGATGTTGTCGTAATCTTTGCTCAACAAGCCGGACAGTCGAGCCTGCTCTTGGAGGCTATCACAGCATACTATGATGGGTGTTTTTGACGTTGATTGAGTCATGCACATTCCTTGTTTATATCTCACTCACTAAGAGAGACATAACAAGGAATGTGCCAATTAAAGTTGAAGCGTTTTAACTAGAGGCGAGATGTTCTTTGAAGAAACCTAGTGTGCGTTCCCACGCGAGCGCCGCTTCTTCTGGTGCGTAGCGAGCCGTTGAGTCGTTATGGAAGCCATGGTTGACGTTTTCATACATTAACGCCTGATATTGCGCATCGTTCGCGATCAATTGCTGCTCATAGGCAGGCCATGTGTCGTTGACGCGCTTATCGAGCCCTGCGAAGTGAATCATCAACGGCCCTTTGACCTGCTTTTGAATCTCTTGCGCCGCCGGTGTTCCGTAGAAAGGCACACCTGCATCCAGCTCTTCTGGCATTACCGCTGCAAGCATATTAACGATGTATCCACCGAAACAGAACCCAACAGCGCCTAATTTACCGTTCCCACCCTCGTAGTGTTTAATGAAATTAGCAGCAGCAATAAAATCTTGTTCGATCTTGGCTCTGTCCATCTCTTTCTGCATGGCGCGACCTTCATCATCGTTCCCCGGATAGCCACCGAGTGGATAAAGCGCGTCAGGAGCGAAAGCAATAAAGCCGTCTTTCGCGAGTCGTCTGGCGACATCTTTGATGTATGGGTTTAGACCTCGATTTTCATGAATCACCAACACTGTCGGCGATTTTAAGGTCTTCTTTTGTGGCACAACCAAATAGCCGCGACCTTCCCCATGTCCATTGGGCGAAGCAAAGGTTTCATAGGTTGCTTTGATCTCAGGATCATTAAAGGAAACTTGCTCTGCGAGTGCATAATTTGGAGTCAGAGCATCAACCAGGGCCGTCATACTACAACCTAAAACAGCGAGGCCACCAAGACGGTTGAGAAACTCTCGACGAGAGATTTTGCCATGTGCGTATTCGTCATACCAATCGAAAGCTTCTTGTGGAATGGGATGTGACGCCTTGTTGTTAGAATTTGAGTGCTTTAGAACCATTATCCTTGTCCTCATTTCTTATCGAAAAGTAAACTCATCAGGCCTCACTGATGTTTGCCCCAATCAGCTGTGAGACACTTCAAGTGATAAATACATCACTGACAAGCTTACACAAACAATAGATAAAGGATTCCGATCCAACAACGTTTCGCGGTTAGCTCGTCACAGGATTAACTGCCACAACAATAGTTTTCCCAATAAGCAAACGCACGTTCAAAGGCCTGTTCCCTATCGTGCACTTGAGCAAAGAGCACAACTGTCATCGTTGCCAAAACCGTATTCGCCATTTGATTCACGTCATCTTCTGACGTCCCAAACGGACAGTTCGTAGGCATTGGCACCTCAGACAGCATTTGCTCCGTCCAGTAGTGCGATGTCACGCCGCTTGTTTGGCTTAACCATACCGTTTGGCTTACTTTCGGGTTGTATTCTGATTCGCCCGATTGCCCTTTGAATGACACAACGGCGTGAGCGGTTTGACCGATTTCATATTCGACTTTTGCATGAAGTTGTTGGAAACCAGGATGGAAGCTACCGCGAATACCAATCGTTGCTTGCCCCGGGTTCAATGCTCGAACCACAGTATTAATCGGCGTTCTCAGCCCATAACGATTCTTCCAACCGATCATGGTTTCTGCTTGAGGAGCAAATGCACTGAGCGGTAGATACACGATGTTTTGTGTTTCTAACACACGCTTTGCGTCTTCTGCTGATTCCGCTTTCGCAATAGCAAATTTGCCGAGGTAGTCTTCGGCGTGTAAACGACCAGATTGGCAGTCGTGATAGCCATGCATCAGCACTTTATGACCATTGTCGGCAAGGATCTTCGCTGCTAACAGGTGCCAAGGCTGACCTGCCGCTTCACGTTTGCCTGCGTAACATGGCCAGTCGATGTCTGCACCAATAGCAGGCATGCGGGATTGGAATGCTTTCACAAAGCCAGCGATTTCTTGTTGAGTCTCGTTTTGTACGCGGATCAGCATCAATAACATCGCCATCTGATCATCGCCGCACTCACCGTTTAGGTATTCATCCATAACTCGAAACGCTTGGTCAAAGTTCAGTGGTTTTCTACCACGTTCGCCACGACCGACTGTTCTGATACACTCCAAAATGCTGCTCATATTCCCTCGTATTCCGTCACTGACTGTACGGTTTCTATTAGTTGTTCGCGCAGTTTGACAACTTCTCCCATCACAATCAATGCTGGGCTCACGCCTTTAAGTGTAATCGATAACTCATTGAGCTGATTGAGTTGGGTAACATGAACTTGTTGCTGAGGGCTGCAACCATGAGTGATGACCGCAACAGGGAAATCTTGGTTCAAACCAGCGCCGACTAAACCGATTTGTATGTCTGCCGATTTTTCTAATCCCATATAGAAGACTAACGTTTGTCCGCTTTGCATCAATTGGCTCCACGCTTCAAATGCGCCTGTTACCACTTGCCCTGTAACAAAGGTAACGCTGCGAGCAACGCCGCGATGAGTCAGCGGAATCAAGCTGTTTGCGGAACACCCAATCGCAGCAGTAATACCCGGTATGACTTCGTAAGCGATAGAGTGTTTGACGAGCGCTAATGCTTCTTCGCCTCCACGACCAAATACAAAAGGATCTCCCCCTTTTAAGCGCACAACTCGCTTTCCTTGCTGAGCGAGCGACACCAACAAATCACAGATTTCTTCCTGACCAATACTAGGTTGTCCGCATCGTTTGCCCACGTAAATCCAATCGGCTTGTGGCGAGGCCAACTCCAAAATATCTTTGTTTACCAGACGGTCGTACAACAGCACCTCTGCCGACATAATCGCTTTCACTGCCTTCACGGTTAACAAGTCTGGGTCGTGCGGTCCTGCTCCGACAATAGAGACAAAACCTTTGTGGTTCGCATCTAGATCTTCGGAGTGATTTTCTAAAAGTTGGTTCAGTTTGCTTGCTTGGTCATGCTTAGAAAAGCGAGACGAGCGTTCTTGACTCTGGTCCGCTTGTCCTTTCTTAAACCAAGACTTTTGATAAGGCGCTTCCATGTGCTTATCCTCTTTATGACTTACTTTATTTGAATCGCCAGACTTTGCTGGTTCGCTTGCAGTTTGCCCTTTTGATGCAGATGGCTGTCGAGCATTTGTTTGATTTGAGAAACGCACGAACCACAGTTGGTACCGCATTTGAGTTTGTTTTGAAGTTGGGTCAGTGAAGTGCAGTCTTGTTTCTCCATCGCGTCATGTATCTGTTTATCAGTAACACGGAAACAACTACAGACCAGTTTGGCACTGCTTTGCGATTGAGTGATGGTAAGCAGTTGCGATAGCTCCATCGGCTTACCAATCAAGCCGGTAAAGTTGGTGTAGTCGGTTTTAATCGGTTCACTAGACACCACCAAAACAGAACGAATGATACGAACGTCTCCAACAAGGTCGTAATCCACCGCTAGCCAACCTAGGGCAATATCTATCGTAATCCTGCGACTCTTTTCCGTTCGACAAAAACTCTGCTTTTTTGGTCGTTTATCGTGTGCAAAGCGCCAGATGCCCAAATTACTTTCTGCTTGAAATGCGCTGTAGAGAAACTTGCCAGAATCAAACTGTGTACCGATAAACATACCGTAGGTTTTTACCGCCGCGTCTTGCACTTCAACATAAGACGACTTAAACGCAGGCTGCCCAGAAATAGGGTCTTTTACGCTGTTTACTATCGCGTTAACACTGCTTTCACCTCCATATCGACCAGCCCAGTGCATTGACATAAACAGCTCCTGAAACCCCAAACCTTCATCAATGGCAACTTTGGCATAAATACCAGTGTTTGAAGTAGGCTGGAACAGCTTGATGAGCTGTCCGGCTTTTAAGCGATTTTGAGTGGCGGAGAGTGTGTTCATGTACACGGTTGGCTCTAACTCAGAGGCGGCAAGGTGTGCGATATGCCCTGTACGCGTCATGGTATGCCATTGGTCGCGTTGTCTACCCGTATTGAGCCACCAGCCTTTTGCTCTCTCTAAGCGTTGAGGCAATTCACTGGTCACGACAAAACGCGCTTTACCATCTGGGTGCGAATAGATTCCATCAGCAAAAGGGCGCTCTCCTCCCCATTGTGTCGGCACCCACTCTTCGTATTCTTGCTCGGTTAAGTTCGCGTGTTGAGACAGGTCGAGCTTCAATGGCGAATCTGCATTCATACCTGTCATCGCCGCATATTCCCTGAATACCGCATGTTCTGAGGTAAATGCAAAACCATTCTGGGCCTTCTCTAGTTCACACAAAGCTTGCCCGACTTGGCTTATCGCCCACCAATCTGGTTTTACTTCACCAGGTGGTATTTGAAACTGACGTTGACGAGACATTCTACGTTCAGAGTTAGTCACCATGCCTTGCTTTTCACCCCAACCAGCCGCTGGCAATAAAACATCTGCATATTTAGCAACGTCCGACTCCGCGGTAATATCAGACACAATCACAAAAGGACAAGCCTCTAACGCGCGCTTAACCATCTGATTATCAGGCAAAGAAACCACGGGATTGGTTGCCATGATCCACAGAACTTTAATCTCACCACGTTCTACCGCCTCAAACAGCTCGACGGCTTTTAATCCAGGCTTAGTGGCAATTTCGGGTGAATCCCAAAACGCTTGGACTTGCTTTATAGAGTCTGCGTCAAAAGCGCGATGAACCGCTAGTTGGTTTGCCAAACCACCGACTTCTCGCCCACCCATCGCATTCGGCTGACCTGTAATAGAAAACGGCCCACAACCTGACTTAGCAATTTTACCTGTCGCCAAGTGTGCATTAATGATTGCATTGCCTTTATCGACACCATTTTCGGCTTGGTTAACCCCTTGGCAAAACAGCGTGATTGCGGTTGGGCTTTGTGCGAACCATTGGAAGAATGTCGTGAGTTTTTCTTCTGAAATACCAATGGAAGACGTTAAATTAGTGACATCGTAACGCAAATCAGAAACTTCTTCTGCAAGCGCATCAAACCCGTCGGTATGGGAATTTATGTATTCAGAATCAATACATTGCTGCTCGATAAGAAACTTGAGCAGCCCATTAAAAAGTGACACATCCCCATCGTTTTTAATCGGTAGATGCAAATCCGCTTGCTGCGCTGTGACCGTTTCACGCGGGTCAATGACCACCAGCTTGAGGTTAGGATTGTTTTCTCTCGCTTGTTGAATACGTCGAAATAGAACAGGGTGCGTCCAAGCGGTATTCGCACCGCAAATGATCAATAGTTCAGTATTATCAATGTCGTCGTAATTGACTGGAACGACATCTTCGCCAAATGCGCGCACGTGAGCAGCAACCGCAGAAGACATGCATAAACGGGAATTGGTATCGATGTTCGCGCTACCCACATAACCTTTCATGAGTTTGTTGGCGACGTAATAGTCTTCCGTCAACAACTGGCCTGACACGTACATAGCGACGGAATCCGGTCCAAACTCTGCTTTCGCTTGATGGATCTCTTGTGCAATTAAGTCTGTGATCACCTGCCATGATACTTCTTTTTCCCTTAGCTTGGGGTAGAGCAATCTTGAAGGCATTTGTAAGCTTTCTGCTAATGCGACACCCTTTACACACAGTGAACCGGAATTGGCCGGATGAAGCGCATCTCCAATAATCTTGTTATTGCTGATTTCAATTCCGCAGCCTACTCCGCAATACGGACAAGTTGTCTTTCTACACCCTTGTGACATAACGCCTCCTGCGCGACTAATCCTAAATTACAGGCAAAAAAAAAGCCTCTCCCGAATCGAGAGAGGCAGCAATGCCTTTAACGCTGTTAGTACATTTTCAAAAGTAATACCCTATCCCGCTCTCGCCTGCTATAGAGAGCGGCGCATCGAGTTAACGATGAACATTTATCTCAAAGCAAACGAGGTGCCAAGATTGAAAATCATTAATTTACAAAACGTTAGAATGTAAACAACTATTGCAAAGTAATACCGCGCACTGATTGAGTGCAAGTTTCGTTCATTATCGTGCAGGGTTACTTTACTAATTCCATGACCAATCTAGACTCTTCGTCACCGAAATAATGCGCTTCTTCTTTTAATACTTTGAAGCCAAGGGAGAGGTACAAAGACAATGCAGGCTGATTATTCGGATCGACCGTCAACTTCACACTTGAGCCCAACTTCAGCGGCGCGATGGCACTTTCAATCAGAGAACGCGCAATACCCTTACCACGATGTTGAGTATCGACAGCCAGTGACATGATCCAATATTGCTGCGCATTTGTGCTTGTCGTCAGCAAAATATACCCTGCGACTTGCTTCCCCTCTTTCGCTACTAGTAAGCTTTCCCCCCAACAATCAAAAGCTTGCCGAAAGAAAAATTGAGGATAGGCATGTTCTCCAAATAAAGTATTTTCAAGCGTATACACAGCCAATAAGTCGTCTTTATGTGCAGACAGAATGTCCATTCAATGATTCCTCCTTTAACATTTGTGGCGGCAGTATATACCTAAAGCTCATCTAAATGCAGGACTCATAGACCTGCCACTTGCTAGCCCTCCAATATGCACCATGGCTCATTAAGTAAGAGCAAGCTTCTTTAGCATATACATCCATGATTAAGTTTTAACCACGAAATCAAAAACCACCCATTAGTAAAAATTTGAAATATAACACCAATTTATTGCTTAAGTTTTAGATTAAAATTCTAGTTTTTAAAAAAATTCATAGTTTGATAAGTTACAACCACCCCTTATCTTCAGCATGATTCACCACACTTCCGATGTGATAACAAACACCAAAACCTATACCATTCTCCGCATTATTATTTTTATAAAAGCGAGTTTTAAGTGAAAGAATCTCGAAATGCGTTAAATTCCAGTGAATTAAACACAACAACATCTTGGTCAAAACACGACACACATTGGGTCCTTAGTCTGTTTGGAACAGCCGTTGGTGCAGGCATTCTATTTCTGCCGATCAACCTTGGTATTGGCGGGTTTTGGCCGTTAGTCGCAATGGCTGTGCTTGCTTTCCCAATGACTTATCTTGCCCACCGTGGTTTAGCTCGCTTTGTACTGTCTTCCAAGATCAAAAATGCAGACTTTACTGATGTAGTAGAAGAGCACTTTGGCGCAAAAGCGGGTCGCTCTATTTCACTGCTGTATTTTCTTTCGATCTTCCCGATCCTGTTAATTTACGGTGTCGGTATTACCAATACCGTAGACAGTTTTATGGTTAACCAAGCTGATATGGCTTCTTTGCCTCGCCCTCTGCTTTCAGGTGCACTAGTGTTTGCATTAATTGCCATTATGATGGCGGGCGAAAAAGTCATGCTACGGGCTTTTGCCATTATGGTTTACCCATTAGTGGCTATTCTTGCCTTTCTTTCATTTTACTTGATACCAAACTGGACCATGCCAATCATGGACGCCCCTGAAGCGTCTGCTTTTGCTAGCACTATGTGGTTAGCGGTTCCTGTGGTTATTTTCTCGTTTAGTCACGCAGCTGCGATTTCAAGCTTTGCAAATGTGCAACGTCGCCATTATGGCGATCAAGCGGATGCGAAATCCGAAGTAATTCTTCGACGCACTAGCATCATGTTAATTGCGTTTGTGCTTATTTTTGTCTTTTCGTGTGTATTAGCGCTGTCACCAGAGCAATTGGCTCAAGCTAAAGAACAAAACGTGTCGGTGCTGTCTTATTTAGCCAATGCAACAGACAACCCATTTATCGCAACGCTTGGTCCTTTGGTGGCTTTTGTTGCTATCACTTCCTCTTTTCTTGGGCACTTTTTAGGTGCACGCGAAAGCTTAAATGGTTTAATTACCAAACACTCTAAACTGTCTGAAAAGCGGGTTGATCGTATCAGCGTTGCAGTACTTTTCTTTTCAATCTGGGCAGCAGCGATCATGAACCCAAGCATTCTTGGTATGATGGAAGCGTTGTCAGGGCCTGTTATCGCGATGATCTTATTTATTATGCCAATGTTAGCGGTATACAAAATCGATGCATTGAAACAATATCGTGGAAATGGCTCAACTTACTTTGTTTTAACTGCGGGCATTGTAGCGGTAAGTGCATTGATTTTTAGCTTCTTCAGCTAAAAAGTAGTTATTAGGTTGGATTTTCAGGGGAATACCTTATACGAGATTAAGGTGATTCCCTGAATTTTCTTACTCTTAAGCGGGTAACCATCGTTACCATTGACTCTTAAATAAGAGCAAAAACGCCCGCAATCATAAGTACTGAAGCGATACAAGTGCGGCCAATAATACCGAAGTGTGAAGGTTGAATCATTTCATTATGCATAGTTAATCTCCTGTTTATTATAAAAGCCATTTTTTATTGGCTTAATAACACTATGTCTAATATCGAGTTTTTTAACAACCCATACAAACATTAAATATTTATGACAGAAAGATAATTTTTTAGCGAATCAGCCATCTTTCGAGATGCGAATCGCACCGACTAAATGATGAAACTTACACCACTAACAATGTTCGACACACTAGATTCTTCGCACTGTTTATCTTGTCGTTAAATCAATCTTTCCATTTTTGAACAGATTTATCATTATAAATCATAATATTAGCCTCACCTTTCGCGAAACTTTCTTCACAAGCCGTTTATAACTCGGAATCCATCCGCACTTAGCCAATAAGAAGTGATAGACTTACCTAGTATTAGGGTTAAACGAGATCACATTTTATTAATAAGCTCATGCACTTTCCGATTAAAACGCTAACTTGCGCGCTGTTCTCAGTACTTGGATTCTTCTTCCATCCAACCCATGTACTTGCCAACACAGAAAAACAGGGCTATCTGGAAGAACACATTTCTCCTCAAAGCAGCTCCATGCTCAATCTCTATTTTCGTTCAATGGGTAAGCCGCGCTCAATTGAAGAAGATGAATTAGTTGCGCCACAGAATGCGTCAGCGGAATCTCTTGCCCTTTATTACTTTGCGCGCCTTTACCTAAAGCGCTACGAAGGCGTTCCGCTGCCCAAAGATATGCCTGATTTAATTGAGTTTGGGACAGAGCATCATTTACCATGGGTAGTCGCTGAAGCACAGCTTAATAAAGCGGTAACCATGATTGAACTAGACGATA
Source organism: Vibrio sp. ArtGut-C1 (assembly GCF_002105475.1). Classification (NCBI taxonomy): domain Bacteria; kingdom Pseudomonadati; phylum Pseudomonadota; class Gammaproteobacteria; order Vibrionales; family Vibrionaceae; genus Vibrio; species Vibrio sp. ArtGut-C1. The sequence continues at coordinate 123,726 of NZ_NCTH01000012.1, read as the reverse complement.
ATTGGAATGCAGAACTTGTACTCCATGACATCATCGCTGAAGCCCGCGATCTCGGCTACTTAGCGCTAGAAGGAAGAGCATATCGCTGGCTAGGGAACTTAGAGGTTTCACGGAATCAACTACGTAGCGGACTCAAGTATTACCGAACCGCCTATGAGTTGTTAGAGAGAACCGTATTTGAAATGCAAGTTGCCATGACGCTGAATAACATCGGTACCGTCTATATCGATGCATCCGATTGGGCTCGCGCCAGTAGCTACCTTACGCAAGCACTCGATACCTATTTAAACAGCAAATATCAATATGACAACAGCCTTTTCATTGGGGTTATCTACGCAAACTTAAGTATTGTTCACTTAAGCAGTGGAGATAGCGAAAAGGCAGAACACTATTTTAATGAAGCAATCCGACTCTCAATGCAAACGGGGTCAGACGTCATCAAACACTATTCATTATCCAGCTTCTCACAAATGTTAAGTTCGATAGGGAAAATTGATGAAGCGTTGATGGTTGCACAGCGTTGCGTAGCTCTCCCTATCACGGGAAACGTAGAGGCGAAGAAAATGCCTTGTTATGAAGCATATGCAGAAGCATACCTCGCAGATGAACAATACGATAAAGCTATTTCGACAGCTATCAACGTACTTGAGCAAACTAAATCAACCGATGAGCTAGAAATACGACAGCGCATTGATATGCTGTCGGTCCTAGTAAACGCGAATCAAACCCTTAATAATTTTGAAGCGGCTTTTCGTTACTTGACTCAGTTAAGAGAGCTAGAAGCTGAATTTTCTCATCATATTCACGGCGAAGAGATGATTAATATTAAGTTTGACCTCGAAGCTAAGTTAGCTCAGAAAGAACTCAAGCTACTAGAAACGAAAAATGCGTTGCAAGCTTCAGAGCTGCGTTCACAACGCTATAGAGAAATGTTCTACTTTATCGCTATCGCAGCGATTGGTGTCGTTGGCTTTCGTTACGTACTGCGCGTTAGGAGTATTAATAAAGCACTCACTCAAGAAAATACTACCGATCCATTAACTCAACTGCACAACCGTCGCTACCTTCCCATTTGGCTGGATAAAATGGCTCGTAGAAGCCCAGATAGAACGTTTGCCTTAGCCGTATTAGATATCGATCATTTTAAAACGTTTAACGATGAATATGGGCATGATATTGGCGACAAGATGTTAATGCATATTGCCAGGCTATTTAATGAATCGACTCGCTCTGGTGACCTACTCATCCGTTGGGGTGGAGAGGAGTTTGTCTTATTATTTGAAGTAAACAGAACTGAAGATTGCGCTAAATTCTTGGATCGATTGAGATATATCGTGGAAAAAACGCCACTAGTGGTTGACTCTAAGTCATTAAACGCGACAATTTCTCTCGGAGCTGTCGACAGACTGTCCGTAAAAACTATTCAACAAGAATGGGATCAATGGTTTTTCTTCGCAGATCAAGCTTTGTATGACGCAAAGCAAGCAGGAAGAAATCGCTTCGTTATTCACCCGACGTCATAAGAGCAAAATGAAAAAAATTCTAACCATCGCTATTTTTGCGCCTGCACTTCTCACTGCGTGTAGTAACCATCAAGCCTCTCAACTGGGAATGCGCAGCAGCAGTGTTAACGTATATGCCCAACAAATGAGTAACACTCAGTTGTGCGAGACCCTCTACTACAACCGTGCAACCAACCAAACCAAAGTTGCGATTGGCGCTGAGTTTAACCGACGTGGTTTAAACAAGAAGTGGTGTGATAGTGAGTTCAATAAGCTATACATCAAAAAGTGGATTGATAACGTGTTACCCAAAGAAAAGGCCAAACCGAAGAAACCAATGGCGACAATTCAACCCGCTTCAACTAAGTAATCCTTCCTCTCAAAGCAGACAGTACGACCGTATTTTCTGCTTTTTACTTTTCATGCGTGCGCTATTCGACATTAAAAAACCCTATAGTTTCAGTGAATTAACACTGAATCATGTTGTTCGTCGAACTTTTTATGTAAACAAGTTGTAAATGGTTTTCGTCCTTATTCTTTGTCGTTAGCTTTGTTTATTCCTGTTAGAGGAATATGAAACAGGAGCTAAAAAATTCCAAACAAAGACATGAGGTCAAAAATGGAAATACGCATTAACCGCCTATTTGCTGCTATGTTGGCAGTAGGCATTGCACCTGCCGTCTCGGCGTTTGATCCACTCTATTCTGAACAATGGCACTTAGACAACACAGGGCAAACTGCTTTTGCAGCTAACCCAGCTGTTGCTGGGAACGACCTAAACACCAAGCTCACTCAAGCAATGGGTATTGCGGGTATCGGTATAAAAGTCGCGGTCATTGACTCTGGAGTGCAGATCGATCACCCAGATCTTGCAGGTAATATAGTTACAGGTAGCAGAAACTTCGTCGAAGACTCTTCTTTCCCATTAAGTTATCCGGTTGATACCAATGGTCACGGCACTGCTGTAGCCGGTTTGATCAGCGCAGTCGGCAACAATGGTGAAGGTGGACGCGGTGTTGCTTCTCACTCTTCTCTTATTGGTTTTAACTGGTTAGCCAACCAGACATTAGAAGGCTGGCTAATCTCTCACGGCATGGATCCAGCCACACGCGATGTTCGTGTATTTAACCAAAGCTACGGTTTCAGCCCGATCAACCCAATAACTTTTGATGAAAGCGATCCTCAACTTAAACTTGAAATGGACGTGATAAAAAATGTCAGCGAGAGTAACTCATGGGGACGCGGTGCTGTATTTGTTAAGTCAGCAGGCAATGGTTATCGCTATTTCAATGCGGGAAGATTCTTCGTATTACCAAGTAACTTCTTTGCTGGTGGAGACAACCAAGGCTTGCCGATGCACAACTCCGCTCAGTCTTATGACAACGCCAACTATTTTAATTTAATCACCAGTGCACTACGTGCGGATGGCACGCGAGCGAGTTACTCATCGGTGGGATCTAACGTATGGGTTGCCGCACCAGCAGGTGAATATGGGCAAGACTTCCCTGCCATGGTCACCACCGATTTGATGGGTTGTGAAGAAGGGCAAAATACCAGCGACGGGCTTGGTATCAATGGCTTACACGGCGGTACGGAGCTAGACCCGAACTGTAACTATACCAGTACAATGAACGGAACCTCGTCGGCTGCGCCAAATACGTCCGGTGCCATCGCGGCAATTATGTCCACGAATCATGCACTTTCTGCTCGTGATGTACGTGCTTTACTAGCAGAGACAGCAAAAGTAACGGATAAAACGCATCCAGGCGTACAACTTGAATTTACTAACCACAAAGGTGAACAGGTTAGCTACGAGGCCATTTCTCCTTGGCAGAAAAACGCCGCAGGCGTAGATTTCCATACTTTTTATGGCTTCGGCGCTGTCGATTTGGATGAAGCAATGCAACGTGCTCGCATGACGAATCGTGTTTTACCGCCTCAAGTTATTACGCCCTGGGTTAATAATGCTAAAGAAGTAAGTGTACCCGATGCGAGTCTGGCTGGCGGTTCATCAAGTATCGCTATTGCCGATGATCTGAAGGTAGAATCCGTTCAAGTGAAATTGACATTAGACCACTCTCGCCTGCCCGACTTAGCTATCGAGCTCGTTTCGCCGTCAGGGACTCGTTCCGTTTTGCAAACACCACGTAATGGTCTTGTTGGTCAATCTCTTGACCCAACAATTACTGGCTACAAAGACCAATTAATGTTGTCTAACCAGTTCTATGGCGAAGATGCAAAAGGCGAATGGACATTACGAGCAATCGATACGAATGGCGACGAAGTCTTTTCTTACATTGCATATTTTAACTCTTCAACCATCTATGACGTTCCGATGGCAAACAACGCTCAGCCAGGTGTTATTAAGAACTGGTCGATGCGCATCTTTGGACACTAAGGAGTCAATTACATGAAATACATATCATTTTCTATGCTGGCTCTTTCTATGATGACGACTAGCGCATACGCTGAGCAACAACTCTCTCAACAACCCGCACCTGAACTGTTCGTGCCTTCAGAAGCGGTTGAGATTAATGGCCAAGATTATCGCAAGGTGCAAACGGGTACAGCTAGGAGCCTATCCGAAGAAGTAAAACTTCAAGCCGGTGATGAAGTGTTTAAGAATGCGTTTAGCAATGTATCCAAGGCTACTGGACTGGTTTACATCACGGTAAACAACCCTAACGAAGCGAAAGCGGTCGCCAAAGAGCTAAAGCTGGAAGTTGTCTTCGCAGAGGGAGAGTCTGCGGTGTTAAAAGCATCTCAAGATCAAGACCTACTGAGCATTAGCGACTATCTAAACGCAGACAGCCGGGTAAAAGCGTCTAAAATTGAACTAAACAGCGGTAAGTACCGTGCACAATAATTCTCTAGCAAGAGAAGTTGGCTGATAAAACCATGCCTCGGCAATTGCTGAGGCATTTTTATAGGTGGGTATAGAAACCCTCTTTTTCTTTTGTAGATTACTACGGAACTAGCATGATATTTAAGGGAGCGTATCCGGCAACGCCTGTCATTTCTTAAATAAAATAACTTCGGTTCTTAGTTTATCCTGCGTGGTTTCTTGCGGATTATCTAAGTAGCGCTCAATCCCTAATGGACTGGTTTTGGCTTTCATACCACTCTGACGAACCAAGTTCATCGCTAAAGCCCATGCATTTCCCAAAAACTGATATTCCCCGCGGTGCTCGACGACAAATGTTTCACTCTCAGGTATGGTACCGGAAACCGCTCCCTCTGGCGCAGTTACTGCGTTATCAAGTGGCAAGCAAGTGATAAACTCAAACGTGCCTTTCTGCATATCCATCGACTGGTAATAACAAAATAACTCGCCGTTCACAGATAAGCCCTTGTCATCAACTATCTGCTTTAACTGTTGAACTTGTTCTTCTATTACCGGACCTAATTCTGGAATGGTGGCCTCGCCTTTTATTCCGATGTAGTGAACCTGAGGCAGGGTTCGATTACCAATTTCAACCAAGTCTGAGAGCACTTGCCCGGTTTCAAGTTTGCTTTTGAGCATGCGTAGCCCACGTTGATAATCCATCTCTATCATCGATTTAAACATACTTTTCAAAAAGAACAGATACCAAGGAACGCGTGATTGCATTTGCCATTCGACTAAACAGCCATTTTGTGACGGCGTCACGGCTAGAGTCACCTTTCCATGGCTCTTGATTGGGCGAAAGAAATGCAGCTCCATATCTAATCGATGCTCTTGAGTACTTTCCAGTACAATCGCGCCAGTCCCAATACGCTGACCATTCCATTGATAACCAGCCCCAACGTGGCCCTGCTTATCACTGAATGTCAGCTCGCAGCTTGGTTCAAGAATGATCCATGGTGACCAGCTTGGCCAGTTATTGAAGTTCTTGAGATAGCCAATAATTTCACTTTGATTCTTATTAATTTCAATACTTCGGCTGACCTGATAAGAGAGCATAACGGTTCCTCGAGTTTCCGCTTCACTAACTTCAGTCTAATTCAAATTCCAGTTTTTTCTTGTTTGACTGTGGGTTAGACGCACAAAGCTAGGAACGGAATTCCACTTTCGCACTAAATCGAACACCATCATCGTCCAGTATTAACGCCCATCCCATCCGTTCACATATGCGTTGTACGATAACAAGCCCACAACCGTAGCCGGCGTTGTACGTCTCGTTACCATCGTGACGATTCAGGATCTTAAGAGCATGACCATCCAACTCAATCTCAATATCTCCCACACTATAGCTAAAGGCATTTTTAATCAGATTGTTGATTACAATGGTCACAAAACTCTCTGGTGCATTCACGACACCACTATGTTGTTCGTGCAAAGAGTAATTCGAGTCTTGCTTGGCAAATAAAGGGGCCAGCTCTTCCAGTTGTTTTTGTAAACAAGTAAGAAGCGGATGCTCTCCGTAATGCTGAGGCTCTATTTTCTCTTTACCGAGCAAGAGAAACGCTTCTGTCAGTACGCGCATGTCTTCACAAGCTGACTGCATCCTCGCGATGGCTTTTTGCGCGACTCGAGGTTGATCTGGAATACGCGTTAGAATGTCTGTTGAGCCTTTGATCACCATGATTGGCGTTCTCAACTCATGCGATGCAAAACGACTAAATTCTTGTTCTCGTTTGAAATAGCCCGCGATATCGTTTTTATTATCCAGCAAAGTTTGCTCTATCTGGCGTGTCTCGCTGAACTTGGTTTCAACTTGGAACGCGGGTTGATCCGGTGACATTTGGCTGATTTTGTCTTCGATTTGCGCTAGTGGTCGAGACAATATTCGCACCATATAAATGCCATACCCGACCATAACAAATGAAAATAAGCCACCGAGCAGTAGCGTAAACTGATGCAGCGAGCTTTCGTATTCGTCGAGGTAATCATCGGAGTCATCTTGAAACACAATGTACATAAGCCCCTTCCCTGAGGGGTGTTTCAATACGACAAAGTGTTTGTCTTCTTCACCAAGCAGATATTCGTAAAAACCGGGCGAAGTAAAAGAGAGCAACCAATCCGGTGTCGGTGCTTCACTCCAATATGAGTTGAACTCCAATACGTTTGGCAATGGCGCATCCCAGCCCTGTTTCTCGAAATTCTCACTATAAAGTGCAGCTTCAGTATCAAGCCAGTGATGTAAACTCAGCACTTCAAGTTTGTTTTCTGCCACATAAATCAGCGACCAAAAAAGAGTAAACATCACAAGCGTCATCACCCCAAAACCCCAACGGATCTTGCGATAAATGCTTGGATATTCGTTATGCTTTAAGTCGGTAACCTTGTCCATGAATAGTCTCTAATCGTGATTCTTCAAAACCTTTGTCTAGCGCGGTTCTTAAACCGTAAATATGGCTACGAAGTGCATCACTTCCGGGTGGTTCGTCTCCCCACACACTATCGATCACTTCTGTGCGCGAGACCGCTGCTGGAGCACGTTGGAGGAGCAATTTTAAAATTTTAGTTTGAATTCGACTCAGCTTAATTTCTTTGTCTTTTCTCGTTACTTTTCCTGTACGCGCATCTAAACAAATATCTGCAAATTTGAGCGTTCCGATATCTTGCCTTGGACCGCGATTAGCCAAAGCATGAACACGCAAACTAAGCTCTTCCATCGCAAATGGCTTCATTAAATAGTCATCGCCTCCCGCTTTAAATGCCGCGATTTTGTCATCTAACGTATCTTTTGCGGTTAGGAAGAGGATTGGCGTTCCACAGAGCTGATCTTGTCGAAGTTTCTGTACCGTACTAATGCCATCGAGCTTAGGCATCATGATATCCATGATGATTACATCGTAATGATTATCCTCGATTAACTTCAGTGCGGCCTCACCATGATACGCACAATCGATAATCATGCCTTCAAGCTCAAGATAGTCCGCAATCGTCTCCGAGACATTGTGGTTGTCATCTACAATTAAAATTTTCATAAAAATCACATTTCTTCACGATCTCTTCACGATATGCCCAATAAGATACAGGCAATTTCCTAAACTAGCTCGTAAATTGAGGTTAATACAATGAAAAAACTCGCTCTTATTTCTGTAGTAGGTTTGGCATTGTCTGGTTGTGGTGGTTCAGGTGGTGGCAGCAATAGCGATAGCACACCAACTCAACCAGTAGTGAAACCAAGTGTAGCGATTGGCTCTGTTGAAGCGGTCAACGCTGAAGAAAACACGTTAACCGTCAATGGATATACATACCATGTGTCTGGGGTGGTTTATGGCGATACATCAATGCAATTGGCCGATGTAGAACCCAAAATGATGGTTCAAGTAGGAACAGATGTTCGTAAAGCGTCTGACGATGGCTTCTTAGTAACACTTGAGCCAACCATTACCGGACGTGTTACAGCAATTGATTATGTGAAGAAAACATTTACGGTAAACGGCGTAGATCTGCAGTTTGACGGTTTAAGTGATGATATAGAGATCAACGACTGGGTGATGGTGTCATCCTTGCCGACTGCGGATGCGGGTTATCGAGTGTTGTCTGTGGTCGAAATCGACGTAGATAACGATTACCCAACTCTTGGAAGCTACTACGAACTGGAAGGTCGCATTACTAGTATCGATGAAAATGCTGGCACGTTTAAGCTTGGTACAAATATAACCGTATCTTACGACAACATTAGCCAACTTAGCACCGGCCAATGGGTGGAAGTAGAAGGTGAAATGCAAAACGGCGTCTTCATGGCAAATGAGGTAGAAGTTGAAGGCTACGACGTCATAAGCAATGACAGCGATGTGGAAGGCATCGTGACTTGGGTTGCAAATGATTACAGTGAGTTTTCATTAAACTACCGAGGTGCATTCTTCATCGATAACGCAACACGATTTGAAGACGGCAGCAAAGCGAACCTAAAACAAGGCCAAGAAGTGGAAGTAACGTCTGTCATGAAAAATGGCAAACGCATCGCTACCGTTATTGAGTTTGAGCAACCAGACTTTGACGATAACAACCAATGGCAAGGTAAAGAATTTGAATGTGAAGGATACGTATCAAACTACGATGCTGAAGCAAGAACATTTGACATCGAGCGTTGCGAAAACGACGCAGATCAATTGCTAAACAACACTACCGTTGTGATTGATGCACAAACACGCTTCCAAGGCATCGAAGAACTTAACCTAAATGGTGCTCGTGTCGAAGTCGATGGTGTAATCATCAACGACCAAAATATTGCCCGTGAAGTGGAGTTGGACGTTTACGACAACTGATCCCTTCTACGCTAAAGAAAAAGTGTCACTTCGGTGGCACTTTTTTGTTTTTCTATTTTTAAATCCTCTCTCTTCTTTTGGCTTACTTTAGTAGCGAAACCTTACAGTAAAAAAGAGCGCCGATTGACGCCCTTTTCGATCTCTAATTGATAACCAATTATGCGGCCTCTGTCTGACCTATCCAATGATAATGGTGGTTGGCTTTTTTACCCACTAAACCGAGCTCTGCCAATTCCTCAAACACCTTGTCTACCTCTTCCGCAGATAGCCTAAATTGTTTGGCAACGGCTTTTTTTGTGCACGTAATTTGATGCGTTTTAAGTGCATCGCTCACTTGCTCTAATAGAGTTTTCGGTTCTTTTGGCTCTTCAGGCTCCGGCGTTACTGGTATTTCTTGCTCTTCCTCCTCTTTGATATGAGGAAGATACCCCGCTGGCTCTGGATCGATATCGCGAACCGTTTTCAGTACCATGCCCTCATTTCGGCGATAGAAATGTCTGAACCGTTGCTCTTCACCAATCAGGCCGACAAAAAATGCAGCAAAGAAATCCAACAGAATCGAAAGAAATACAACCAAGCCAAGCTGAGCTTGCTGAGAGGTGGTACCAAATGCGTTGGCCAGGCTATCAATCAAACCAATCACTGAGCCTTGCGTGACCGGTGGCAAACTATCACGTTCCATAGCCAAGCGTTGCTGCTCTTCGCGTAAGGTTTTGTTTTGCTCCTGAATGCGAGTTACACCGGTCGCGATACGCTCCATCTCGATGTATTTCTGCGCTGCCATATTGTTGAGCTCAATCTGTTTATCGATTGCCGCAATTTGGCGATTAAACGCTTCCACTTTCGCCTGCTCTACCGAAATATGGCTTTGTGCGCTGTTTGTTGCACTGTTAATGCCACCAATACTACCGCCAATGGAGATCGCAGCTAAGACTAAATAAAACACGAGAGCGGTTGCCGCCCCCGTATAGTTGCGATGGGCTCGGCGCTCACCGTATTCATACCAAGCGTAGAACTTACCCGCTTCAAAAATAATCGCTAAACCACCAAATAAGGTTTGCATCATCGGGTTTTCGTCGATCGACAAAAACAGCAATAGAGAAAAAATAGTCGATGCTAAAATCGCAGCACCAGTGAATGCGTATACACTCACCATGGCAAATCGACCTTTAGGGTATCGATATCCAATCTGTTGTTCGTATTTCATTTGAGAAATTTCTTAAGATTAATCGCCCCTCCGACTAAGTAGGACGGACGTTCTGGCATGTACAAAGGAGCGCAGAATACCGTATCCTTTATTAAATTACTGTCATAATTCCGTTAATGGAAAACAAGTGAAGATTCGGTGTGCATTTTGAATCGATATCAGCCAAATCTAGCACGTAAAAACATCACTTCGGCACCCACTAACCGAAGTTTCAGTGACATATAGGAGAGATTAATTCAGTATCTTCAAAAGCGACTAGGCAAGACAGACAAGCTGAATTGGAGGTTATGAATGCAAGCCGAATCAAGACATGCCATCTGCCGTAACACGTTGCTTTAAATCGTAAAGAGCCAAGCTATTAAAGCGTTAAAAATAGGCAATAAAACAAATAATGCACACTTGCATCACCTTTTAGTAAACTGATAATTACATTGTTTGGTTAATTTGTTAGTATCCCGCGCCGAAGAAGATAAGCACTCAATTGTATGGAAAACACTCTAATACAGCATAAACACCATCGCTTGCACGCTATTGCGGTTATTATCGCGGTGTTGTTTCAGTTGTATTTAGCGTCCACAGCGACTCTTAACCCAACACAAGTTCACAGCACAACCTGGCTTAACAAAGTTCAAAGTGAAAAGGTCTTACTGTGTACCGCAGATGGTTTCAAATGGGTGGATATCAATACGCTGATTGAAGCTAACGCTCAACCTTCTTCTACGCTCATTCAAGATCTTAATTTACATGAAGGCTTTCAGTTTGAGTGTCCGCTTCTTCAAGCGGTTCAATTCTTTCTTTTGGTTGCGATTGGGCTATACCTGACTACCATCCATTGGCTGCGCCGAGTCAAGAATGCCCTGACGCCTTACCGATTTTCAAAATGCGATAGGCTCGTTTACAAACACATCGCGCCTAAGCACTCTCCGCCGAGTGTTTTTCCTGCCTAACAGGCATCTAATCATTAACAACTTTATTCAAAAATAACGATGACTCTGTTTGTTGTCCATTCAGAGAAGCCATTCATTCAAAAGGAAAAACACATGCTTAAATCATTTAAAATCGCCGCTATCGCGCTTATTGCTGTCATCGCTAGCCCGCTGAGTTTAGCGCACGATTATGAAGCAGGGGAAATTCATATCGATCATCCATGGAGCCGCGAAGCGCCACCAAACGCACCTGTTATCGGTGGTTTTTTTCAATTAACCAACCACGGTAACAGTGAAGATGCATTGATCGCAGCAGAAAGCCCAATCGCAGGACATGTCGAAATTCACACGCATAAGAAAGAAGATGGTGTGATGAAAATGATTAAGATTGACGAAGTGCGCGTTCCCGCCAATGACTCAGTGTTGTTTAAGCCAAGCAGCTTCCATTTAATGATTTTCAATCCAACACAAGCGCTCAAAGAAGGTGACCGCTTCCCTATGACGTTAACATTCAAAAACGCGGGTAAAGTGGAAGTAGAAATGGCGGTTGAAAAACAAGGTCACATGGAAAAACACATGCACCATTAATGACGTAAACAAAAATGCCCGCTGATTTAGCGGGCATTTTTATTTCAGCTTAGTAAAAATCATTATTCCGATAGATCATAACCCGATTCTTCAGAAGAATAGCAGCGCTTCGCGAGACGAAGTCATAAATTTGGTAACAATGCCCATAGCGCAATTAGTTTTCTTTCTACTTGAAACAGACCTCAGCCCAACGAGCTAGGCCAGCAGTGACCGAGCCAAAATAATTTCCACTGACAACCGGAATATTTGGCAGTACGGTTTGCACCGCATCGCGCAAAATTGGCGAGCGTGCCGAACCACCAGTCATAAAGATAGCATCGGGTTTCACCCCAGCTTGCTCTACCGCTTCTGTCACCAACGCCGTCATTTTATTCTTCGGCGACTGAATCGCTTCGATCATTTCGTCTCGTTGCACATCGACTTCAATCAGTTCTGACAGTAAGTTGATGCCAGTTCGGTAAGATGCTTGCTCTGAAAGCGCCACTTTCGCTTCTTCGGCACGGCGAACGATGTTGTAGCCTAAAGACTCATGATACACCTCTAGCAAACGGGCAAGCTTTTCTGGCTCTTGAGCCTGCTTTTGAAGCAACTTCAACGCGGATAGATTCTCTCGAGAATAGAAATTACTCTGCGCTTCTACATTGTTGATTGCTATCGGGTTCCAGAATTGGGTGGTCGGCATCACAATACCTGACTCCATTTTGCTTTCCATGCCAAACGGGAACATGAGCTGCTTAAATGCTAACGCGATATCAAGATCATTCCCGCCGACGCGCTGGCCACTATGAGCTAACAAGCTTGCGGTCCTATCCGCTTTGCCACGCCAAGACGGCCCCATTTGAATCAACGAGCAGTCCGTTGTACCACCGCCAATATCGACCACTAGAATGGTTTTGTCTTCGCTGAGTGTCGCTTCATACTCTAGGCCCGCCGCGACAGGCTCAAACTGAAACTCCACATTTTGGAAGCCCGCACGTTTCGCTGCCCGCAACAAAATGCGTTCAGCCTGAATGTTAGCCGTTTCACCGCCACGCCCATGGAAGTTAATTGGCCGGCCGATAACAGCATCGGTAATACTTTGCTGCGCATCGTTTTCGGCTTGCGACTTAATATTGTCCATCATCGCGCAGACAAGATCTTCGAAGAAAGCCAATTGCACGTCACGCAAGCCAGAAGCGCCAAGAAAAGACTTCGGCGACTTTACGTAATAGATATCACGAGGGTCTTCCAAATAGAGATTAAGCGCCGCCTGACCAAATGCAATGTCGTCAGATTCGAGATCAATACTTTCTTCTCTGTTTAAATTGATTGCCCGGCGTAAAACCTGCTCACCAACTTGATCTAATGGTTTAATATCTCGATGGCGAAATAAGTGCTCGGATACCGATTCACGAGTCGGTGCAGCAAGGGTGGAAGGAATAAATGGACTGCTCCCTTCTAGGTTAAGCATTACTGGCTCACCCGATTCCATTTTTGCCACTGAACAGTTTGCAGTGCCATAGTCAAAGCCGATAAACATAGTTCCTCCCACTAATAAGGGCCTGTAGACCGTTAAAAAGCCGGCAATGCTAACTTAATGGCATAGGAATTACTATCCTAAAATCGTGTGTAATTTAACGTGGCAAGTCTATCTAAGGTTTATTGCTCTCTTTTTTCATAGATGGCAAAACAACCGCAACCAATAACGCTAATAATAAGAATACAGGAGTAAGCGTTAACCCGTGCCAGATCGAATAACCGTCATGGAACAACCAGAAAATACCAACAGTCAAGAGATACGCAAAGTAACTGCAAAACACTAAGCTAATCGCAACAAAGCGCGTTCGATTGATAATAAGAATCCGCACTAGATACTGACTAAGAATACCAGAACAGTGCATGGCAAGCTGCCAATTGATGATAAAGAAAGCAAGCGCAATAAACCCTGCAACCACTAGTGAATCGTGAGTATTTAAAATAAAGTAGCTACCAAATCGGCTTATGATGATCGGGTAATCCCCTTCATATACTGTTGACCAAGATATCGCATTTGCTGCTGCAATATAATTCGCAAAATAAGCGATGGCGTAAAAAGTCGTTTGAGAACTGAACGGCTGAAATACATCCGTACAATACCCTCGCCATTCTTCTTTGTTGGCGGTAGGTCCAACCCAGTTACGTTTTTGATGAGCGACGCGCTCGGCGAATGCAGGTCCGTTGCGAAACAACAACCAAAATATATACAGTGAAAGTATGACCAAGAGTATCGAAAACATACCCTTCCCCCTCAGAAATTATCGGCTCCACTGCCAATGGCGTTGGGGTCGTAAACTGCACTTCCCTGCTATACCTATTTCATTTATCTGAACTTATTATTTTATTGCTGCCAAAACTTATTTAACGACATGCTAAACAGAAACATGGTCTCACTTGATGTTTAAGCTCAAAAACCTACTTGTAGGTTTAGCACACAAAAACAGGGCCTGCAGAATGGAGAAAAGGAAATCGCGACTTATTAACGAACATGAAAACGCTAACTTGCTACGGTGACCGCGATGAGGGGAGAAGCATTCAAAGCGGTCATACATGCGGGAGGAACAGCTATTTCTCTAGCTTCTCTTCAAATACACCAATCTCTCTACCCAGCCAAATCGCGCGTTCCGTATGATCGAGCAACTCTTCTTCACTCACAGGATGGATAAGCACAGAAAAATCACCTCGAATTGTATCGAGCCAAGCCAAAAACTCTTCACTCAATGACTCTAGGTGAATTTCAAACATCGGCATTTTATGTGGGCCAACCAATCTTCCAACCAAAGGAAACACACGCAGCACATCTTGACGCTCTTGACGGATGATCTCGTTCAAGGCTTGCGCTTTATCTTGTTCTCTTAAAGGAAAATAAACATGAGCGTGATACATAATTTCTCCATAATCACTTCGACTTGAGCGCCATCTACTGCTGATAAGCTCAAGGACCGCCGAGGGTATACATTTGTAATGCCGTCACCCTACCTTGATTCCACTCTGTTGGGAAGAAGTTATGTATTCTCATAAGGCCGGAGTTTCGGGCACAACAAAAAATCTCAATACAACACATAACAACTACTTGAGTTGATTCATTAATAATGACTCACTTTGTCAAATTTTACAGCCAAATTTTGTTGCAAATATGTTTCATTAACCAGTAATTAAATTCGAGTTTAAAAATGCCACCAACAAAATAACAGCATATTACTCTGCCAAATCAAGGTGTAAGCAAAACTTTACTACTGGGCGAAAGTCAAAATGAAGCACAATTTAACAATTTGTTTACACTTATTGTATCTGGCTATACCACGATTTAGTTAGAGGGTTAGATGCAGAAAAAATGTTTCTCTGTGTCTTGCGATGAAATAGCCGCAGCGGTGTTATCGGAAAATAGTTTAAAGGACGTACAGATGCCTACAGCTATAGAAAACACAAGCAACCTTAGGTATGGCCTTTGCGCTGATATCAGAGTTTGAGCACCCATACAAACTCTGGTTTGATATGAACAGCTGCAGTCCAAAAGACACGCAGCGTCAAAAGGAGCTTGAGATGAACGTTCAGGCATTACCCATGCATCGGTTTATCGACCATCATGGGGACCTAGTCGGCCAACTACCCAACTGGGCTGACACTGAAACTTTGGTCGGGTTTTACCGAGACATGGTATTAACTCGCACTTACGACAACAAAGCCGTTGCGTTGCAACGCACCGGCAAGTTAGGGACCTACCCTTCGCACCTAGGTGCTGAAGCCATCGGCATTGCGGTCGGTAGAGCGCTGAAAGCCGATGATGTATTTGTCCCTTATTATCGCGATATGCCTGCAATGTGGTGTCGTGGTATTGGCATGGAGAAGAATCTTCAATACTGGGGCGGTGATGAGCGCGGTAGTGATTTTGCTCCTGAGGGCAGCCCAATTCCTAGCCGAGATCTTCCATTCTGTGTTCCCATTGCGACGCAATGTACACACGCTGTCGGGGTGGCTTCCGCACTGAAAATTCAAGGTAACCATGAAGCTGCGCTAGTCATGTGCGGCGATGGCGGTACATCCAAAGGGGATTTTCTAGAGTCAATAAACTGTGCGGGAGCTTGGAATATTCCACTTGTTTTCGTCGTGAATAACAACCAGTGGGCAATTTCAGTGCCGCGTAGCCTTCAATGTGCTGCCGATTTCTTATCAGAAAAAGCGCAAGGCGCTGGTATACCGGGCATTACGGTAGATGGTAACGATGTCGTCGCCGTTTATGATGCAACCAAGACCGCACTTGAGAGAGCGAGAAAAGGGAAAGGCGCAACACTCATCGAAGCGGTCAGTTACCGACTAAGTGACCACACTACTGCCGATGATGCGACTCGTTATCGTAAAGAGGACGATGTTCAAACCGCATGGCAATACGAACCTATAGCACGTCTTAAAACGTATCTCCTTAATCAAGGAGCTTGGAGCGATGAACAAGAGCAACAATGGCTAGAATACTGCAAGGAACAAGTGGAACTGGCAGTTGAGCGCTACCTCAGCTTACCGTCACAAGCACCTGAAACTGGGTTCGATTATTTGTATGAATCGCTTCCCCAAGAGCTTCACGCTCAAAGAGATGAACTCATCAACAAAGCAATGCGAATGCAGGGAGGCAAACATGGCTGAGCTAACGTTAGTTGAAGCAGTAAACCTCGCTCTGCACCACGAAATGCAACAAGACCAAAATGTTGTCGTGTTAGGTGAGGACGTAGGTGATAATGGTGGCGTATTCCGTGCCACCGTAGGGCTCAAACAAGAGTTTGGTCTCAAACGAGTGATCGATACGCCCCTCGCTGAAGCGTTAATCGGCGGTGTTGCGGTCGGTATGGCAACGCAAGGATTACGACCTGTCGCCGAATTTCAATTTCAAGGTTTTGTTTTTCCGGCAATGGAGCACTTAATGTGCCACGCGGCACGCATGCGTAACCGAACTCGCGGTCGCCTCACTTGCCCTGCGGTTTTTCGTGCGCCATTTGGTGGCGGTATTCACGCTCCAGAGCACCACTCAGAAAGTGTAGAAGCGCTATTTGCGCACACTGCTGGCTTTAAAGTAGTGATTCCTTCTTCACCTCAACGCGCATACGGCCTGCTTCTCGCCGCGATTCGAAGTAATGATCCTGTCATGTTCTTCGAACCGAAACGCATTTATCGAACCGTAAAATCTGAAGTCGTTGATAATGGCGAAGCACTTCCACTCGACACCTGCTTCACCTTACGTAAGGGGCGAGATATCACGCTTGTTACTTGGGGCGCATGCGTCGTAGAGTCACTTCAAGCCGCACAGACCTTATCTAGTCAAGGGATTGAAGTCGAGGTGATTGATTTGGCGAGTATTAAGCCAATTGATACCGCGACGATTTTCAGCTCACTAGAAAAAACCGGACGTTTACTCGTTGTTCATGAAGCGAGTAAAACTTGTGGTGTGGGCTCTGAGCTTTTAGCTCGAACAGCCGAACACGCCATGTGCTTACTAAAAGCCCCACCTAAACGAGTAACTGGAATGGACACCATTATGCCTTATTACCGTAACGAAGATTATTTCATGGTTCAGGAAGAAGACATTGTGACCGCAGCGCGCGAACTCGTGGAGGATTGGAAATGAAGACGTTTAACTTACCCGATCTCGGCGAAGGCCTCGCTGAATCAGAAATTGTAAAATGGCACGTTAATGTCGGTGACATGGTTAAGTTGGATCAAGTGATCTTAACTGTCGAGACAGCAAAAGCGACGGTCGACGTTCCCGCCCCCTACTCGGGCCGTGTAGTCAGCCGCCATGGGGAAGAAGGTGATATCGTCAATATTGGCGCATTGCTACTCGAAATTGACGAAACTGGCGCAGAGCGCGGGGCTACGGTAGAGAAAAAAGAGACCGCTGACGCCGCGACCGTTGTCGGCAATGTTTCTCATCAAGCGCATCACGTTAACGTCGATGACTTCTGGATTGGAGGCAATCACAACACGACTGAGAGTAATCTAGTTACTGCTCTACCGTCGGCTCGTCTATTGGCACAAAAACTTGGGGTAGATCTTAATCTCGTGTCAGGCAGTGGTCCAAACGGTCTTATCGTTGATGCCGACATTTACGACGAAGCCGGAAAACAGCGTCCGGGCACAGAAGTATTGAAAGGTGCTCGACGCACCATGGTGTCCTCGATGACTGAGTCACACGAGCACGTTGCTGCCGTGACCATTACAGAAGAAGCGTTGCTGGAAGACTGGCTGCCGAACGAAGACATCAGTATCCGCCTGGTTCAAGCGATTGTTCATGCGTGTCAGGAAGAGCCCGCTTTAAATGCTTGGTTTGATGCAGAAACCATGACGCGTTGCGTGCACAATACAGTTAACCTTGGTATTGCTGTAGATAGCCGTCATGGCTTGTACGTACCCGTATTGCGCCACGCAGATGAATACGAGCCACAAGATGTTCGTCGTTGGCTCGATCAAACTGTTGAAGGGATCAGAGAGAGAAAAATCGGTCGAGAGCAATTACAGCACGCGACGATTACGCTTTCCAACTTCGGAGCGATTGCCGGCATTTACGCGACACCTGTCGTCACACCTCCACAAGTCGCTATTGTTGGTGCTGGTCGAATACTCGACCGAGTGGTGATAAGAAATGGTCAAGCAATTTCGGTGAAAGCAATGCCGCTATCCGTAACGTTTGATCATCGCGCTTGTACTGGTGGTGAAGCAGCAAGGTTTACTAAAGTGCTTGCAGAACACCTGCAACGCCCGAGCGAAAAGTAACTGGTAAAAACCAAATGATAAAGGCTTCCAGCTCGGAAGCCTTTTGTTTGAGAGAACAGATTATATCTACAGCTTCTCTAGCAACTCCGGCATCACCTCAAATAAATCGCCGACCAACCCATAGTCAGCGATGTCAAAAATAGGCGCATCGGGATCGCTGTTAATTGCGACAATCACCTTTGAGTCTTTCATTCCCGCTAAATGTTGAATAGCACCAGAAATTCCGACGGCAATGTATAATTCAGGTGCAACAATTTTACCAGTTTGCCCGACTTGATGGTCATTAGACACATACCCCGCATCAACCGCCGCTCGGGACGCTCCTACCGCTCCACCTAACTTGTCAGCCAATTGTTCGACTAAAGCAAACTTCTCTTTACTCCCGAATGCACGACCACCCGATACCACTACTCTAGCCGCTGGCAATTCTGGTCGCTCACTTTCTGGCGTTTGCTGCGAAATAAACTCACTAAGTTTGTTGATAATCACTGTATCGACTTGAGTAACCTTAGGGACAACTGGCGTGTCTGACAGCTCTAGAGCATCAAAAGCCGTACTTCGTATGGTCATCACTTTAAAGGGATCGTTCGACGTGACTGTAGCCAATGCATTCCCGGCATAAATTGGACGAATCACCGTATCGATAGACTCGATTGTCATCACGTCCGAAAGTTGCCCTACATCGAGCAACGCCGCCACGCGAGGCATCACATTCTTACCAAACGTGCTGGCAGGAGAAAGAATGTGTGAGTAATTTTTGGCTACTTGTGAGATCAAAGGCGCGATGTTTTCCGCTAACCCATGCTCATACTCCTTTGCGTCAACCCAAATAATTTCTGCAACGCCCTTAACACACTTCAACTCATCCAAAACCGATTGGCACTGATAACCAATAAGCAATACAGAAACAGCAAGCGATTTATCACCATCCTTGATATCAAATGCCGCTTTAATTGCACACAGCGTCCCTACAGCCAACGACTGGTTGTCATGTTCCGCAATGACAAGTGTTGCTAATGGTCGGTCGTCCATGGTCATGCCTCGTATAACACGTCAGATCCATTACTTGAGCTTAGTTTACTTCACGTTAACGTCAACTGAGCTATAGTTTTCTGTATAGAAACCAAAAACCTGTCACGCAGATGACGATAATAGAAAGGAAGCAGATAGATGGAACGAGAATGCATGGAGTTTGATGTCGTGATCGTGGGAGCCGGACCTGCGGGCTTAAGTGCCGCTTGTCGCCTAGCTCAACTCAACCAAGATAGTGAAGGTGACGCACTTTCAATTTGCGTTGTAGAAAAAGGCTCAGAAGTGGGCGCACATATTTTATCTGGCGCTGTTTTTGAAACTAGTGCCTTGAATGAGCTTTTCCCCGATTGGAAAGAAATGGATGCCCCGCTATCAGCCTCAGTTCAGCAAGACCATTTCCTTTATCTTACTACTGAGCAAAACCATATTCGCGTCCCTCATTTCCTTACGCCACGTCCAATGATAAATGGCGAAAATAATTATGTAATTAGCCTTGCCAACCTTTGCCGTTGGCTCGCTAACCAAGCAGAAAGTCTTGGGGTGGAAGTTTTTCCTGGCTTTGCCGCTGCAAGCATCAATTATGATCAGACTGGCGCCGTGACAGGCATTAATACGAGCGATATGGGACTAGATAAGAACGGCCAAGCCAAACCTAACTTTGAGCCAGGTATCGAGCTAAAGGCAAAATACACCCTTTTTGCTGAAGGTTGTCGCGGACATCTGGGTAAAGAACTTATTCAAAGGTTCGACCTAGACGCAGGCAAGCAACCTCAGCACTACGCGCTTGGCTTAAAAGAGATATGGGAATTACCCTCTGACAGCAAGGATGTATCTGGCAGTGTTATCCACTCCGCTGGCTGGCCTTTGAGCGAGACAAATACCACTGGCGGCGGTTTTCTATATCATATGGAAAACAACCAAATCGCGGTCGGTTTGATCGTAGATTTAAACTACAGCAACCCTTACTTAAGCCCGTTTGACGAGTTTCAACGCTTTAAGCATCATCCAGCTATCGAGCAACACCTAAAAGGTGCCCAACGTATCGCATATGGTGCAAGAGCCATTGCAAAAGGTGGACTTTCTTCTCTGCCGAAACAGCAATTCCCCGGCGGTTTATTGATTGGTTGTGATGCAGGGACTTTGAATGTCGCTAAAATTAAAGGCAGCCACACAGCCATGAAGTCCGGAATCATTGCAGCAGAAGCAGTACATACTGCCCTACAAACTGGGGCTTCTGAGCCAGGCTACCAGTCATTATTTGAATCATCATGGTTGTATGACGAGCTCGCCGAAACACGTAACTTTGGTGCGAACATCCACAAGTTTGGCAGCATACTGGGCGGTGCACTTTCGACCTTTGAGCATAACCTATGGCAACCACTGGTTAAGAAGCCGTTACCTTGGACTATCAAGGACTATTCGTACGATCACGAACAGTTAAAACCTAAACAAGAATGCCAACCAATTGCATACCCAAAACCAGATGGTGAAATCAGTTTTGATAAGCCTTCGTCGGTATTTTTATCAGGAACACAGCACGAAGAGAACCAACCTTGCCACCTTGTTCTGACTTATCCTCACATTCCAATTGATGTGAATTTGGGTATGTATGACGAGCCGAGCCAGCGCTATTGCCCTGCAGGGGTTTACGAAGTGGTGGAAGTTGAGAGTAAGTTGAAGTTTCAGATAAATGCCGCCAACTGCGTGCATTGCAAAACCTGTGACATCAAAGATCCTTCACAGAACATCACATGGAAAGCGCCAGAAGGTGGTGGCGGACCAAGCTATCAAAACATGTAATCAAAGAACCACTTAAAGTGCAGAAGCAGTGCATTTACTACTGCTAATTTTTAAAATGATTAAGCAAAAAGTCGGTAGCTAACAGCGGCAGAAAAGAAAAACAGCACCTGATGATTCAATCAGGTGCTGTTTACTAAAATAACTTAATCTTCAGGTAATATTAATCCACGCTAAAAACTTGGTGATGGAACAGCTGATCAACGATTTCATGAGATGTCGCTGACGACCCTAACTCCAACCCTGATAAATCAAAGTTCTCTAATGCCACGGACATTGTGTTGCTGCCTTCTCCAGTAATCGTCAAATTCAGAGTATCTTGGGCACTATCGTAGTCTGCGCTTACGTGTTCCAACAAGTTATCCATATCCGTTGTGTCGTCACCGACAAACTCAAGAATGTCACTCAAATCCAGCTTGTCTTCATCCAGCCTAAAGTCTTTAATCACATCTCTTGATGACGTCATGTCCAGTGATTCTTGAGTAAAGGTGAAGGTGTCAATACCCTCTCCACCTGTCAAGATGTCACTGCCTAGACCTCCCGTCAGGATATCGTTTCCGAGCCCACCAACCAGAATGTCATCGCCTGCGCCACCACTCAACGTATCTTGACCTGCTTGTCCTAGCAAAATATCGATGCTTTCGCCACCAGTGATGCTATTCGCAAACTCATCTCCCACCGACGCATGGCGCTCAGTTTGTACAATATCGGTGCCAGAATCGTTCAATGTAAGTGTAAAGACGTTTTCACTTATGCCACCTTTACCATCAGACACTTTAAACAAGAAATGCATATCCGCCTGCTGGTCACCCTGTAGAGTAAGCTCATCGCTTTGAGTAAAACTATAACTGCCATTGGATGACACTTCCAAGGTGCCGAACGCTGTCTGGATATGAAGCTGACCATCTACTTCACTGGATGAAGAAACTAACGGCTGATTTACGCTTACACCGTGCAGATCTGCGCCCAACAGAGTGAAATCGCCTTCTGCCAAAGAAACGGTCATGCTATCACCATCAGCGTCCTGGCTTCCCGCCAGTAACTCACCGGCAATTGGATCGGGAGAGAACTGGTTTAGGTACTGCCCCAAGTCTTCACCTGAGTCGATAAACACCACTTTGTCGCTAAGCTCATCTAGAGCCTCTGCTGCTTTGACATTATCAGAGAGAGCAATACCAATCCCATATACTTTGGCGTCATGAGTCTGTTTGTAATCCTCCCAGCGCTCGACTAGATCAGGAGAAGTAACAGCGCCCTCGCTAGGGTTGGGTTCGCCATCTGAGATAAAGAATATGGTGTCCTTACTCTCAGACGGTTTTTCTGGACCGAAATAGTCCCAACCATCCTGCCAAGGGTAAACGGCATTACTTGCCTCACCAGGCTCCATTACAGCCTCTAAAGCTTTATCGTAATCCGTATTGGTACCGTATTCTACGTCACACCAGTTGCGCACATATTCTGACACTTCATTTTGGAAACTTAAATCGTTTGGATCACGGCCATTCATCTCTGGTGGGCGTGTCATCAACTCAACTTCACTCAAGGTCAGCCAGCTATGTGTGGATGTATCTCCGTCGAAACGTACCAGGCGGATATAGGTATTTGATTCTCCTCCATCGGCAATCATGTTTTCAACCATGGAATGTAACGCTGCTGCTGCTTTGTAAGCTCTCGATTCAGTTTTCGGTGCGGTTGCCTCACGACCCACGGTATTTTCACCGTCAAAGGTGCGGGTCATGCTGTTCGAGTGGTCGAACACTACCGTCACTTTATTGATCGGTAAGTCTTCCATCTGAGCAAAGCCCTGAACTGGAGATGAGGTTGGGGCATGGTTCTCAGTGACATTCAGGATAACCTGAGTTGTATCGGTATCCACACCATCGCTTGCAGACACTTCCAACTGATACGTTTGCTGAGTCGAGTGATCCAGTTTTACACCATCTTTCAGCCAAATCTCACCACTATTAGAGTCAACACGGAATAGATCAGCATCACCACCACTCAATTCATACTTTATGGTGTCACTGCCATCCGGATCAAACGCTTCCACCTGGCCGACTAATACCCCAACTTCTTGCTCAGCGACGTCAAAGCTTGCTGTATCTTCTGTTGGCATACCGTTGGCATCGGTGCCATGGGTTTGGTCTGTATCACCGACACTGATGAATTCTGGTGCGCGATCTCGGATATCAATGGTAACTTCGCTATTTGTAGTATCACCGTCAGCATCGATAACCGTAACGTCAAGCTTCTCTTGTTGATGACCTACAACATTGCTCGCTTGATAGTCGTAGTGACCATTTTCAAAGTTAATGGTCAGCTTGCCGTGGTTGGTATCAATTTGCGCCAGAGAATGGTCCGATATTTTCGTGCCATCGCTGTTAGTGACATCACCGTTTACTTTGTTGTAGTAATATATCTCGCCATCGATAGTGATGTGATCTACCCACTGAGCATCACCGCCATTGTCATCCAGAAGGTTGCCTTGCAACTGGCCTGAGACCGTTTTACTAAGCAAATCCCCAATCTGAGAATCATCTACAACGACAATAGCACTGCCTTTATCTGTCGCGATCGACTCCAGATGTTCCAGAGACGCTCCATTACCAATACCAACAGACCAGATATTTTCAACATCCTGACCGCTACTGCTGATGCTATTTTCCATCGCATTTTGCAGAATGATGCCCTCTTCTTCAGAAGTAGGCTGAACCCGACCATTCACTATGTCCTGATAACGCTGTTCACTTTCAAAATCATCTGATGTTGACCACTTAATCAAGTTTTCACGGGTTTGAATTTCTCCCACGTTCGTTTGATTTGTCCAATAGGTAAAATCGGAAGGTCGACCATCTGAGATAAAGTAAAGCTGGGTATCGGTATTACTAAGCAATGCGTCATCTTCTGGATCACTAAGTATTTCATTTATTTGGTCAACGGCCTGGTTATATGGCGTCGATGCATATGGATGTATACCAGAGATAAAGGCATCAATGGCCTCGGCAGAATCTAGCCACTCAGAAATCTGGCCAGATGGTTGTCCGCTGTAAGTTGCAATTCTAAAACTTACTGGACCCAAATCTTGGTATTGCTCAAACATTGACTTAATAGAGTCTTGAGCAAGTTGCCAGCGAGTAACATATTGTCCGTCTGCATCTGTTACCCAGTCGAGCATTGATTCTGACGCATCAAGTGCAATCACAACACTATTACTTTGTGAATCAACATCATTTATTTCGTAGTGAGCTGAAGACGATGACGGTAATGAATCCGTCACATTCAGATGCAAGGTGGCACTCTCAGACTGACCTCCGGCATCCACCTCTACGCTAGCGCGGATATCCAGCATGTCCGCCCCCTGCTCCGCATGATCAAGAGGCATATGTTGATCAACTGTGAAATGACCCGTTTTGCTATCTATGTTGGCTTGAACCACTTTGATGCGGTCGGCACCTGTTCCAGTATAACCAGTTAGAGTGCTCTGATCTGCACTCACTTCAAACACAACCTCTTTACCATCACTGGTGAAACCACCTAGGTTTTGATCGGCGTTGAAGTGATATTCAGCCTCCGTTGCAGAACCGAGGTTTGCGATAAAGTTGCCTTCAGCATGTACGTCAGTATCCGTATCAACTTGAGATTCATCCAATGCTGCGTGTGCATCACTGAGCGACATAGGCTCACCCATCACACTAACGGTAACTTCTGCTTTATCGGTCAGGCCGTCGTCATCACGGATGGTGTATTCGAAGGTATAATCTTTCACTTCACCCGTTTTCAGGGTTTGTTGATCAGCTGGCAGTGACTCTAGGTACTTGGCCGCATCAAAGACCAATTTACCATCTTGCAGACTAAGGAAACTTTCTGATGGATAGTCGATAATAGTCAGAGCGTCACCATCCGGGTCGCTGTCATTCGCCAGAACATCCAGCTCTAACGTGCCTGAGCCATTGGTCTGGTAAGCTTCATCAAAGGTCGTCAGGTCCGCTGATACCTGAGTAATAAAGTACTCTGAGCCTTTAGGATCAATGACACCGTCTTTATAGCTGGTAGTAGACATTTCAATACTATCGAAGAAACGCCCATCTGCATTGATGTTGACTACTTGATTACCACCACGGGTACCTTCAAACACACCTGTCGCAACCAAGTCACCTTTGTAGTAAGCCTTCCAAACACCGCGCTCAATACCAGGCTCCCAGCTACCGTTCGAAGTGTCTGTCCATAGGTTTTTCACTTCAACTTCAGCATGATCGGCAACCTGACCATTAGCGAAGGAGAAGCGCATTGCTTCACTTTGTCCAGTTGCATCATCATATCGAATCTGACCATCTTGAACCCGGTCTGAGCCGCTGTCTAGCGCAGAACTAACGCCATATTTGTGGTCGCCGTCACCAACATAATCAGCTTTCGATGCATCAGAAACCTTGTTTCCAGATCGAGTATCAATCACATAATAATCAACTGTGATATCAGTGCTATCATCCCAGTTGCTCTGGTCAAGTGTCTTGGTTGTTTTTTCAATGCCCTTATCATCTTCAGCAATAGGGGCTTCATTAATATCGCGAACCAACACTTCGACCTGAGCGGTGTCTTTACCGCCAAACTGGTCACGAGCTTCCACTTCTAGCTGGTAGTTATCGATAGATTCATGGTCCAGATTTGCACCATTTTTGACACTGATCTCACCAGTAAGACTGTTGATTTCAAACAGTTCGCTATGACCGTTTAAGTGATACGTTATCTGACTGTCCTGATCGACATCGAATGCATTTACTTTTCCAATTACACCCGATTGACTGTTTTCATCAACGCTAAACTGGTAACTATCGATGTCGGTTTTACCTTGAGCATCCAGACCAAAGTTGTCATTACTCCCACTAACAAATTCAGGAGCATCATTAGTGCCCGTAATATCAATCACGATGTTTTGTTGTGTGCCATCGGTCGCCGTGAGGGTGATGGTATCTTGCACCTGATCACCCTCGTCCAGCTGTTGAACCTGGCTTTGGTCCAGCGTATACGTCCACTTTCCATCCACCAATACCAGCTCACCGTAGGTGCCCGTAACGGTGGTGTTGCTAAACACTGGCTCATCGCCATTATCAACATCAGAAATAGTAATGGTACCTGTTGCGGTCGCGACATCACCGAGATTGCCTTCAGTCACCTTACCGGTGAACGTGCCCGTCACGACTGGCGCGTCTTCGGTGCCCGTAATATCAATCACGATGTTTTGTTGGGTGCCATCGGTTGCCGTCAGGGTGATGGTATCTTGTACCTGCTCACCCTCGTCCAACTGTTGAACCTGGCTTTGATCCAGCGTATACGTCCACTTTCCATCCGCCAATACTAGCTCACCGTAGGTGCCCGTAACGGTAGTGTTGCTGAACTCTGGCTCATCGCCATTATCAACATCAGTAATAGCAATGGTGCCTGTTGCGGTCGCGACATCACCGAGGTTGCCTTCGGTCACCTTACCCGTGAATGTGCCCGTCACGACGGGCGTGTCTTCGGTGCCCGTAATATCAATCACGATGCTTTGTTGGGTGCCATCGGTCGCCGTCAGGGTGATGGTATCTTGCACCTGCTCACCCTCGTCTAGCTGTTGAACCTGGCTTTGGTCCAGCGTATACGTCCACTGCCCGTCCACCAATGCTAGCTCACCATAGGTGCCCGTAACGGTAGTGTTGCTAAACACTGGCTCATCGCCATTATCAACATCAGAGATGGTGATGGTGCCTGTTGCGGTTGCGACATCACCGAGATTGCCTTCGGTCACCTTGCCGGTGAACGTACCCGTCACGACTGGCTTGTCTTCGGTGCCCGTAATATCAATCACGATGCTTTGTTGGGTGCCATCGGTCGCCGTCAGGGTGATGGTATCTTGCACCTGCTCACCCTCGTCCAGCTGTTGAACCTGGCTTTGGTCTAGCGTATACGTCCACTTTCCATCCACCAATACCAACTCACCGTAGGTGCCCGTAACGGTGGTGTTTGTAAAAATCGGATCGTCGCCGTTATCAACATCAGAGATGGTGATGGTGCCTGTTGCGGTCGCGACATCACCGAGATTGCCTTCGGTCACCTTGCCGGTGAACGTGCCCGTCACGGCTGGCATGTCTTCGGTGCCCGTAATATCAATCACGATCTTTTGTTGGGTGCCATCGGTCGCCGTGAGAGTGATGGTATCTTGCACCTGCTCACCCTCGTCCAACTGCTGAACCTGGCTTTGGTCCAGCGTATACGTCCACTTTCCATCCACCAATACCAACTCACCGTAGGTGCCCGTAACGGTGGTGTTTGTAAAAATCGGATCGTCGCCGTTATCAACATCAGAGATGGTGATGGTGCCTGTTGCGGTCGCGACATCACCGAGATTGCCTTCGGTCACCTTGCCCGTGAACGTGCCCGTCACGACTGGCGCGTCTTCGGTGCCCGTAATATCAATCACGATGTTTTGTTGAGTGCCATCGGTCGCCGTGAGAGTGATGGTGTCTTGCACCCGGTCACCCTCGTCCAACTGTTGGACCTGGCTTTGATCCAGCGTATACGTCCACTTCCCATCCACCAATACTAGCTCACCATAGGTGCCCGTAACGGTGGTGTTTGCAAAAATCGGATCGTCGCCATTATCAACATCAGAGATAGTCATGGTGCCGGTTGCGGTCACAACATCACCGAGATTGCCTTCGGTCACCGACCCCGTGAACGTACCGTCAACAATAGGCGTGTCTTCGGTGCCCGTAATATCAATCACGATCTTTTGTTGGGTGCCATCGGTTGCCGTCAGGGTGATGGTGTCTTGTACCTGCTCACCCTCGTCCAGCTGTTGAACCTGGCTTTGGTCCAGCGTATACGTCCACTTCCCGTCCACCAATGCTAGCTCACCATAGGTGCCCGTAACGGTGGTGTTTGCAAAAATCGGATCGTCACCATTATCGACATCAGTAATAGCAATGGTGCCTGTTGCAGTCACGACATCACCGAGATTGCCTTCGCTCACCTTGCCGGTAAACGTACCGTCAACAATAGGCTTGTCTTCGGTGCCCGTAATATCAATCACGATGTTTTGTTGAGTGCCATCGGTCGCCGTGAGAGTGATGGTGTCTTGCACCCGGTCACCCTCGTCCAACTGTTGGACCTGGCTTTGATCCAGCGTATACGTCCACTTCCCATCCACCAATACTAGCTCACCATAGGTGCCCGTAACGGTGGTGTTTGCAAAAATCGGATCGTCGCCATTATCAACATCAGAGATAGTCATGGTGCCGGTTGCGGTCACAACATCACCGAGATTGCCTTCGGTCACCGACCCCGTGAACGTACCGTCAACAATAGGCGTGTCTTCGGTGCCCGTAATATCAATCACGATCTTTTGTTGGGTGCCATCGGTTGCCGTCAGGGTGATGGTGTCTTGTACCTGCTCACCCTCGTCCAGCTGTTGAACCTGGCTTTGGTCCAGCGTATACGTCCACTTCCCGTCCACCAATGCTAGCTCACCATAGGTGCCCGTAACGGTGGTGTTTGCAAAAATCGGATCGTCACCATTATCGACATCAGTAATAGCAATGGTGCCTGTTGCAGTCACGACATCACCGAGATTGCCTTCGCTCACCTTGCCGGTAAACGTACCGTCAACAATAGGCTTGTCTTCGGTGCCCGTAATATCAATCACGATGTTTTGTTGAGTGCCATCGGTCGCCGTGAGAGTGATGGTGTCTTGCACCCGGTCACCCTCGTCCAACTGTTGGACCTGGCTTTGATCCAGCGTATACGTCCACTTCCCATCCACCAATACTAGCTCACCATAGGTGCCCGTAACGGTGGTGTTTGCAAAAATCGGATCGTCGCCATTATCAACATCAGAGATAGTGATGGTGCCTGTTGCGGTCGCGACATCACCGAGGTTGCCTTCGGTCACCTTGCCCGTGAATGTGCCCGTCACGACTGGCGCGTCTTCGGTGCCCGTAATATCAATCACGATGTTTTGTTGGGTGCCATCGGTCGCCGTGAGAGTGATGGTGTCTTGCACCTGCTCACCCTCGTCCAGCTGTTGAACCTGGCTTTGGTCCAGCGTATACGTCCACTGACCATCCACCAATACCAACTCACCGTAGGTGCCCGTAACGTTGGTGTTTGCAAAAATCGGATCGTCACCATTATCGACATCAGTAATAGCAATGGTGCCTGTTGCGGTCGCAACATCACCGAGATTGCCTTCAGTCACCTTGCCCGTGAACGTGCCCGTCACGACTGGCGCATCTTCAGTGCCCGTAATAGAGATCACAACTTCATGCTCAGTGCCATCTACAGATAAAACGGTAATACTTCTGATGATTGGGTCACTGTCATGATCCAAAGCCTGCACTTCTTCGTGCTCATTATTCAGCTGATAATTCCAGTTACCGAAAGCATCAATTGAGAAGACGCCCCAATAACTATCTTGAACCTCACTCTGTGATTGGAATAACGCTTCACCTGTATTTGGATCAGTAACACTGAGGTTGCCAGAAGTTCCAAGCGTCACGTCTTCTTGAACGGCACCTCTATCTTCACCATCAATCAACGCTTCAGTTTCACCAAGCTCTGAGGTTGTGAATCGAGAAATATTAAATAGCGTTGTACTTTGCTCTGTCGTCACGCCGGCGGTTTCAAAAAAAGTACTTGCTAGTACTTCTGCCCCCGTTCGTTCAACAGTACCAGAGGCAGTCAAACTTGAACCCGTAACTTCACCAGCTTCAGTAGCATATTCATCACCTAGTTCACTCGGGTCTTGTCCTTTTTCGATGGCCTCTAATATTTTCGCAAGCTTGTCGGTAGAATCAGTTTGAGCTTCACCTTCTGTGTCAGCAATATATACATGCTGAGGTTGGATCTTCCCCTCTACTAATTCAACGACCACTTCTCCCGGTAACAAGTTTTCTTTAGACGCAAAAGCTTTAATTTGACCATCTAGGCCGATTACAACATAGGTTTGTGCGGTTAATTTTGATGGTCCAACCAAGAGCTTATACCTCATTTAGTAAATACAAAAATCTCAAAGTCCATAAAACTAAGAAAGTAATAAGACTTATTTTCAAGAAGCGATATACACAATTGGTCGTAAGCTAGCATCAATTAACCCACCTAAAACACGCAATTATCCTATCAATAATTTTCATGTTTTAAATTTGTTTTATTTTGCACCGTAAAAACATATGTTATGCGACCTATTTTTAATATTCTTTAAACTTGTCATTAAATTTTCATTGAAATAGCAGCTTACATTCCAAAAAAGCAAGCAAAAGGAAACGTTTGCCTTGGGTAATATTAGTAATCTTTAATATTTATTTTTGAAAAATAACTGGCGTTAAATTATTTGGGGAGATTTTAGTGAAGCTAAGTAATATTAGTATCGCGTGTTTTGGTTTGCTAATACCACTGGTTTCTAGCGCACAAACTTTAGAACAAGCAATAGCGACAACATTTGCAACGAACCCTGATATCAAAAGTGCGTTTAACGAGTATATGAGTAGTCGTTATATTATCGATAAATCACGTGGAGCATATAAACCTAGTCTCGATATTGACGCGGGTATCGGTTACGAGAGCATTCACCCTTCCGACTCTACTGGTAAGAGTGATACCGAGATGACCCGTAAAGATATGGCAATTACTCTTACCCAGTTGATCTGGGATGGTTCAAAAACCCTATATGACATTGATCGTACCTCTGCAGATGCAGAGTCTGTGCGTTATCAGTTACTTGCAGATGCCCAAAATGTTGCGTTAGAAGTCATTAAAGCTTATTTGGATGTAGTAAAAACACAAAAGCTGACTGCGCTTTCCACTAGCAACCTAAACACACATAAGCGAATTTATACTGATATTAAAAAGCGTACAGAGTCAGGAATTGGCTCAGTTGCCGACCTTAACCAGGTTAAAGCTCGTTTAGCAAAAGCTCAAAGTAATGTTTTAGCTGCACAAAATAACCATAAAGACGCTCAAACAGCATTCTTTCGCTTAGTTGGTGAAGCACCAACTAACCTTATTTTTCCGCACGCAGACCAAAACTTTATCCCCAATTCTCTAGACGAGGCCCAATCGCAGGCTTTTGACAATCATCCTGTCATAAAAATAGCACTCGCAGATGTCGATTCTGCCAGGTTCCAATATAAACAAGCGGATGCAAACTATTTCCCAGTCATCTCATTTGAAGCGAAACAAAGCTGGAACGATGATGTAGGAGGAGTAAATGGTCTCAACTCTGAAACACAAGCAATGCTTCGTGTCCGATACAACCTTTACAACGGTGGCCGAGACTCTGCGAACAGTGACAGTATGGCCTATCAACTCAATAAAGCGAAAGACCTCAGAGAGCGAGCATACCGAAGTGTGGAGCAAGAGCTCCGCCTTTCTTGGAGCGCTCTTGAGCTGACTAAACAACAAAAGTCTTTTTTAATACAACACGTTGATTCCATGTCAAACACCGTTATTGCATACCAAAAACAATATCGTATTGGAAAGCGCACCCTACTTGATCTGCTGAACACTGAAAACGAGTTGTTTGAATCACGCAAAAACTACTTAGAAACACAATTTGCGCAGCAATACGCACAATATCGAACCCTGACTTCAACCGGGCAGCTTTTAGACGCATTGCGCGTCGACATACCGGAAGAGTGGACTCAATCGGTGGAGTACTAAATACAATGAAAAAGAATCTTCTAATCACTCTGGCTTTAGTCATAATGAGTCATCATAGTGCATACGCAAAAGATGAGCTGGCGTACATTCCTATACCAAAGGCGAATCAGATTGCTGACCTAAACGACTTGGACCAAGATGGTGTGATAAACGCTCGTGATCTTTGCGCAGGCACTCCAATAGGGGCAGAAGTGGACAATGATGGTTGTGAAACCTATTTGCATAAAGAAGAGCAATACCAACTTAAGATTTTGTTTGATAATGACTCTGCTCTTATTAACCAAATTTTTAAAAACAAGATAGATGAGTTGGCTGCATTTCTTAAAAAGTATCCAACCACTTCTATAGAGATACAAGGATACGCAAGTAAGGTAGGACGCGCAGAATACAATTTAAACCTATCTCGCCATCGTGCAGAGAATGTACGCAATCTATTGATAAAAAAAGGAATCCCGGGTGACCGCCTCGCAATTATTGCTTTTGGCGACACACAGTTAGCAGAGCCGGGTATGGATCGTGTCAGCCACGCATTAAACCGCCGCGTTACTGCCACTGTTGTCGGCCAACAAGGGATGGTTAAAGATGAGTGGACGATATTCACTACCTTCCCAGAAGTAAAATAAACTTATACCCCTGCTTATTTGCATAGATGAGTGGGGGTATTTTCATGTCATTACGCCTAACTAATTAGACACAACTAATAAAACAAACACTAACATTAATCATAACTCACTAATATTATAGTAAAAATTAAAAAATGAGCCTTTACTCTATATTAGTAGTAATATATTAGAGTCAAAATGAAAACCACCAATACTTTTAAATGGGAAGAAGATAAGCCAATCAATAACACTGAGGGGTTTAAGCAATCACCTTTCTTCACCACAATATGAAATCAATTTATTATATAGCTTTAATAAATCAATCATCTATTGAGGAAACATAATAAAACATGACAGAAACATGTCTTCGTAGATTGAGCCAGTTATTAAAACATTACAAACACTCTCAAACGTATCAGGTAAACCTCGACGATTTAGAACTGGTTTTTTCAACTTCTAGACGCAACATATCTAATATACTGAGAATACTTGACAGCTACAATTGGATCCATTGGGAGCCAGGTCGTGGTCGTGGGAAAGCCAGCACACTAAAAGTGACGGTAACAATACATCAAGCCCTCTACTTTACGATTCGTAATGAAATCAACAATGGTAGCTTTGACGTCATCTCGAGGTTACTTGAGCATTACCGTAGCACCGCTGTAAGCGCACTTAGCCAAGCACTCGCAGAAGTTTCAGAAGAAAACAAAGATTCAAATACACTCATCGTCAGCCAGTATCCTTGGGTAGATGAGCTAACCCCTTCACTGACTTATCGCTTTTCAGAACTGCAGGTAATACGCAGCTTGTATGACACCCTATTTACCGTTGATCACTACGGTCAATTAAAAAATCACCTCGCTTGTGAGTACAAAAATGAAGGCAGTTGTATATATATTTGGCTCCGCCCTGATATCTGCTGTCACGATGGGCTAACATTACAAGCAGAAGATGTCGTACACTCTTTAAATAAGCTCGTTACAACAGATGGCCCCGTCCAAAAATTACTTCAGCAAGTCACTCGTATCAGCTTCGATAATGCCAAACAAGCTATACGTATTGACTTAAAGCAGCCTAATAACTTATTCATTTACTGCTTAGCAACCGCAAATGCGTCTATCACTACTCGACGTCAGAAGAGCTTTAAAGGTCGCAGTATCACAATAGGTACTGGCCCGTTTGTACTTAGGCATTGGGATACCGACAAAATAGTACTGAAGAAACATCATAACTATTTCGCAAAAAAGGCATTATTGGAGCAAATAACACTCTCTCATCAAGGGACTGAGCTGGATCAATACATCAGTTATAATCAGGAAACTGACGATACCGAATGTTATATGATTCAGGCATTTTCTTTTCTAGCACGTAATCGTCGCGCCGAGTGCTCACTAAGCGAGCAAACTTGGCAGCGCCTATTTTCTTTTATCGAGAGTCGTAGATTTGAATTTGCCAAAGCGAATAGCTTGGAAACGATGCAAATTCTCGATGACAGCTCTCACAATGAGAATATTCCTCAGCTTGAGGGAACGTTGGTCATAACCCATCCAAAGTGGACGATTGATTATTTAAGTAAAGCGAACCAATGGATCGTAGATTTAATCCGTCAAACTGGGTTGCATGTAGAATTTGTGGAGCTAACTGACGCTAGTAATCCTCAACTTGTAAAAGAACAAGCCGACTTGCTCTTTGTCGAAGATGTCATTGAGCCACCTTTAACCTATGGAATTTATGAGTGGCTATTAACAGGTACAGGTATTCGATTTGCTCTTCACTCTGATGAATTTGAACAGCATGTTAATCACGTACACGATGCAGTCTCTGATCCCACGCCTGAAAAACGTTTGGAGGGAATACTCTCGGAGCTCAGAGCTGATACAACAATCTTACCATTGTTCTGGGGGCAAGAAAAAATCACCAGAGCGAAAGGTGTAAGCGGTGTTCAACTCCGTAAATCTGGGTACAGTGATTTCTACAAACTAAGAGTCAGAGCCGGACAAGACTAATCTGTTAGAAGCTTCTGTTTGCTAATTACTTTTGTAATCTACGATGTGAGTTTTCAAAATAATGCTTAATCGTATTAAGCGAGCACAAAATTGAACTCACCGACGACTCGACCATCAATGTTGACAGGCTTAAACTGCAAATAATCACGGGCTTTTCCGCCCCACCACTCGTTACCAGTTCGCCCTTTCAAATAAAGCTGAGTCGTTAACAGCTCTTTCTCTCCACTCCATAGTTTGACGTGGATGTGGGGAGGTCGAGAGCTATATGGAACCGGAAATAACGTTTGAAAAAGGTAATTCCCATCTTCGTCAGTTAAAACTGCACCAAAGCCTGCGAAGTGAGGATCAAACTTATTATTGTTAGGTTGATTCGGGTGTTCATAGATGCCTTGTCCATCACATTGCCATATTTCTATTTTCATTCCAGACAATGGATTCCCTGCTGTATCCATTATCTTACCCTGAAGAAAAATGGGCTCACCAATAAGACCTTTCGACTGCAAAATCAAATTTTGACGAAATGGCACTGGAACCACGGGATAGAATGGTCCTTCCGTTTGAGGCGGTGTCGGCTTCATTGGGCTAGCG
Source organism: Vibrio sp. ArtGut-C1 (assembly GCF_002105475.1). Classification (NCBI taxonomy): domain Bacteria; kingdom Pseudomonadati; phylum Pseudomonadota; class Gammaproteobacteria; order Vibrionales; family Vibrionaceae; genus Vibrio; species Vibrio sp. ArtGut-C1. The sequence continues at coordinate 88,812 of NZ_NCTH01000012.1, read as the reverse complement.
GATTTTAGCGAAGGCGCAAATATTAGCGACCATAAAGCTAAGAAGTGTCGACGTTCCATATCATCACCAGTGATTGTTTGCCTTACTTAAGTTTGGTGATTCTTGATGATTTTTCCAGCGTAGCAGTACACTAAAACAAACATGCCTCTGTTCAGGGCAACGCTGAACAGAGGCATTTACAAATTAGCTACTAATAATTAAACGGCTTCAAAGGCTAGTGCTTTCTTCTCTACCTGACGGAAGATAAGAGTGAGCACACCATTTACGGTTAAATAAAATGCGCCTGCAATACCAAATACCGTCAACGTATCGTAGGTTTGTGCGTTAATGCGCTGCGCATAACCCATCAGATCCATGATCGTAATCGTGCTTGCTAGTGACGTGCCTTTGAAGACCAAAATCACTTCGTTCGAGTAAGCCGGAACAGCACGGCGAATAGCGTATGGCAGAAGCACTTTCAGTGTTGCGGTTTTGTTCATGCCTAATGCACGACACGCTTGCCATTGACCGGAAGGAATCGCGTTAAACGCTCCTTTGAACAACTGAGTGCTGTATGCAGCGGTATTTAGTGCTAGTGCTAACATCGCACAAAACCAAGGTTGGCTTAACCATGTCCAGAATACGCTTTCTCTTACGACATCAAACTGACCCGGACCGTAGTACACCAAGAAGATCTGCACCAATAAAGGCGTACCAGTAAACAAGGTGATGATGCCACGACTTAACCAATGCAAACCCGGAGTACGTAAGATCAGAGTCAGCGTCATCATCAAAGCTAAGAGACAGCCCACCACCAAAGAAGCGGCAGTCAATTGAAGGCTAGTGCCTAAGCCATCCAGCATTTGCCAAACGTGTTGTTCGTTCATGCGGTAGCCTCCTGTCCCATACTCATGCCTTGAATTGAGAACTTCTTATCAATCAGTTTTACGGCACGTTGCGTAATCAAAGTAATGCCTAAGTAAATCGCCGCAGCGGTTGCGTACCATGTAAAAGCTTCATGCGTCGCAGCAGACGTTAGCTGCGCTTGTTTCAACAAATCCGTTACGCCAATCAGTGATACAAGCGCGGTATCTTTCAACAGAACCAACCATTGGTTAGTTAAACCTGGTAGCGCGTGTCTTACTGCTTGTGGCAAAACAATGCGAACAAAAGCATGTGCCTGACTGACGCCGAGTGCACTTGCTGCTTCTCTCTGCCCTCTTCCAACGGCTTTTAACGCGCCACGTAGAGTTTGAGAAGCATAAGAAGCGAAGATTAACGACAACGCCACCACGCCAGACAAAAACGGGCTAACTTCAATAAAGTCGCCGGTGATTAAAAACAGAACCTGCGTCGAACCAAAATAGATGAACAACACGACAAGGATTTCTGGCAAGCCACGCACAATCGTCACAAATGCCGTCATTGGCCATTTAACGAAAACGCGGCGAGACATTTCACCACTGGCGAATACCACTGCCAGAATCAAACCGACTAAAAGGCTTGTGAAGGCTAGCTGGACAGTCATCCAACTAGCTTGAACAAGCGATAAAGAGTAACCCGTTAGTGCCATATTACTTACCGAAGTACTTGTTGTAGATTACGTCGTATTCGCCGTTCGCTTTCACTGTTTTCAGTGCCGTGTTCAGCTTGTTCACTAGCTCATCGTTACCTTTGTTTACTGCGATACCGAAACCGTTACCGAAATATTTAGGGTTGGTTACGTGCTCGCCCACATATGCTAGATTGTCTTCTTTCTTGAACCATTCAGCTACGACAGCTGTATCGCCGAATACAGAATCAATACGACCGTTCTTCATATCGATGAATGCGTCTTGGTAGCTAGAGTAAGGAACCGCTGTTACGCCCGGCATTTGCTCAATCAAGTAACTTTGGTGTGTTGAACCGTTTTGAACACCAACGCGCTTACCTTCTAGTGCTTTTTGATCAGCAACTTTTTCTTTGATAGAAACAAACGCTGCTGAGTTTTCATAGTATGCATTCGTGAAATTCACTTGCTCCAAACGCGCCTCAGTAATATCCATTGCAGAGATAGCCGCATCGTAACGTTTGAATTTTAATGCAGGGATCAGGCTGTCAAAAGATTGGTTATGGAAGGTACATTTGGCTTCCATTTCTTTACATAGTGCGTTCGCCAGATCCACGTCAAAACCTTGGATTTGGTTATTTTCATCCATGTATTCGAATGGTGCGTACGTCGCTTCCATCGCGAATTTGATCTCTTCTTGTGCTGCTGCGTTTGCTGCCATAGTTGCAGAAGAAAGGCCGATTAGTGAAGCTAGTAGAATCTTTTTCATTGCAATACTCCGTGTGTACTTAGTGGGCTGACACTCGCAATGACAGCCGAGCTTATCTGTTAAATAGACTGAACGTTAAAAACGTAATTTAGTGATTTAGGTAGTCAGCAAACTGGGCGGTTTGCGGGTTAGAAAACGAATCATTTGTGCCGTGCTCGACGATGTATCCTTTTTCTAGATACAGTACGTGGCTAGCGATTTTCTTAGCAAAATCGACCTCATGCGTTACTACGACTTGGGTGATGCCAGTTTCGCTTAAATCTTTAATAATCTTAACGACTTGGTTAGTAATTTCCGGATCAAGCGCTGCGGTCGGTTCATCAAAAAGCAAGACTTCCGGTTTCATCATCAGTGCACGAGCAATCGCCACACGTTGTTGCTGACCACCAGAAAGCTGCATCGGCCATGCATCCGCTTTATCTGCCAAATGCAGCGTTGCGAGAATTTGCATTGCTTGGTTCTTCGCTTCTTCTTTATCCATGCCAGATACTTTTACCGGAGCCTCAATCAGGTTCTCCATTACTGTCATGTGCGGCCATAAGTTGTACTGTTGGAACACCATGCCTACTTTACGACGAAGTGCTAAACCTTGTTTCTCTTTGATTTCAGTAGAGAAATCAAAAACATCATTTGCGATGTTTAGCTTGCCGTTATCCGCCCCTTCAAGAAGGTTAAGAACACGCAGTAGAGAGCTCTTACCTGCGCCACTTGGACCAAGTAACACCAGTGTTTCCCCGCTTTCACACTTAAAGCTGACATCGTGAAGCACTTGTGTCTCACCGTAGGATTTATTGATTCCGCTTACCTGAATAGTCATGCTGACATACCGCATTAATTGTCACTTGGTATTTATATTACTCAACTGGACTTTTTATGCAATAAAAATGTATAAAAATTTAATTTGTTAATTTTTTGTATGATCAGCAACCACCAAGACAGAGTATCTGACTGGTTTGAAGAGTTAGTTTTAACTGAATTTGTTGAAGAAAAATCCAACAACATGGTGACGACCGAAACAAAGTTAAAATGGTGGTTATTTTTGTGCTGACGTGTAGAGGAAGTTTTGAGTCTATGAGGATGATCTATTCCAAGTACACCCGCTCATTTTTGCACAGCATCCCCTGTTAGTTTTCCTGTAAAGTCCTCTATGGTAGGGGCCAGATTACGACTTCGCGAATGGACTATAATTTCTCTTTGTATCTGACTCTTAATTTGAGTCATCTAAGTATTAATGGGATAACTCCATGTTGAAGTCGCATTGTTTTTCTCTCGTTACACTCGCTTCTCTGAGCTTGCTTTCTGTACCCGGCGTTTGGAGTAGAACAGCAATCGTGTTACCTGGATTGCATGAACAGGGTATTGATCTTCAAGATAAGCCTATCTCTGCTGCGGCTGCACTTGAATGGGAGTTGGATAATGCCGATATCGTGTTTGGAGCTTACCAAAATAAGAGTGATAACGAGCGTGTAAAAGCGCTTGGTTACATGTACAACCAAAAGCTGGAACTTAACTCAGGTTGGCTGGAAAACGATATACGTAACCAAGCAGAAATAAATAACATCGATTATGAGGACTTTTTTCTTCATTTTTCGGAAGACACTGTCCTAGCTGAAGTCGACTCAAGCCATGGCGAGAATACTCTGCTCAATCGAAAACCGATGATTGTTGGTTATACGGCTAGTGCTGACCACGCCGGTTTTTGGCTATATCGACCACCGCCATGGGATGCTGATGTATTCGGTCAGGCGAATAATGGTGGTGCCCTCTATGTTTATCACTCAGAGAAGTTCGACCGCTTAACCCTTACGTTTTCCCAGTTTGCTCAAGGTGGCAACTTCATAATTGAATACCCTTCTGCCATCGATTCATTCGGTCTGGTAACAGAATGGAAAAACTTCGTAATTAAAAAAGACAAGACTGAGAACATGACTAAAAACCAAACGGTAAACTGGTCTGTTCCTTCGGATTGGGTTCGCGCTACGACACACGATGGTAGCGGACAAACCTATGGTGGCGGTCAGTATTTTGGGTCCACTTTTTTACGCGACGGCGGCCGCCTTTACCTTGCGAAAATTACTTGGCATGACGACAACATAGAAAACCGCCCACGCCTCGAAAACATTCAACTCAAAGATAGCTTCCCTGTCGTCAATGTCTCAGGAGCACCAACGGAGACACCTGAAGGTCAAACCATTCAACGCTGGCGACAAATTCGTGGCTTCGACAAATCTGCAGATCGAAACCAAGACAATTATCTTTCTTGGCATGAATACAAAAACCGTTCGAATAAGAATGCAACGGCACGATTTCGTTGGGAGTCACGGGTTATTCCATTTGGTCGTATGTGGAATCAAACCTCTTCTTGGGCATTAACCAACCTCGGCGATCCCGACCTTGCCAACGCAATGCACCACTATTACCAAGCTGAATGGGCGAAACAAGGTTTAAACGGTGCGTACAACGACGATACGAATAAGTTACTCGGAGAAAATCAGTTCTACGTTTATTCTGGTGGTACGGTGGATGAGCTTGGTTTGGTGGCGGGAAGCCAAGCCGCTGATGATGCATACAAAGCGCAATTCTCGGCGTTCTTAAACAAATTGGCGACGCTGGATGCGGATGCGTTAATTGGCCTCAACATAGGCACGGCCAACTTATTCGGTCGTAACGGCCAAAACCACTTGGTTGGTGCTGGCTCCTTGTACTTGCGCGAGCACTACCTTTTCCCTTCCACTGGCTTTAGTGGCTATGCTGGCTTGGCTAAGTTTTGGGATAACGCTGCTCTCGCCAAAGTTGGCCAGAAAGTGATTTATCAAGCAACAACTCGTTATGGTCGCGTCCAATACTTTGGTAACACAGAAAACAATTGGAAGCAGGACCAATATTCTGCACTAGTAGTGTTCTACTTAAACTATCACCCTGAGCGCAGTTACTTTAGCCAGTGGAATAATGGTTACGTATATGGAAGCAATAACACTACAGGTGACAACTTCTGGAAGGCAGGCATACCAAAGAATATTGCTTATCAACCTAGCACCTTGCTTGCCATCGATTTAGGTACGCCAGCCAATCAAATCCCAGATGGGTATCAGGCGACTCCGTTAATGATGTCCACCAGCACGCCCTATTCCGCCGATTACACGATGATTGGAGATGCATCTATGAGCAAAGTGGCTCATCCTGACTTGCCTAATGGCGCTATCGATTTGTTACCAACCCATACGTACTTTGCGTATCGCTCAGAAGATACGGTAGTGATGCATGGCCCTACGGAGATGGTGTTAGCTCGCGAATTTACTAAAGGCCGAGTGCTGTATCGGACTGATTTCTTTGGCAAGAATATCGATTATTTCTCCTCACCGAAGATAACTATCGCACTTCCAGAACCTATGCAACCTGTAGATCAAGACGGTAACATCGGCGATTATGTTTCTCACATTGAGATCGGCGGCTACGAAGGGGTGTTCTTGCTGTATTAACTCCCTTTCAACCACTCTCACTAAACGCTTCATAAATAGCCGTTTTTATGCTTAACGTCACTGAAAAAACCTTGTTCACTGAATCTTTATAAACCGATGTATATACTGAAGTAAATGACAACGACAAGGAAATTCAGTCACATGAAGACGACACCTTCAATGCTCTCTGTTCTGCTGCTATCAGCATTATCAACTCATGCAAATGCAGATGAATGTGGAAAAATAACCATCGCGGATATGAATTGGAATTCGGCCAGCTTAATGGCGCACATCGACCAATTTGTCTTAAATGAAGGCTACCAGTGCGATGCGGAATTGATCCCTGGTGATAGCGTTCCTACAGGCACCTCTATGATTGAAAAGGGACAACCTGACGTTGCGCCAGAGTTATGGACAAACGGTATTAAAGAAGCGCTTGATAAAGGCATTGCTGATAAACGCTTGCGCATCGCTGGTGAGTCGCTTGTCAATGGTGGTGAAGAAGGTTTTTGGGTTCCCGCCTATCTGGTAAAACAGTATCCAGAGCTCGCGACGATAGAAGGCGTCATTAAACACGCCAAGCTGTTTGAACACCCTGAGGATGATGACAAGTTCGCCTTTTATAGCTGCCCTGCTGGTTGGACATGCCAAATCACCTCCGGTCACTTGTTTAATGCATTAGGGTTAAGTGAGCACGGCTTTGAGATGGTTGACCCAGGCTCTGGCGCAGCATTAGCTGGCACCATCGCCAAAGCCTATGATCGCAAAATGCCTTGGTTTGGTTACTACTGGTCACCAACACCCGTATTGGGCAAGTATGATATGGTCAAAGTGGATTTTGGTAGCGGAACGGATCTGGAAGAGTATCGCAACTGTACCACCCAGCCTGATTGCGCTTCACCAAAAGTAACAATGTACCCACCTTCTCCAGTTCGCACAGTAACAACTGAGGCGTTTGCGAGCAAAGAACCCCAAGCATTCGCGTACTTGCAGAAACGCGGATTTACCAACGAGCAAATGAGTGAAATGCTGGCCTGGATGGAAGATAACTACGCAGATGGTGAAGAAGCGATGTTTTACTTCTTTAATACCTACCCTGACTTATGGAAAGGTTGGGTATCTGAAGACGTAGCGGTGAAAATAGAAAAAGCGCTTTGATGATTGATACTTAGAGTGCCACAAATCATTTAACCTCCCATACCGTTTGAATAAACGGCATGGGAGACTAATCAACGATTCGTTAATACATGGTGTGGCCATTCAATGTTTCTTTAGGAATCTCTTGCAGAGCGTCCCAATGTTCGACGATTTTCCCATTATGATCAAAACGAAAGAAATCCATCGTCACGTATTCAATATCATTAGGCCATGTTTGGTGAGTGTGTAGTGCCACCAAATTCCCCTCAGCAATGGCTCGCACAAACGTAATGTCTTTATTGGGATACTCGTTTTGCATCCGCTCAAAATACTCGATAAAAGCCTCAGGGCCATTTCCAACTAATGGATTGTGCTGAATGTACTCATCGCCAACGTAGTCTTCAACTGCCTTTTTTGGATTACCTCGATAGGCGGTTTCGTAAAACGCAATGGCATTTCTTTTGTTCTCTTGCAGGTCCATTTTTCTTCCCTATGTCGCTCTACTTGGTATTTAACGATAATCATAGCCTTAGAACCTAAGAAGTGACCGAACATCGCGCACAAAAAAGGCCGCTAAACCGCAGCCTTCTCACTTGAAACTTGGAATCACCGTCCCTTCAGAGCTTAAACCACACCACCAGCGCCCTGCATGGAACGCTCACTATTCTCCACTAGCAATGCAGTTGCGGTTTGTTTCAATGTTTCCCACTCTTGGTCTTCGACAAAAATACCATTTTGCCAAGAGGCTTGTTGCGTGTTGCTTAACTCATCGCCTTCAATGTGAATGGTGTATCCCTGTGCGCTTTTCTCGATATCGAAATCGTTCACAGAGAGTTCGATAACCATACTATGCAAATTCGTATCATGCCCATCAAACTGATCCGAGAAAAAGACTTCTGGCGCGATTCGTCCACGGTTTAACACATAAAGCGTTCGTTTTGGACTAGAGCCATTGACCCATTGTGCACGGCACGCGATGCCTTTTGCAGAGAGCTTCAACAACTCACTAAAACCTAGCCAACGGTTATGGCACTGTTTCAATGTGATATTAATCGACTTGCTGTTGATCATTTTCTCAAGTGCGAAATCCAACACGGCGGGTAAGTGGCACGCCACACTGCCATTGTGCAAATCCATCTCGATACTCGATGGCGTGCTGTTGGTCACCGATACGGCGCAGTCCGAATCTAACCCAAGAAACAGGCTGGCGTTATTAAAGTGACGCACCCCGTGCAAGCCAACCATTTGCAAGTCCGCCACCATGTTCGCAATGACATCCGCCTCACCACAGTGACGGCGCATGCCAAGAAATGCCTTATTAACCGCGGCCACCAATTCGTTGTGAGAGACGATCATAATGCAAATCCTCCGTTGATTTTTTGATTGTCACTTTGCGCAATTTCTTCTCGTTCCGGCATGCTCGGGAAAATCCATGTGTCCGCCAGTTTAGGATCGTGAATTTCATCTAACAGCGGCGCACCTTGGAAGAAAGTAACTCGAACCCAACGATCCGAGCGCGGATCAAACTTAGTCGCACCAAAGATCGCCAACTTACAACGCAATAAGTGCATTGGCAGTGCATCTTGGCGTAGCACGTTCATTTGAATATCACCCATTGCTCGATTGCCTAACGTCCATACGCGACGTGTGATCGAACGGTAAGTCGGTTTTTGCAATAGAAACTCTGCTACGGACATTTCTTCATCACAACCAAGCAAGGCGTGGTACAAGCGATTCACTTGTCTGCCGATATCAAGCGGCAGCTCTTTTTCTTCTCCTGCCTCTTCCCCACGAACACCAAGCCTTGGTTCTTCTTTGTCTTGTGAACGATACCAGAACCAGTAGTTGTTCTCGGCTAGTGAGTAATCCGCATCAATCGCCCAGCGGTATTTGCTTTGCAACACCTCAAGTAAATCTTGGATCTTTTTCCCGCCCGGAATAGATAACGTTTCATCCGTATTCATTTGGCTGGCAAATTCGTCCACTAAAGATGGGTAGAGCTCGATCAAGCAAGAGGTGAGGATTTCTTGGGCTTCCACACTCATTGTTTTCTTTTGCTCGACCAAACTCGCCCAGTTCGGATGTGATGCCATTAACGTTGTTAGCTCCGATAGCAGTTGTTTGATGTCTGCTGTCGCTTGATGATTGAGCCTGTCTTGATGTTCATTGATGGTGATGACTTGCTCTAAATGACGCTGCGCTTTTTGTAGTAATCCTTGCAAAGGAGCATGGAATGAAGCTTCACACGGCATCGCAAAGACTCGCGCTACCGCACGTTCGCGAGAGGTCATCCATTGGTCAACGATGCACGGGTGATTAATCAAGTATGGAGCCATGCCCAAGCCAGTAGCATTGCCGACACCAAGGTAGCGCTGCAAGCCACGATGCAAAGCCACCGCGTTGTCGCCTCCTTGCTGAAGTGCTAGGTAGTGCACCCAATCCAGGCTGAATTCACGCAACATATATACGGCACACATTTGCGCACTAAAAGACTGGCTGAAATCTGGGTTATTCTCTAACAGTTTGAAATCGGCGATACCAAACTTTCCGTTACCATAAACAGCTGTGGTGCGCAGGATATAACCCACTTCCGCCAGCTCTTTTGGCTCGGGCTGCTTGCCTTGAGAAAGCGCGCTAACAATGTGCTCAAACACGCGCACGCTTTTGTTTGCGCGAGCCAGAACAAGTACGTTGTTTGGATTGCGTCCCGCTTCTTGCAGCGGTACATTTGCTCGCAATCTTTCCAACAAAGTAACATCAACATCGCCTTGAACCAGTGCGAATGTGACGTCCCACTTTTCAGCAATGACGCGGTCATTACGCTCGTCATCAGCAATTTCATCACAGAAAACCACCAAATGATAAACGTGCTCTGGCGTGGTCAACTTGTAAATAACGTGACCATAACCACGTGGACAAAGTTGCCACTCATGCTTGGTTACTTGCCAGTTTTGGCTTGCCATATTACGAATCAGACTACGAACAAAGCTGATTCGGTTTTGGTGCATTGCGCCAAGCCTTTCGGCTGCCATGACAATCGCTGCATCGCGCATAGTTGCTTCCGTATAAGTAGAACGATGTGCATCCATTTTGCTCACCACCTATTTGTTATTGTAAGAATACTAGGGTTTGTGCGGATGCAGGAGGAAAACACCCGCACAAGCTCCACGTTGTTTGAATTAGATAATTGTTATAGTCCTTGCTCTTTCGCCATTTTGATTGCGATTTGCGGTGCATTCCAAAGTGACGGCAACAGAATCAGCGAAACCGGAACCGCGGTAATTACAATGAAAGATTGCAGTGCAGAGATGCCGCCAGAGCCAAGCGAAATCAGGATCAGAGCTGTCACACCCATCATTACGCCCCAGAAGGTACGGATGATCGCATTCGGCTCCGTTTCACCACTGATCACGACACTGATTGTGTAGGTCATTGAGTCGCCCGTCGTGACGATGAAGATCGTGGTTAAAACCAGAAATAGAATTGAAGTCAGCATTGGCATTGGTAGTTGCTGAGTCACCGCAAGCAAAGCACCTGGCAAGTTAAAGCCTTCAAACGCCGCACTCACACTACCCGGCTCAGCAATTTCAAACGCAAGGCCAGAGCCGCCTACAATCGTGAACCAAAAACAGGTGGTGAGCGGAGCCACAATACTGATGGTTGAAATAACTTGGCGAATAGTGCGACCACGGGAAATACGCGCAATAAAGATTGCCATCATCGGACCATAACCAAGGAACCAGCCCCAGAAAAATACTGTCCACCAGCTTAGCCAACCTTCATCACCGCGGTAGGTCGCCATTGGGATAAAGTTATCCAGCATGCTTCCGACACCTTGAATGTATCCGTTAAAGATAAAATTCGTAGGGCCAAAAAACAGGATGTAAACCATCAATGCCATTGCCAGAATCACGTTGTAACGACTAAGCAGTTGCATGCCTCGGCTTAATCCACTGAGTGCAGACAAGGTGTAAAGCGCAATCGCAAACAAAATGATAATAAGCTGAGTGGTAAAGCCATCAGGAATATCAAACAGCGCATTTAACGCGTAGCTAACCTGCAAGCCTAGAAACCCAATTGGCCCGATGGTGCCCGCGGCTACCGCGATAATGCAGCATGCGTCAATCAATGCACCGAGTTGGCCTTTAAGTGCTCGTTCGCCCAACACTGGATAAAGTAAAATACGGGGTTTTAGCGGTAAGCCTTTGTCGTAATGCAGGTGCATCACCACGATGGAAGTTAAGCTACCGACAATCGCCCAAGCCAGAAAGCCCCAGTGCATAAAGGATTGCGACAACGCATTCACCGCACCTTGCTGCGGGTTATCTTGCGCGCCGTATAAAGGGGGTGGGCTAACATAGTGTGCTATAGGCTCAGCCGCGGCCCAGAAAACACCACCACCAGCCAATAAGGTACAGAAAATAATCGCCATCCAGCGGAAAGAATCCATTTCTGGTTTAGCAATCCCGCCCAACATCACCTTGCCTGTTCGCCCTGCAGCCAAGCCAAGACCAATAAGAAAAGTGAGAAGCAGCAGTAACTGCCAGTAAGGACCAAACACCTGCACAGCCCAGCCAAAGCCGGCGTTAACGATCGTAGATAATAGCTCGCCGTCATAAAGTGCAATAGCAACGAACAACGCGATAAAACCACCGCTATACCAAAAGGCCGGGTTATTCAGTCCTAATTTGTCCGTCGTGTTTTCTGTTGTTGATGTGTTGTGTGTTGCTTTTGACTTGTCCGATGACACGCTCATCGTGGAAGCTTTCATGCTATTGGTTAAATCAGACATACTCTGGCTCCAGAGGTTCTTTGCAGCTGCCAAAGACTGGCTACAAATGTGAGTTTTACGCCTGCCGTATTGTTGTTATGTAGGCAGGCGGTTCCTAATTTTGGGTGTACTATGAAATAGGCTCTAATCCTTCTTTGAGGAAGTTAAACCAGTTTTCACCCAATATTTTTCCTGCCTCAGATTCACTGAATCCGTGACGCATTAATCCGTTGTAGATGTTCTCCATCCCTGCACTGCCGCAGAACCATGGCAGCGCATCTGGCCATCCCGAGTTACTTGCCGAACCTTCGCCGTAATCCATCGCTTTTGACCAACGACCGTTGCGCATCCACTCCAACACTTGTTGCGGCTGGTTTAAGCACAAATCGCTACCGATACCTAAATGGTCAACGCCAAACATGTCTGCGGTTTTCGCAACCATCTGGCAGAAATCATCCAGCGTGCACTGGCTGCCATTTGGCAAATGGAACGGATATAAACTGAATCCAATCAAACCGCCGCGCTCCGTCAGTGCTTTGATCACGGTGTTGGACTTGTTACGCAGTGCGTCATGCGCAAATGTCGGGTTAGCATGGCTGATACAAATTGGACGCGAAGAGAGCTCGATAGCTTCCAACGTTGAACGCTCCGCGCTGTGGGACATATCAATGATCATCCCGACTCGGTTCATCTCTTCAATCGCTTGCTTACCAAAGCGAGTTACGCCGGAATCGTTTTGTTCGTAACAACCTGTCGCCAGTAAGCTTTGGTTGTTGTAGGTCAGTTGCATGATCAGCAGACCTTGGCGGCGCATCACTTCAATCAGGCCAATTTCATCATCGATTGGTGAGCAATTTTGCGCGCCGAAGAAGATGCCGACTTTGCCTTCTGCTTTGGCTTTTTCTACATCTGCCATTGAATAAATAGGCATGATGAGGTCCGCATTTTGCTCGAAGCGCAAGTTCCACTCAGCAAAACGCGTTAAGGTTTCGCGCGCAGTTTCGTGGTAGACGATGGTGGCATGAACGGCGGTAATGCCACTCGCCTTAAGCGTTTGGAAATACTCTCGATCCCAATTGCAGTACTGCAATCCGTCAATCACAATCCGTTGTTGGTACATAACCACTCCTTAAACAATTTCTTAGCCTTTCAGTGCGGGTAACTGACACCATCAGCTACCCTGCTGTTCTTAGTAAGGGCGCTGATAAGCGGTTTTCACCACGGTGTAGAACTCTTTGGCATACTGACCTTGCTCACGAGGACCAAAGCTAGATTCTTTACGACCACCAAATGGGACGTGATAATCTGTACCCGCAGTTGGCAAGTTAACCATGACGCAGCCCGTTTGGACTTGCTGTTTGAAGATCGCGCTATTGCGCAGGCTTTGCGTGATAATGCCGCCTGTCAGGCCAAAGCGCGTATCGTTCGCGACCGCAATTGCCTCATCCAGATCAGAAACGCGAATCACGCTTGCCATTGGTGCAAAGACTTCTTCTTGGTTCACTTCCCAGCTGTTTTGTGTGTTCAAGAACAGGGTTGGTGACATGTAGTACCCGTCATGCTCTAGGCTCAGACGCTCGCCACCGAAAGCCAGCTCTGCGCCCGCTTGGCGAGCGTTTTCGATCCATTCAAAGTTCGCATTCAGCTGGTTACCATCAACAACAGGACCCATGAATACGCCCTCTTCCAGTGCGTGACCCACTTTAAGTTCGCTCATGCGTTTGATTAGCGCTTCAACATACGCGTCGTGAATTCCGTCCATAACCACAAGACGAGAAGACGCGGTGCACTTTTGACCCGCACCCGAGAATGAGCCTGCGATTGTGGCTTCAACGGCAATTTGAATGTCTGCATCATCTGCCACTACGAGCGCATTTTTGCTGCCCATCTCTAGCTGACAACGCACAAAGTTTGGTGCCGTTGCCGCCGCTACTTTACGGCCTGTGTCCACAGAGCCAGTGAAGCTCACGCCGTTCACATCTTTCGAATTGATAAGGGTATTACCAACTTGCGAACCGCTACCCAAAACGAGGTTAAACGTGCCAGCAGGTAAACCTTGGCGATGGATAATCTCAGTCAGTGCAACGGCACTTGCTGGAGTTAGGTTGGCAGGCTTCCAGACGACACTGTTGCCAAACGCAAGTGCTGGCGCGATTTTCCAAGCCGCTGTTGCTGTTGGGAAGTTCCAAGGAGAGATAATGGCGATAACGCCGACGGCTTCGCGAGTAACTTCAACGGAGACACCTGGACGGACGGAAGCAGCGTTATCGCCAATTTGACGCAGTACCTCAGCAGCAAAGTATTGGAAGAATTGGCCAGCACGGTAAATCTCACCTCGACCTTCAGCAAATGGCTTACCTTCTTCACGCGAAAGCAAGGTACCCAATTCGTCACATCGTGCAATGAGCTCATCACCAATCGCTTGCAGCACTGCTTGTTTGCGCTCGATTGGTGTTTTTTCCCACTCTGGCTGCGCTGATTTAGCCGCTTGAATCGCTTGCTCTACTTGCGACACACTCGCTTGTGCGAAATCGCCTATGTTTTCGCTGATATCAGAAGGGTTAATATTGGCGATGGTGTCCATGCCCGATTGCCATTCACCTGCTATGTAGAGGGATTTTTCTGCTTGAACATTGTTAATAAAAGTCATGGTTCTTTCCTTGTTCTTCCGATTTGTGATGGCAAGCCACCCACTCACTGATCTCAATTATTCTTGTTGGATTTATTCTGGTTGGCTTGCCGACGCGTAGACGACAAACTCCACCAACATTTCTTCTCGTGCTAACCCTGCAACCACCATGGCGGCGCGATTTGGGTACGGCGCTTCAAAATATTCCGCGTACACTTGGTTAACGGTTTTTAAGTATTCTCTGTCGGTCACGTAAATCAGGACCTGCAATACAGAGTCCAAAGACTCCCCTGCACACTCCAGGGTGTGAATGAGATTGTTAAAGGTTTGACGTGTTTGTGCTTCGATGCCGCCTTCCACAACCGCGCCTGTGTCATCAATAGGAATTTGAGCCGTATACAGGGTTCCGTTGTTGACTATCGCCCATTCAAGCGGCGCTTTAGAAGCAAATAGACTGGTTTTAACTGGGTGTTTTTTAGTAGGAGTATTCACGTGCCTTTCAACCTTTGTAACAGCTTTGTTTCAATATAGTTAAATGATGCACATTGACAGGCGATAAATCTAACGGTAAATTTTTTACATTTGATAAATAAAACTTATCACCTCATTGAGAATAACGTAAATAAAGGGATTAAGAGGCATTAGGGATGAGTATTAAGCTTCAACAATTAATGCATTTTGTGATGGTAGTCGAGGAAGGTGGGTTTCGAGCCGCTTCACATCGTGCAAATCGATCTCAGGCTGCGCTCTCCACGTCGATAAAAGAGCTAGAGAAAATGCTAGGACAAACGCTGTTTGAGCCCGGCAACAAAACCAAATTAACGCCTTTTGGTGAGATTTGTTTGCCCAAGGTGGTTCAGTTTCTCAATATCTACAGTGCGCTGGACAACGATCTCAAAGCTGCCGCGGCCGGACAGCAAGGGAGAGTGCGAATTGCGAGCGTTCCTTCTGTTGCAGCGAAACTCATCCCGAGCGTGTTGGCTGCCTTCTGCGAACAGTATCCAAATGTAGAAGTAAGCTTGATCGACGATAACGCGGCAGGTGTCGAGGCTCGCTTACTCTCTGGTGAAGTCGACTTGGCGCTCGGTAACCCCTCTCACCTTGATGAGGGCGGCATTGACTTTACACCGCTGTTGTCCGACCCCATTGGCGTGGTGTGTTTAAAAGATAACCTGATTGCCAATAAAACAGAGGGAATCGAGTGGCAAACTTTGCTCGAACAACCTTTTATTCGTAACGGCACCTGTACGCTTCTCGATCCAACCCCAGCCAGAGCACTGAGTGAGCAAGCGCTCTATTCGGTCGAGAATATCACTTCGCTGTTTTCTGTCTTAGAACTTGGGATTGGTGTCACGACCCTACCGAAGCTTGCTTTCCCAACCAATGAAACACGCTTGGTTTGGATCCCACTTATCGATCCACCGCTTGAAAGGCAAATTGGTATCTTTACGTTGACCGACCGCACGATCTCGCCTCAAGCAAAAGCGTTTCATGATTTGTGTGTACGTTATCTAAACTATCAAGATGAAGAGACGTAGTTCGAAGGTTTTAGCTAACAGTGGCTCCATTAGATTTTAGAGCCACTGTTATTTGATATTAAGTGACAGATCCGGTCATATGAAATGACGACGCTCTTATTGCACTTATTCTGGCTTGATATTCTGATTCATTCTGAACAAGTTATTTGGATCAAACTTCTTCTTCACTGCTTGTAAACGCGCAAAGGTTGGACCGTAGGCAGACTCTGTACGTTCAGCTTCGTCTTGTGTAAGGAAATTGATATACGCTCCGCCACTTGCATAGGGCTTAGTCTTGGCAAAAAATTCCCTTGCCCAGCTGATGCAAGCTTCATCATCTTCTGCTAAATCCCATCTTCCATGTACATTTAATACATAGTTTGCATCACGGCTAGAATAAGCCATAGACTCGGGCTCAGGTCTAGAGGCAGCGCAGCCAAGAGAGGCGATAAAAATCTCACACTGAGGCGATGGTAACTTACCTGCGTATTCTATCGCTGCATCAATCACACCTTCGCTTAGCGAGTTAAAATTGTGCGATTTCCAATAGTTACGTGCGCCCGGAGTAAGCAATGGATCAAACGCTTGCTGCCACGCCGCAAATGGCTGTACACCAACGTGCTCACCATGTGCATCACCAAACTCTCTCAACGGTGCAATTAACTTCTCACCTTCAGCCGGGTCACCCGCATAACATATCGCGAGTACAACCACTTCTTTTCCGTGAACGCTTTCAGGTAAGAATGGGAGTGGCGGCGCTTTCCGACTCACCATCCAGACACTTAGATCATCAGGGGCCGACTCAGTGAATTTCGCAAACTGGGTGATAATGGATTTCGCTTGCTCAAATGGAAAGACAATGAGACCACTTAACACCTCTGGACCGACAGGATGTAGCTGGAATTCAAAACGCGTAACGATACCAAAGTTACCGCCGCCCCCACGTAACGCCCAGAACAAATCGGCATTTTCTGTCTCATTCGCGAGCAGTTGACGACCATCTGCAGTTACGACATTTGCAGAGACCAAGTTGTCTATCGTCATACCATATTTTCGGCTCAACCAACCAAAACCACCACCAAGCGTTAACCCCGCAATTCCCGTGGTTGAATTAATGCCGACAGGCGTTGCTAATCCATATTTTTGTGTGGCCTCATCGACATCAGCCAACGTACAGCCAGGTTCAACGAAAGCCCTTCTTTCGCTTTCATCCACTTGAACATGATTCAAAAGCGACAAGTCGATCATCACACCATGATCGCAAACCGCATTGCCCGCAATATTATGCCCACCACCTCGGACCGAAAGTAGCTGATTGTTATCCCGAGCAAAGTTAACCGCCATCACGACATCATCGGCAGACTTGCAGCGAGCGATAACACCGGGACTGCGATCTATCATGCCATTCCAGATTTGACGAACTTCGTCGTACGTAGGATCTCCGGGCAAAACAACATCACCCTGAAATTGATTTTTGAAGTGTTCAATGGTTGCATTTTCTAGACTATTCATATTAGTTGCCTCTCACGTTTTACATGAGGCTTGCAAAGCACAATGCAACGACAAGCTAATACAAGTCCCTCACAATTAAACGTGACGTTTGAGTAGCTATTTTCAGCAAATAAACAAGGCCCCACAGTAACGATACCGCAGGGTCACAAATTCCCTTACTCTCTTGGGTTCGATAAAGCTGAAACACAGTTATAAAAATCAGATAGTTATCGCAATGATACCGCACCTCAAAGCACCTTCTGTATTCTTTACCCTGCGTGACACTCGCACCTAATTATTAATAAGTTCATTGTAAGTTTAGAATGCAATTTAGTTTCAGATATGAAACTTTGTCTTATAATTAATATTTTTAATAATTAATTATATTACCTTTATTTATCAATTAAATAGGATTATAAAAATATTTCGGACTGCGAATAGTGAATAGCCGTTAGAGGCAGTGATATTGAATTAAATAGAATAGCCTTCTTAGTATTTTAGAAGACTATTGCATTATTAATCAGTGACATACCGTCACTTAAGGTGGGTTATTTACGACGATTTCGATTCTTATACACTACGCAAAAGTTACCACGTTTGGTACGGCACTTTGAGCAACGTTCGCAATCCACTGGCGCTCGATTACCCTCTTTCCAGCGCTTTATTAACTGAGGCTCAGCCAATAAAGGACGTGACACAGCGAAAAATTGGATATCTGTGTTTTCTGCAATTTTCTCAATCGCATCAATGTCACTCAATCCGCCGACAGTAATCACCGGTATGTTAACGTCCTGACTGATCACGTGCCCATATTCGTGAAAGTAACCTTCTTCTTGTAGTGTATAACCATCGAACGTTTCACCAACAAGTTCGTTTGCTTTGCCGTGAACATTGCCAGATACGATGATCGCATCAACGCCTACTTCTTCAAGTTTCTTACAGACGACGCGAGTTTCATCGAACGTTAAACCGCCGTCAAAGAACTCTGTTGCCGTCAGTTTAACGAGGATGGGAAATTCGCTCCCAACCAGCTTTCTGGTTTCAGAAAAAATTTCTAAAAGGACACGCATGCGATTTTCTAAGCCACCACCGTATTCGTCTTCGCGACGATTATAGTACGGGCTTAAAAACTGGTTAATTAAATAAGTGTGCGCCGCATGAATCTCTACGCCGTCAAAACCAGCGTCTTGAGCACGTTTACTCGCCAATGCGAATGCCTTTACGATGTAGTCGATTTCGTCCTTAGTCATCACTTTGCCTTGCGTATTCGTGCCACGCTCAGGCACGTCACTCGGAGCGAAGATGACACGCTCACCGACGTTGTAGGTGGTTTTGGTTCCACCGTAAGCAATTTGCATTACGATTTTAGAATCGTGTTGATGTACTAGCTCTGTTAGCTTTTTGTATTCTTCAATAAAAGAGTCGTTGTAGATCCCCATCATCCCAGCGTTGGGTTTCTCTTCTTCCACGATATTGGCATAACCAGTAACAATTAAACCCACTTCACCTTTCGCCAACTCTTCGTAAATATCGTAAAGCTTATCCGTCATGTGGCCATCTTCGGTCGCCATGTTCTCCCACGTTGCGCTGCGCACAAAACGGTTCTTTAGGGTCATGTTGCCAATGCGGGCTTCGGAAAACAAAATGCTCAAAACCAGTCCTCTTAATGTTGTCTTTATGGTTCTATCTTTTCCCAAGTAACCAAGAACAAAAAAGGAACAGCGATACCCAACGTATGGCTGTTCCTTCTCTGAATCCGTGAGACCTGCAAACTACAGGCGCACCTTAATGCCTCGTGGGTGGCAAAACTTTAATCTGGATTAAGGTTTAGTGAGATAAGCTTGTAAGAAAAGCAACTCGGCCGATTTCTCAGTTTACCTTCACTCTACATTCTGGGGGTAAGATCTTCTCTTTTTCGAATGAGACTTCACAATCCACAAGAACGCTTCCTCCCTCATGTAGATAAAAGTAATCAAGCACGAAAAATACTTTATTATCACGCACTCCATACTCTTCTACAAACACGCCAGCACTCTGGTTGAAATCCAGTTTTTCATTATCTAGAGAAATGGAGGCAACTCGAAATACATCATTTATTTCATAATCTGAACGATTAATTGTATCGACTTCAATCACTGGATTAATCTCCATGTGGTGGATAATAAGCCTGACAAGAATATCTCCAACGCGATAAGTTTCCACGGAGCTAACCGAGGACGGAACTTGGGCTAATACGCATGAAGAAATTGCAACAATTGAAAGAAGAGTAAAACGACGAAACATGAACCAAGACCATAGTAAAAAGGGATAATCATATTATCTCTTTTAGGCATGAATTCGAGTCTAGCAAAGCATGTAGCTCTCAGAATGGGAGCTACATGGAAGTGATATTAAAGAATTTCAAACTCAATAAATAAATGGCAACGGAATAAGCTCTAATCCTAGTACACCACTGATCCCCATCACCACTAGCAGTGAGACTTTAAACACCGACTTTGACCAAGCGATGTAGTTGCTGTCATCAATGCTGCGAAAGGTCACTTTCGTCCACATAAAGCAAACGACCGCCGCAACCGCTAAGTATTCATACCCAGCTTCACCAAGTAAAAATAATCCCAACGATACTGCGCCAAACGCCACGACATACGCTTTCATGTGTCGATGCGCTTTATGAATGCCCTCTTTAACTGGTAATACGGGAATCCCGGCTTCTCGGTAGTCTTGCATGCGGAACATGGCAATCGCGTACGAGTGCGGCATTTGCCAGAGACAGAACATGGTAAAGAGTAAAATCGCTTCCAAGCTAATAAAGTTTGTTACCGCTAAATAACCCACTAATGGCGGGACTGCACCTGAAATACTTCCCACTAAGGTTCCATACACCGAGTTACGTTTGTACCACATCGTGTAAAAGAACACGTAATACACGTAGCCAAGCAACACGACGACAGCGGATAGTGGGTTCACTCGGATAAATAACAGTGCGGTTCCTACCAGCAATAAAGCAAGTGCATAAACAAACGCAATATCGATATTGATGTTGCCTTTCACTGTTTCACGATTTTGTGTACGTGCCATCTTTTGGTCGATATCACGATCAAAAATATTATTCACCACACAACCTGAAGCGATGACTAACCCCACACCAACTAACGTTGTAACGAACAACATTAGACTGGCTGGTTCTGTTTTTGCGGCGAGGAAGAACCCCGCCGCAACAGAAATCAGGTTGCCGAAAATAATGCCCGGTTTGGTGATAGACAAATAACTTTTCAGCATACCTTGGCCTACAACTTCATGTTGACGTTCATGTTGTAGATGATCCATACCGAGCCAGCGATAAGGATAAGTACAACAATGGCGGTAAACATCAGTGATACAAGGTTCCAACGTCCGTCGGATGTTTTTGTTTCCATGTGCAAGAAGTATTTGAAGTGAACAAATATCTGCACTAATGCACATCCAAATAGAATCGCATAGGTCGTTGTATCTGGTAATGATTTCGTCCAAACAAAGTAGAACGGAATTACCGTCAGAATCAGTGAGGCAATAAAGCCTTTCACGTAATCTGACGCACTGGTTTCTACATGTTGATCCATTACATTACCCCCAGTAAGTAAACGATGGTAAAGACACAAATCCAGACGATATCTAGAAAGTGCCAGAATAGGCTTAAGCAGTTAAAGCGCATTGCCATATTGTCGTTCAGACCTTTCGTCGACAGTTGGTGATACGCTACCGCTAACCAAATCAGACCAAAGGTTACGTGCAGGCCGTGCGTACCAACCAACGTAAAGAATGCCGATAGGAATGCACTTGTTTGTGGGCCATAACCTTCTTCAATCAGGTGATGGAACTCATAGACCTCCATACAGATAAAACCAAGACCAAGTGCGAACGTTACTAACATCCAACGTTTGAGACCAGCAACGTTGTTGCGCTTCATCGCGATAATGCCAAAACCAAATGTGATACTGCTAAACAGCAGCAGCATGGTTTCGACAAACACGAATGGGAGTTCGAAAATGTCTTTACCTGTTGGGCCTGCAATTGAATTGCTCGACAGCACAGCG
The DNA here is from genome assembly GCF_002105475.1 of Vibrio sp. ArtGut-C1. Classification (NCBI taxonomy): domain Bacteria; kingdom Pseudomonadati; phylum Pseudomonadota; class Gammaproteobacteria; order Vibrionales; family Vibrionaceae; genus Vibrio; species Vibrio sp. ArtGut-C1. Next base: position 67,439 of record NZ_NCTH01000012.1, on the reverse strand, counting down.
TACGTCGCGAACAAGGTCGCAAACAATACACAGTCACTCATCAGGTAAACCCAGAAGCCAAATAGCTTGTTGCCATTCGTGTCATGGTGGTGATCATGGTCGTGATGTGCTGCGATATTAGTTTGCATACGTCACCTCCAGATCATCTTTACTTTCGCTGTCTTTCACTGAGTTTTTCTTCGCTTCTTCAAGCTGAGCTCGACGCTCGGCCTCAATTGCTTTGATCTCTTCAACTTCCACGTAGTAATCCACGTCATCGTTGTAGCTATGCTGAATACACGTCACGATAATACCGACCAAACTTGCCGCCGCTAGCCACCAGATGTACCAAATCATGCCGAAGCCAAATAGGAGCGACCAAGCCGACACGTAGATGCCTGTTGCCGTGTTTTTTGGCATATGAATACGTTCGTATTCCACTTCTTTAGTTGGATCGAACTCGCCACTTTGTTTCTGGTACCAGAACGCATCCAGCACATCACCTTTTGGCAGGTGCGCAAAGTTGTAGAACGGCGGTGGAGACGATGTTGCCCACTCAAGAGTACGACCACCCCACGGATCACCAGTTAGGTCACGGTTTTGCTCGCGGTCACGGATACTCACGTAAATTTGGATGAACTGAGACAATACGCCCAGCGCGATCACAACCGTACCTGCTGCGGCAATCGACAACAGTGGGAAGTATTCAGGGTTGATGTCTTGGCTTAAACGACGAGTCATCCCCATAAAGCCCAGTGCGTAAAGCGGTAGGAACGCCATTAAGAAACCAATAATCCAAAGATAGAACGCACGTTTGCCCCAAGTTTCATTCATGGTGAAACCTGTCGCTTTCGGGAACCAGTAAGTGATCGCAGCGAAACATCCAAACACCACACCACCGATGATAACGTTGTGGAAGTGAGCGATAAGGAATACTGAGTTATGCAGAACGAAATCTGCGCCCGGAACAGCCATTAGTACGCCCGTCATACCACCAACAGTAAAGGTGATCAGGAAGCCCACTGTCCACATCATTGGCGTCGTAAAGCGGATGCGGCCTTTGTACATGGTGAATAGCCAGTTGAAGATCTTCACCCCTGTTGGGATAGAAATAATCATCGTGGCAATACCGAAGAAGGCATTTACGTTCGCGCCAGATCCCATCGTAAAGAAGTGGTGTAGCCAAACGACAAACGCAAGAATCGTGATAACTACGGTAGCCCAAACTAGCGATGTGTAACCGAACAACTTTTTACGTGAGAAGGTTGCGGTGACCTCTGAGAACACACCAAAAATTGGCAAGATCAAAATGTACACTTCTGGATGGCCCCAAGCCCAAATCAGGTTGACGTACATCATTACGTTGCCGCCAAGATCATTGGTAAAGAAATGCATGCCTAGGTATCTATCCAGCGTTAGCAGAGCGATAGTCACCGTTAGGATTGGGAATGAAATGATGATCAAAATGTTTGCACACAGAGACGCCCAAGTGAAAACTGGCATCTTCATCATTGGCATAGACGGTGTACGCATACGCAAAATGGTCGCGAAGAAGTTCACGCCTGTTAACGTCGTACCGACACCTGATATCTGCAGCGCCCAAATCCAATAGTCGACCCCGACTCCTGGGCTAGCCTCAATACCTGAAAGCGGCGGATACGCCAACCAACCGGTGCGACCAAATTCACCTAAGCCGAGAGACATGTTTGTTAGAATGACACCAACAACAAACAGCCAGAAGCTCAAGTTATTCAGATACGGGAAAGCTACGTCACGCGCACCAATCTGTAATGGCACGATGATGTTCATCAGACCAATAACCAATGGCATCGCCACGAAAAAGATCATGATCACGCCATGGGCAGTAAAAATTTGATCGTAGTGATGCGGTGGCAAGTAACCTGCTTCACCCGCAGAAGAAAGGAGTTGCTGACTACGCATCATGACTGCGTCAGCAAAACCACGAACAAGCATCACCATCGCTACTGCGATGTACATGAAGCCAAGTTTTTTATGGTCTACTGAAGTAAACCATTCATTCCACAAATATTGCCACTTTCCGGCTTTAGTTACCGCGTAAACTACGGCTAAACCAACCAGCGCCACAACCGCTAAGGTGATGACGATAATAGGTTCGTGGAATGGAACTGAATCAAGAGTTAATCTTCCAAACATTACGATTATCCTTGGTTTTCAGGCAAACAGTTCATTGAACCAGGATGCTGAGTCACAACGTCGGTGAACAAGAACGGAGGAACGCTAGAGAACAAAGTGACTGGCTCTGCGATACTTGGCGCTGCCAGTGAGCTGTATTGCTCCCAATCTTCAATACGATCAGGGCTCGCCTTCACTTTCTGCACCCAATTTAGGAACGCAGCACGATCAGACATTGCAGAGGCTGTGAACTTCATTTGCGAAAAGCCTTCGCCGCTGTAGTTCGATGCAAAACCCTTGTAGTCACCTTCATGGTTCGCTATCAGGTTAAGCTTGGTTACCATGCCTGGCATCGCGTAGATCTGTGTACCTAAGCGAGGGATGAAAAACGCGTTCATGATGTTGTCCGAAGTCAGTTTGAACTGCACTGGCACGTCTTTCGGGAACGCCACATAGTTCACCGTCGCAATGTTTTCTTCTGGATAGATGAACAACCATTTCCAATCGAGTGACACCACTTCGATCGTCATTGGTTTAACATCACTTTCCAATGGTTTGGAGGGCTCTAGTTCATGAGTCGAACGCCATGTGATCGTCGCAAGAATCGCAATGATGATGATTGGAATTGTCCATACCACCACTTCGATTTTGGTCGAGTGTGACCACTCGGGAGCGTACTCTTCTTCAGTGTTAGAGGCGCGGTATCGGTAAGCGAAGTAAATCGTCATTAAAATCACAGGGATTACAACGATCAACATCAGCAAAAGAGCAGTAATAATTAGCTCTTTTTCCTGCACACCAATGGCACCTTTGGGGTCAAGTAAAGCTGAATTACATCCTGAGAGCATAAGTATGACGGACGCCAAACTTCCCCTCGACAAGATGCGTTTATATCTTGAGGCTTCCATTAACTTTCTCGATGGTTGTCTGGTTTCAAAGCCAATGCCAATCACAGTAAATAAGAGCTCAGAAACAGCGCAGGGGAATGTTTGATAAAAAGGCAAAAATTTTGATAAGTATTTATTCTACTTACAAATTTTTCAGCGCCGTTATCAAGCATCTTAACCAGCTAGAATGAACAATTACTTGCTACGATTGGTATCAAGCTAAGAACCAGTTGTTATAGTCATTAGAATGTTTATGTGTTGAGCATGAGTAACGTCGGGATCAGAGCGAAACAAAACGGAATTGAGTGGAGATCAAAACCACACTATTAGTGTGAGTTTATTGTTACACTTTGAAACACAATGTTACATTTGGCGCATTATGAGGAGTAAAAAGTTAAAGCTCATTAGCCACAACTGGAAACTAACCTTCCATTAATGAAACTCACACTCTTTCAATAGGACATTAACCTCAACACGAACTTCACGTGCTTCAAAGTTAATGTCTTTTGAAACAGACAGTTGCAAATTCATTTTGATGAGACTGACTATCAACTGCATTTACATAGATAGCTTGAGTACGAAGGGGAAATTAAAAGTGGAAAATTGTGATCAACATCAAATTAATGATTTCACTTAGTATTTGAGTGGTATTTACTTCTCATTATTTACTTTTGGCAAACCATTCGCAGGGCGAATCCAAATATGAGTAATAAACACTTACGTTACCCAGAACTGGCTCTCGGAAAAATAGGAAATGCTGAAAGGGAAAGAAGCTTGTCATTCCGGTCTGTGGGACCTAACCCTAGAGCTTTACATACGAATGCCTCCATCCACTTCTAAAACTCTGCCAGTAAAGTAATCACTCTCAAGAATGTATTTTACTGCATGCGCGATTTCACTTGTTTCACCCATCCTTCCAATTGGGATCATCTTTTCTAGCCGTTCTATGGCTTCTGGTTTCATTTGCTCTGCCATCGCGGTATGTACCACACCTGGTGCAATCGCCGCCGCGCGGATACCGTATCTTGCTAACTCACGGGCCCACGTTGTTGCCATGGTTGCGACCGCCGCTTTAGATGCAGAATAATTGGTTTGACCGATATTCCCTGCTCTCGCGACACTAGAAATATTGATGATAACGCCTTGTGAACCGCTCTCAATCATCTTGACGGCAGCTTCACGCCCACACAAAAATGTCCCCGTAACGTTGACGTTCATGACCAAATTGAATTGATCCAAAGACATCTTACTGATCACGCCGTCTTTTGATTTTACAAGTAACCCATCTCTTAGCACGCCAGCGTTATTGACTAGCCCATTGAGTTGGCCAAAATCTTGGATAACCGCTTCAAACGTGTTTTCAACATCGATTTCGCTCGTTACATCCACTTGATAAGTCAACGCTTTTGCGCTCAGCATTCGGCACTGCTCTTGTGTTTCCATTAAGCCGCTAGCGTTTACATCTAATAACGCTAAATCTGCACCGGCTTGAGCAAGCGTAATTGCCATCATTTGCCCAAGTCCCTGCCCTGCACCTGTAATGGCAATGACACTATTTTTAATATCCATAGTTACTGCACTCCGTCGCTAATAATGTTCCCTATTTCAAGCCTGTTTAGGAGGTCCGAAATGATGAGTTTTACTTCACCATTTCAGACGGCTTTGTAGCAAAACTCAGTCTAGCCCTTCTTACTCTTGTAAAACTCAAACAAGCTTGAGAAGTCGAGCTCGCCGTGGCCGCTCGCGTTGTGGAAAGAATATAAATTACGCGCCAGTGAGCCCATCGGAACCGAAGAGTGTGTTTGTAACGCCGCATCTAACCCCAAACCGAGATCTTTCAACATGAGTTTGCTCATAAAGCCCGGTTGGTAATCGTTGCTGGCTGGTGCACTGTCCATCACGCCAGGGCAAGGGTTGTAAAGCTCCAATGCCCAATTTCGGCCAGAGCTTTGAAGCATGATGTTTGATAACACTTTTGGATCGAGCCCATGATCGATACCTAGATTTAGCGCCTCGCACGTACCAGACATTAAAATGCCAAGCATAAGGTTGTTACAGATTTTCGCCATTTGACCATCGCCCGCTTTACCGGCATGGAAAACATTTTTTCCCATGTACTGCAAAATGGCATTGGCTTTAGAAAACGCTTCATCCGAGCCACCAACAATAAAGGTTAATGTCGCCGCTTTAGCGCCGGCAACACCACCCGAAACGGGCGCGTCGACAAACAGCACGCGTTTATTTGCCGCTTCATTGGCGACTAATCGCGCAGAGTCCGGATCAATGGTTGAACAATCAATCATCAAGGTACTTGGCGAGACAAGATTGAGGACACCTACACCGCCGTGTAAGTCGCCAAGATACACGGAACGAACGTGAGAACCTGCTGGTAGCATCGTGATGACTGTGCTTGCGCCATCCACGACTTCCTCGATAGAGCTCGCCACCACCGCACCAAAAGGTGCAAGTTGCTTTGCCGCTTCGCTATCGACATCGAATACTTGCACATTAAATCCAGACGCTAATAAGTTTTGCGCCATCGGATGCCCCATTCTTCCTAAACCGATAAATGCGATGGTACTCATGATCATTCTCCTTATTGACCTAGTGTTTGTTCACCCAAATCAGCAAGCGGATGTTCGTCATCCGCCCAAAGTGAGGTAAACAAGGTATCGATGACATCTTCATCGACTTCACTGACACTGTTAAACATCCAGTTAGGTTCGCCATCCCGGTCAATAAGCCGAGAACGGACGCCCTCTTTAAACTCACCTAATAAGGCGCTGCGAACCGATAAACTCAGCTCCAAGCGGAAGCAATCTGCAAGCGGTAAGCTGTGGTATTCTTTCACTTGTCTGAAGCAAATATGCGCGGTGATTGGACTGCCCGCGGCGAACGTTTGTTTCGCGTTTTCTATCCACTGACTGTTCCCTTCGATAGCCATGATTCGCTGTGCTATTGCATTAAGATCAAAGCCTTTGCACGCTTCCTCTATCTGATCTAAGTATGGACAAATTTGCGTGGTTGGTTTGCTATCAATAACCTGTTCTTCCATTAATTGTAGTAGCGCAGTTACCAACTCTTTCGCATCTTCTTTGCCCCACTGGAGCCGCTTTAGCTCATCCAGTAAGGTGGGATACTGCTCTTCCAACAGTAACCAATCGGCCAAACCAATAGTGACAGCGTCACTTGAATTCACCATTGAACCTGTCAATCCGAGGAATAAACCCACTTGCGGATCTATCTGGCTTAAAAACCACGTACCTCCCACATCAGGATACAGTCCGATATTGATTTCTGGCATAGCAAGGCGTGATGTTGTTGTCACAACTTTATGGCTGGTTCCCATAAAAAGCCCCATCCCACCACCCATGACAATACCTTCTCCCCAGCCGATAATAGGTTTGTTGTAAGTGTGGATAAGATAGTCACACTCATACTCCAACGAGAAATAGTCCGTACAGAACTCTACGATTTTTTCTTTACTCTCGTTATGCATGACGTGATACATAGCTCGAACATCGCCACCAGCGCAGAATGCTTTTTCTCCAGCGCCGGTTAGTACCACACAAGTCACATGCGGATCATCTTGCCACTTGATAAGCTGATCGTTGAGTTGGACCAACATGTCATACGTCAATGCATTCAATGAAGCGGTGTTGTCTAACGTTGCGATACCAATGCGGTGCACGCCATCTAAGCACTCTATTTCACTGATGGTTACCATCCCTGCCATGTGGCCTCCTATCGGTTTTTCCATTGCGGTGGGCGTTTTTCTAAAAAGGCGCGAACACCCTCAACTTGATCTTCCGTATCAAAAAGATTCAGAAACAACTCTCGCTCTTTCATTAAGCCGTGCTTAAGTGGCGCAGAGCGCATATTTTGAATGAGCGCCTTACATGCGGCGACAGAAGATGGTGACTGGTTCGCAACAGATTCAGCAAGCTCCAACGCTTTACTTAACGCTTCGCCTTTGGGAACCAACTCCTCAGCCAAGCCTAGTTCTTTTGCTTTGTCAGCGCTAACTTGTTCTCCACATAAAATGATGCGCTTTGCCCAGCCTTCTCCTACTAACGCTGTGAGGTTTTGGGTACCGCCAGCGCAGGGCAAAAGTCCGACTTTGGCTTCAGGTAAAGCAAGTACCGCTTGCTCTTCAACTACTCGAATATCACAAGCTAATGCCACTTCTAAACCTCCGCCCATGGCGTAACCATTAATGGCGGCAATGGAAACACCACGGAATTCCGAGAGTGTTTCAAACGCTTCACCAAAGCATCGCGCCATGTCTAACGCAACCGCTTTGTCACCATCAGAAAATAGCTTGAGATCCGCACCAGCAGAGAAAAACTTTTCTCCACTGCCGGTTAAAACCAGTGCGTAGACCTGCTTATCATCGTTAAGTGTGAGTATCAGCGACTTCAGTGCCTTGAGGCTCTCTGCTGTCCACGTATTGGCTGGCGGGTTGTTCATCGTCACCACCGCAACGTGATTAGCGATCGTATGTTGAATGGCTTCTTGGGTTAATGGCATATATGAATCCTTTCTCAATGAACAAATCCAATACTTCGCTACAGCAAGGTCGACTCCTCAGAGAGCAAACGGCGCGCGATGATTAAACGCATAATTTCGTTCGTTCCCTCCAGAATTTGATGCACACGCACATCTCTGAAATGACGTTCCATTGGATACTCTTTGATATAACCATAGCCGCCATAAAGCTGCAGCGCTTGGTCGCAAACATGAAAGCCCACATCGGTTGCGAACCGTTTTGCCATCGCGCAATAAGCAGTGGCATCTGGGTCATTTCGGTCGAGCTTACTGGCGGCATAGCGCACCAACTGCCGCGCAGCCACTAGCTCTGTCGCCATGTCTGCCAATTTGAATTGTAAGGCTTGAAACTGCGCAAGCGGCTTGCCGAACTGCTTACGTTCTTGAATGTACCGTGTCGCCTGATTAAGGGCCTGTTGAGCCGTACCGACGGAGCAGGTCGCAATGTTTATACGCCCTCCATCAAGCCCTTTCATCGCAAAGACAAAACCTTGCCCTTCTTCGCCCAGTAAATGGCTAGCTGGAATAACGACATTTTCAAAAGTAACCGCTCGTGTTGGTTGGCTGTTCCAACCCATTTTGGGTTCTTTGCGCCCATAGCTGATACCATCTGTTTGAGCAGGAACAACAAATGCAGACACGCCTTTGGCCCCCGCTTCTCCGGTTCTCGCCATCACGACCAAAACATCTGTCTCTCCTGCGCCAGAGATAAAGGTTTTGCCACCGTTGAGGACATACTTATCTCCCTTTTTTGTAGCGGAAGTGGTCAGTGCAGCGGCGTCTGATCCTGCGTTGGGCTCGGTTAAGCAATAGGAGCCTAACCATTCCCCCGTAACTAACTTCGGGCAGAACTGCGTTTTGGTTTCATCGTTAGCAAAACTGGCTATCATCCAACTGACCATGTTGTGAATCGTCATAAACGCCGTAGTGGACGTACATCCCATGGCCAGTTGTTCAAAGATAATTGACGCATCTATGCGACTCAGCCCTAGGCCACCTTGCGCTTCTGGAGTGTAGAGACTGAGAAACCCCAGTTCTCCCGCCTCTCTCAATACGTCTTTGGGGAAGATCTGTTTTTCATCCCACTCCGCCGCCATCGGCGCTAAACGCTCATCGGCAAATTGCTGAGCGGTATCGGCAAATGCACGTTGATCTTCATTAAGTTCAAAGTCCATAAAAGCTCCTTCTATTCACTCAGCGCAGTTGGATGGTCAGATTAGGCCCCGTTGGAATATCGTCATCAAACCAACGTGCCGTCACCGTTTTAGTCTCGGTATAAAAACGTACCGCTTGTTTACCATACGCATGCAAATCGCCATAGAAACTGCCTCTCCAGCCTGTAAAAGAGAAAAATGGCAAAGGTACCGGAATAGGCACATTGATCCCGACCTGACCAACTTGAATGTCATGCTGATATTTTCTTGCAGCAGCGCCATTAGCCGTAAAAATGGAAGTGCCGTTCCCGTATGGGTTGCGATTCACTAACTCAATGGCTTCTTGTAACGTATCCACTTCCATGCAAACTAAAACAGGGCCAAATATCTCTTGCGTGTAAATCGACATATTCGTTGTTACACCGCTAAACAAGGTTGGGCCAATCCAGTTTCCATCGGGAAAGCCTTCCACTTCACACTGACTGCCATCCAGTTCACACACTGCGCCTTGTTGTTTGCCATCTTCAATTAGGTCTAATACGCGTTGTTTGGCTTGTTCACTGATGAGAGGACCATAAGCAGCTTGCTCATCGTCCCAAGGCCCTGGGTGTACTTTCGCCATTGCCTGTTTGAGGTCTGTAATCCATTGTTTTGAATCGCCGACAAATACCGCAACAGAAATCGCCATACAACGTTGCCCCGCTGCCCCAACGGAGGCCCCCACTAGGTTATTCACCACTTGTTCTTTGTTCGCATCAGGCATGATCACCATGTGATTTTTAGCACCAGCAAAAGCTTGAACGCGTTTAAAGTGTTTCGTACCCGTGGTGTAGATATAACGGGCAACAGGAACCGAGCCAACAAATGACACCGCTCGAATGTCAGGATGAGCCAGTAGGAAGTCGACTTGGTCTTTGCAACCGTGAACGATTTGCAACACTCCTTTCGGCGCGCCAGCTTGCTCAAATAGTTCGGCTAAACGAATAGAGGTCAACGGCACTTGTTCGGAGGGTTTAAGCACAAACGTATTGCCCGCCGCGATAGCGATTGGGAACATCCACAACGGAATCATGGCAGGAAAGTTAAACGGCGTGATGCCGCAACACACACCTAGGGGCTGAATCATTGAGTAACTATCAATATCCGTGGCAACATTTTCGACGGTTTCGCCCATCAAATTGCTGGCAATGTTTGCAGCCTGCTCAACCACCTCTATGCCTCGCCACACATCGCCTTTAGCATCCACTAAAATCTTACCCGTTTCATGAGAAAGCAGTGTGGCAAGATCATCATGATGTTCTTTGAGAAGGTGCTGATAACGAAGCATGACTCTGGCACGCTCGGATACTGCCACTTCCTTCCAGGATTGGAATGTCTCTTTCGCATTATCAATGGCGGCTTCCATCTCGTGGTCCGTTGAGCAGGGAACGTACGCAATGACATCATTAGTGGCGGGATTGGTCACCTCGATCCAATCCGAAGTTTGAGATTCACGAAACTCTCCACCAATAAACAAGGGAACTAAACGAGTCATCATTTACTCCTTTCTGATTTCAATTAAAGCGGTATTTCAATGCCTATCGCCGTTGCCTCTCCACCACCGATACAAAGTGACGCAACGCCTCGCATCACTTTTTTGGCGTCTAGATCACCGTCGGTACCTAAAGCTTGTAGCTGACGCAAACTATGAATCAATGTCACCAGAATTCGTGCGCCACTTGCGCCTATCGGATGCCCCAGTGCACACGCTCCGCCTTTAATATTGACTTTACTCATATCAAGCCCAAGTTCTGCTACCGCGATTTGTGTCACGACAGCAAAGGCTTCATTTATCTCCCACAGATCCACTTCGTCAATTGACCAATCCAATTGAGACAACAACTGTTCAATCGCATAAACGGGAGCCAAAGTATATTCAGCAGGTTTTCTGGCGTGTGTGGCGTGAGACTTGATAACGGCGAGTGGCTCAAGACCTTGGTGGATCGCAGTCTCTTCATCCATTAGAACAAGCGCTGCAGCGCCATCGGAAATCGCACTCGAATTAGCAGCGGTCACCGTGCCTTTTTTATCGAATGCAGGTTTGAGTTGAGGGATTTTATCCAGATCAACCGAGCGCGGGTGCTCATCGTAATCCAGCGTTCCTTGTTCAGACTTGGTGTTGAATTCAATCGGTGACAGCTCGTCGGCAAATAAGCCTCGTTCTTGAGCTTCCAACGCACGTTTTGCCGACATCACTGCCCATTCGTCCATTTGCTCTCTGGTAAACTTAAGCCTATCTGCGACGTGCTGAGCATAAACACCCATTAAGTGCCCTTCGTACGCATCTTGCAGTCCATCGAGAAACATGTGGTCATACGTCGACTGGTGGCCCATGCGCATTCCCTTTCTCGCCTCTTTCAATAAATACGGCGCATTGGTCATACTCTCCATACCACCAGCAATGGCCGTTCGAATCGTTCCAGCTTTGATAAGATCGTGCGCCAACATGACGCTCTTCATGCCGGAACCACACACTTTATTGATAGTCGTGCACCCTACACTCATGGGTAAATCCGCACCAATTGCCGCTTGTCTCGCCGGGGCTTGCCCACAACCAGCAGGGAGCACACATCCCATAAAAACTTCATCTACAGATGTCACATTCACTTCATGCGTCGCAGCCTTTATCGCTAGTGCACCTAATTGAGGAGCGGAGTAAGTTTGCAACTTTCCTTGAAAGCGCCCGATCGGCGTTCTCTTCGCGCTGACAATCCAGATGTCTTTTTCCATGATTCGCATTCCCTTGAGGTATATGTGAACACTAGACTGACTGATAACGCCCTTGCATGACATTGCTTACCAAGTGCTACGCCAGTCTTTGTCGCCCTTTCTCACTGACAAACTTTCATACTGCGATTTCTTGACGTTTACGTAAGCATAGCACTAGCCTTTACAATGAGATGAAAAAACACACCAAGTAGGCGTTTATCTTTCAAAATTTGCGTTCGGCCTTTCCGTTGAAGGTTCGATTTCCAGAAACTGGATTTTTATTCGAGGTAAGTATGTTATGGAAAAATACAAGATCAGTGACCTCGCCAAGGAGTTTGATATTACCACTCGCAGTATCCGGTTTTATGAGGACGTAGGTCTGATTGAACCAGAGCGAAAAGGCAACATGCGCGTTTATCAACGCAGAGATAAAATTCGTCTCAAACTGATTTTGAGAGGGAAACGGCTCGGTTTTTCACTGGCAGAAATTCGTGAACTTTTCGAGCTCTATGACATGCAACAAACAGAAGGACAGTTATTGAAAATGCTCAATATCATTGAAGAGAAACAAGCAGTCCTACAACAGCAACTCAATGACATCAGCGTCGTAATGGCAGAGTTGAATGCCGCTAAAGAACGCTGTATTCAAACACTCAAAAGCAAAGAGACATAACCGCTATACTCAAATAGCGACACTGCAATCGGCTTTTCCACCTTACCTCTGATATCGGGAGACGTTATGAAAAGCACCTACGCCCCACTGAATTTCGGACTTGGTGATACCATCGATATGCTCCGAGACCACGTTAATGCCTTTTCTACGGAACATATTGCTCCCATCGCCGCAGATATAGACCGCGATAACCAGTTTCCGAAGCATTTGTGGCCTTTGTTTGGAGATATGGGGTTACTTGGTGTCACCGTCGATGAAGAATTTGGTGGTGCAGGCATGGGATACCTCGCTCACGTTGTGGCGATGGAAGAAATCAGCCGTGCCTCTGCCTCCGTCGCTTTAAGCTACGGCGCTCATTCTAATCTGTGCGTCAATCAGATCTTTCGCAATGGCACCCCTTCTCAACGCAAGAAATACCTTCCCAAACTCATCGATGGTACGCACGTTGGCGCCCTAGCGATGAGCGAGCCCAATGCCGGTTCAGACGTGATAAGCATGCAACTGAAAGCGGAGAACAAGGGCGACCATTTTGTACTGAATGGCAACAAAATGTGGATCACCAACGGTCCCGACGCTGACATAGTGGTGCTTTACGCTAAAACGGATGTCAGCGCAGGTTCACGAGGTATTACCGCATTCATTGTTGAACGCAACGTCGAAGGTTTCAGCCATGCTCAAAAGCTGGACAAACTAGGCATGAGGGGCTCGAACACTTGCGAACTTGTATTTAACAATTGCGTAGTGCCGAAAGAGAATATTCTTGGCGAGCTGAATCAAGGCGTCGAGGTGTTAATGAGTGGACTAGATTACGAGCGCGTCGTCCTTGCTGCCGGACCACTCGGGATAATGCAAGCTTGCATGGACATTGTGGTCCCGTACGTACATGAACGAAAGCAGTTCGGAAAATCCATTGGCGAGTTTCAGTTAGTTCAGGGCAAGCTCGCCGATATGTACTCTCGAATGAGTGCAGCAAAAGCGTATGTATATACCGTCGCAGCGGCTTGTGATCGAGGTAACGCAACACGCAAAGATGCCGCAGGAGCGATTCTGTACAGTGCAGAACTCGCCACACAAATGGCACTTGATGCAATACAGTTGCTCGGTGGGAATGGCTACATCAATGAATACCCTGCTGGTCGTTTGCTACGTGATGCAAAGCTTTATGAAATCGGCGCGGGTACCTCAGAGATTCGCCGCATGTTAATAGGCCGAGAACTGTTCGAAGAATCTCGCTAAAGGAACATACGACAAGGAAGTCATTATGGCCATTATCAAAAGTAAAACTAAGCCAACTGACGAGTTATTTCTTTCCAATAAAGCTGCGATGGAAACGTTGGTCACTCAACTGAATCAACACATCGAGACCATCAAACAGGGAGGCGGTGAAAAAGCCATTCAGCACCAGAGGCAAAAAGGAAAACTCCCCGCCCGAGAACGCATCGCGCGCTTGCTTGATGACAACACTGATTTTCTTGAAATTAGCCAGTTTGCCGCCTGGCAAGTGTATGACGAATCCATCCCCTGCGCTGGCGTTATCGCCGGCATTGGTTTCATAGCGGGGATTCAATGTATGGTCATCGCCAACGATGCTTCGGTAAAAGGCGGAACCTACTACCCACTCACGGTAAAAAAACACCTTAGAGCGCAAGAGATAGCCCAACGTTGCCAACTCCCCTGCGTATACTTGGTGGACTCCGGTGGCGCAAATCTCCCTCATCAGTCCGACGTCTTCCCCGACAAAGAACACTTTGGTCGCATTTTCTTTAACCAAGCGAGGATGTCAGCAAAAGGCATCCCTCAAGTTGCTGTTGTGATGGGGCTTTGCACTGCTGGGGGCGCATATGTTCCTGCCATGGCGGATGTGTCCATTATGGTCAAAGAGCAAGGCACCATATTTTTGGCGGGACCGCCTCTGGTGAAAGCGGCCACTGGCGAAGTCGTGACGGGTGAAGAGCTCGGCGGTGCAGACGTGCATTGTCGTAAATCTGGTGTTGCTGATTATTACGCTGAAAATGATGAGCATGCCCTAATGCTTGCCCGAGAAGCCATTGCCAATGCCAATAGAGCGAAACCGATTAAGCCGGAAAACACCGTGCTACCTCCCCGCTACGATGCTGAAGAAATCTACGGAATCGTGAATGCCAACTTACGACTATCATTCGACGTCCGAGAAATCATCGCCCGCATCGTCGATGATTCTGATTTCGACGAATTCAAAGCCTTGTACGGCAGAACGTTAGTGTGTGGCTTTACTCGCGTTCACGGACACTTGATCGGCATTGTGGCAAACAACGGCATCTTGTTTTCTGAATCGGCACAAAAAGGCGCGCACTTTATTGAACTTTGCGCCAAACGGAAAACACCGCTTCTCTTTCTCCAAAACATTACCGGATTTATGGTTGGGAAAAAGGTGGAAGAAGAAGGCATCGCAAAACATGGCGCCAAGCTGGTGATGGCCGTCGCTTGTGCTGACGTACCAAAGTTTACCGTAATCATCGGTGGGTCGTACGGCGCTGGCAATTATGGCATGTGCGGCCGAGCTTATGATCCAACCATGATGTGGATGTGGCCGAACGCGCGTATTTCTGTGATGGGCGGAGAACAAGCGGCAGGCGTCTTAACACAAGTGCGAAAAGACGCGAAGGAACGCCAGGGGGAAGCGTGGTCAGAGCAAGAAGAACACACTTTTAGAAAATCAATCATAGACTTGTATGAAACACAAGGACATCCCTATTTTGCGAGCGCTCGGCTATGGGATGACGGAATTATTGACCCCAAACAAACGCGTCAGGTGTTGAGTCAAGCGCTAACGGCAGCATTAAATGCCCCCATTCCTGATAGCGAGTTTGGCGTCTTCAGAATGTAAATATCCAGAGATAAATTAAGGAAGTAAGTATGCAGGAAATGCAACCAAGCATTATTCCCAACGCCCAAAGACAAGATGATGTTCTTTGGCATGTCGATGACAATGGCGTAGCGACCATCACTCTAAACAGAACAACCAAGCACAATGCTTTTGATGCTTGTACGATCGACTTGCTGATCCACCGCCTAGATTATCTCGCTTTACGAACGGATGTGCGATGCTTGGTATTAAAAAGTAACGGCAAGCACTTTTCATCCGGGGCCGACCTGAATTGGATGCAGTCGATGGCCGATAGCACGAGGCAAGATAATTTCGTTGATGCCCAAAACTTGGCAAGACTCATGGAAACACTAGATTCGTTCCCTCAACCCACCATCGCGGTTGTACAAGGCTCCGCTTACGGCGGCGCGCTGGGATTGATTTGTTGCAGTGATATCGCCATCGCGAGCCAATGTGCTAACTTTTGCTTAAGTGAAGTTAAGCTTGGTTTAGTTCCGGCAACCATTGCACCCTACGTCATGCGCGCGATGGGGAATCGACAAGCCAGACGTTATATTTTAAGTGGTGAAGTCATTTCAGCCGAGGATGCCGAACGGTTTGGTATTGTGCACGAAGTGAAAGAAGCCAAACAACTTGAAAGTGCGGTCGATAGCGTGATCAAGACGTTACTACTAAATAGCCCAGATGCGATGCGTAAAGCAAAAACGCTCTGTCACCAATGTCATCAAAACCCGATCGATCAACAACTGATTCACTATACCAGCAAGCTCATTGCAGACATTAGGGTATCGCCACAAGGCCAAGATGGCTTGCAAGCGTTTTTTGAAAAACGAAGCCCAAGTTGGATCACCAAATCACAGGACAAGTAATGCTGCCTTCCAAAGTAAATATTGTCGAAGTAGGTCCACGAGATGGGTTGCAAAATGAATCTCCTGTTGCGACCCAGACTAAAATCCGGTTGATCAACTTACTCTCTGATACTGGGCTAACGCATATTGAGGCGGGCTCTTTTGTTTCGCCCAAATGGGTGCCACAAATGGCGGACTCAACAGAGGTCATGAAAGCAATAACAAGGCGAAATCATGTTACTTATTCTGCCCTGACACCAAACCTAAAAGGCTTCGAACAAGCCTTGGAGGCTGGTGCCAATCAGGTCGCAATTTTCACTTCATCATCAGAAGGATTCTGCCAACACAATATCAATTGCTCGATTGCAGAAAGTTTAACTCGCTTCGAGCCTGTAATGCGATTAGCCACCAAACACGGCATCCCTGTTCGAGGTTATCTATCCTGCGTTGCCGATTGCCCTTACGACGGTCCGACAGACCCTAGGCAGGTGGCGAGCGTGACCAAATCCCTCATCGATTTAGGGTGCTATGAGGTGTCTCTAGGTGACACCATCGGCACAGGCACGCCAAATCGAATTGCAGCCATGCTGGAAGCCGTCATGTTGGTTACACCTCTCCCCCAACTTGCTGTCCATTTCCACGATACATGGGGACAAGCGCTCGCCAATATTCATCAAGCATTAAGTATGGGCATCAATACCATCGACAGTAGTGTAGCTGGGCTAGGTGGATGCCCATACGCTCATGGGGCCTCGGGGAATGTCGCGACGGAGGATGTACTGTATTTATGCCAAGGATTAGGGATCGAAACGGGGATCGACTTGGAGCTGTTAGCAAAAGCTGGCTGGATGATCAGCGAAGAGCTTAATCGAGAACCCACGTCAAAAGTATCGCTAGCTTTGCGTAACCGTATGACATCTCTAACTTAAGGCGTTTATTAAACCTCGTAGTTTGCTTTGATACCAATATCAAAATGAAGTGGCATCCGCCACTTTGATATAGACAGGAAGCCCATAATTAAGCCAGACAACCCTGTTGCAATAGTCGCTACCGTCAGTATTTCGAAACAAAACGCAAAGGTTGCGATGACAAGTAGCACTGGCACCGCTTTCAAGCCTGGAACTTTAAAACAAAAGGATTCTTTCAGCGCCACACCGGAAAAAGTGACAAAGACAAAACCAAGAGAAAGCCACACGCGGGATAAGTCTGGATCGCTCACCATGAAGAGCAGTCCCACCCAAGTTGACCAGCTGATGACAGTACGCACAGTTTTACTGTAGACATGGATATTTGCTGCAGTTAATACGCCTGCAATGGCGATGAGCAGCAACACATTTCGATCATAAAATGCCGAACCTTCAATAAGGTGCAAACCCGATATCGTCATCGCGATAAGTCCAAAGGCAAATACGCTAATTCCTAAACGGTATAAACAGACACTTAAAATATCTAAAAAGTCTAGTGATTCCTGATACTCAGTATTGGCCATGCTTCACTCCTAAATTGTTCCCTACCCAAACCTCTTGAAGCTACCTAGGGATAGACAAACGAAATCGACCGCCAGTACGATAAATAATAAGAGAGAATAAGATAAGCACACAGCCTACTAGCTTATTTGCCGTTAGCACTTCGCCATACCACAGCACGCTTAGAATGACGGTCCAAACTGGCTCTAATATCATGATCAAGGCAGCATTACCTGCCTGAACAAATTTTTGCCCCATGGTTTGCATTACGTAACGCAAGCTCGTCGCTAGCAAAGTGCTCAACGCGAACCACCACCAAATGGAGGAGTCAACCTCTGCCGGAAAAGACTCCATAAAGAAAGAAACCAACAAACCTAAACAACCAGCAGAAAAAAGCTGCACGCAAGTAAGCAGCAACACAGGTAATTTTTGAGAGTATTTACTGTTCACATTAAAATGAAGCGCAAGAACCAGTGCCGCCCCAAGAAACCAAAATTGACTGGCCGATTGCTTCCAGCCGCCAACTAAAGAGAGACAGGCTAGACCTAACACCGCGATAGGCAAAGAAAGCCAGAAAATTCGTTGTGGTCGTTGACGAAACATAACCCACGCAACAATAGGCACAAATAGCATGGAGAGACTCATGATAAATGCGCCTTCTCCGAGCGTATCGCTGATGGAGATGGCGTAAATCCATGTCATAACGGCACTGCCTAACAGGAGCCCGACACCACCAGCAGAAAGCACATCTCTCAAATTCGCTTTCAGAAAAGGTCGATAGCACAATGGCAACAGACAGAGCGATGCAATAGTAAATCGCGCCCCGATAAAGCCAAAAGGTGGTAAGCCCTGTATTGTTTCCTTAGAAAAGATCCAACCAAGTGCCGCGATCATCGTTGTCGCAACCAGAATAACCGTCGCTTTGCGTTCTGAGTTAAACATAAGTACTCACAAAATATGGAACACAGTATCGCAGCAAGGGAAGTTTGCTGCGCTGTTGTATCAATTTGAAAGGAGTTTCTGTCGAGCGAAAGTGAAAGCCCGATTCTCTCCTGTGTTGTTGTTACGCAGATTGAAGTTCTGCGGTCGGATACATTAAAGGCAGGTAAAGTCTTAAGGCAAGCGTTTTCGTATACTAAATTGCCTAAGCATCTTATGCACTAAACAAACTGGCTAAAACTTGGACCGGATGTCGAACTACCTGCCCTTCAAAACGCTTAACTTGACTGCGACAGGAATACCCCGTGGCTAACACACGCTCAGTGGGCAGGTTCTTTATATTCGGTTTCCAACTCAGTTGATAAATAGCTTCAGACGTACTTTTCTTATCCACTTCATGGCCGAATGTCCCTGCCATACCGCAACATCCCGCAGGTATCACATGCAGTTTTAAGCCAAAGTGATGAAAAATAGACTGCCAAGATTTCTCAGTCTGCGGTATTTTGGTCTTTTCTGTGCAATGCGCCATCAAATACCAAGGCTCTTCATCCGATGCGCGTACGACTGGCCATTCATTGAGTGTATCCACCAGCCATTCATGAGCCGTATAAACTGTAAATTCGCCCCGCTTTTCTTTTAGAACCTGATGGTATTCATCACGATAACAAAGCACTAAGGCTGCATCGATACCGATCATAGGAATTTCAAGCTCAGCAACTTGGTTGAGAAAATCCGAGGTGTTTTGTGCATTTCTGGCGAATGCCTTAAGGAAACCTTTTACATGTTGAGCTTTCCCATTGGGTTTGAAAGGCAGAACAACAGGGTGTTTCCCTAACCGCTGCAATAACTGAATAAAGTCCGCAACCAACTCGGCTTCATAAAAGCTGGTAAATGGATCTTGAACAATCAAGACGTAATTTTGCTTCACTTCTGGGGAAAGCGATTCTAGATACGCAAAGTCGAACGGGCTCACGCCAAGTGCCTGACATCGACTTTGCAACGTAGGGATCGATAGCACTGGCGAATCAACAAAACCGATGGATGTCTCTAATACTTGCGTAACAGGCCTACTAGATGCAATTTGATTAACCAGCTTGGGAGCTTTTGCCATAATCGGCAGCAGTTGCTCAATATTCGACACCAGATAGTCGCGCAGAGGTCTGCGATAACGCGAGTGATAGAGGTGTAAAAAACGTGCTCTAAAATCAGGCACATCAACTTTTACAGGACACTGACTCGCACATGCTTTGCACGCTAGACAACCGTTCATCACCTCATAAACTTCATGCGATAAATCATCAAATGCGGGGCGAGATATCAGTTGACTCAGCTTCTGAGCCAAAAGCTTGACCGATAATGTTTGATTGAGAAGCTGTTGTTCGTTAGCGAGCAAATCGAAGCCACTGTCATTAAGGCGACGCAGCCATTCACGCATTATCCCAGCCCTCCCTTTCGGAGAGTGGCGACGATCGGCTGTTACTTTAAATGATGGACACATTGGGCTATCAGCATCGTAATTAAAACACAGCCCATTGCCATTGCAAGACAGCACGGGCTTAAGCGACTCTCGGACTTCTAAGGGGATCTGACGATCATAGTAGCCACGCTTGGTCGCTGTGACTTTTACCATTTCAGCGTCGCTATTCAGTGGTGTGCAAATCTTCCCCGGATTCATTTTATTGTCGGGGTCAAACGCCGCTTTAATACGCCTTAATTCAGTAAAGAGCTCATCACCAAAGAAGGCTGGTCCATATTCTGAGCGATATCCTTTACCGTGCTCTCCCCACATTAAGCCATTGTATTTTGCCACCAGCGCGACTACATCATCGGACAGTTGATGCATCAACGCTTCTTGCTCAGGGTCACACATATCGAGCGCCGGACGCACGTGAAGGACGCCAGCATCCACATGCCCAAACATGCCATAATGCAGGTTATTGCTGTCTAGCAACATACGAAATTCCGCGATAAAGTCCGCCAAATTTTCAGGCGGCACACAGGTATCTTCCGCGAATGCAATCGGTTTTGCCTGCCCTTTGGTCGCGCCAAGCAGCCCGACCGCTTTCTTGCGCATGCCATAAATGGCCTGGATGTCTTGGGGTTCGCGACAGACTTGATAACCGATGATACCACTGCGTCGGTGAGCCATTTCTTTATCGAGAATTGAAAGTAAACGTTCAACTTTATTCTCAATATCATCGTCGTGACTGCCTGCGAACTCGACAAAGTTAATCCCTTGCATCTCTTTGCCCCGTACATCTGAGATCGCGTGTTTTACCGAGTGCCAGACAATGTCTTCTCTTGCAAGATTGAGCACCTTTGCATCAACCGTCTCTACCGATAGCGCCTCTGCTTCGACCATCAAGGGAGCATTTCGCAATGCAGAATCAAAGCTATCGTATTTAACGTTCACTAACCGTCGCGTGGTAGGTATTCGCGTAAGATTGAGCTTGGCTTCAGTGATAAAAGCTAACGTACCTTCAGAGCCACATAATATTCTCGTGACGTCAAACTCTTCACTCTTGTCGTTTATGGCATTTTTTAGGTCATAACCAGTAAGAAATCGATTCAGAGGAGGAAACTTATCCAGAATCTGTTGACGCTTGTCTCGACAAACTTCCTCCGTAATTTTTAACGCTCGCGATACTGCATCACTGTTTAACCATTTGTTTTGTTGAATTGCTTCGGTATCGAGCACCGAACCATCCGCCAATACGGCTTTGAGTGCCAACACATGATCCGAGGTTTTACCATATTGCAAAGAGCCTTGGCCTGATGCATCGGTATTAATCATCCCACCTAATGTTGCGCGGTTGCTGGTCGACAGATCTGGCGAGAAGAAATAACCATAAGGGCGAACGATGTCATTGAGTTGATCTTTGACTATCCCTGTTTCCACTCTCACCCAGCCTTCCTGCTCGTTAATCTCTAACACTCGATTCATGTAGCGAGACAGGTCAACCACAATCCCCGAGTTCAATGATTGTCCGTTGGTGCCCGTTCCGCCTCCTCTGGGCGAAAAGGTCAGGTGCTTAAATTCATCACGTGCACTGACCTTGCCAAGTATTACCACATCATGATGGTTGGCAGGAAAGACGACCGACAAAGGAAGTTGCTGGTAGACGCTGTTGTCAGTCGCCATACTCAATCGAGTGGTATAACGAGCATCAGTATCCCCCTTGAAACCAAGCTGTTTAAGGGTGTTAAAGAACTTGATAACCAAAGGATCAGAGTAAACCTGTAACGGAAGTGCAGGAAGCATAATTTGAATCAGTGCCTTACGGTTGTCTTTTTAGGTTCATAACATAAATGCGGAGTTAAAAGCGGTAGAGGCGCTTGGGGTTATCGACCAGAATCTTGCCAAACAGTGTCGTATCTTGCGTCCAGTGCCACAAGGTATCTAACAACTGGCCATCATTTGGCATCTCAGCAGCAAAACATGGATGAGGCCAATCCGATCCCCAGACACATTGCTCTTCATTCGCTTCTAACAAAGCTTGAGCAAATGGAGAAACGTCATCATAAGGCGGTGATTGAGGCGACAAACGATACGGTGCCGACAGTTTTGTCCACACTTTGCCTTCAGCTTTAAGCTTCAATAAGGTTTGAAAACCAGGATGAGAAATAAGCTTGTTTGTTGGCATATGTCCAAGATGATCAATCACTACGGGCACGGGTAAAGCCCTTAATCGCTGATATAAGTCATCAAACTGCGAAACATCAATTAAGCATTGAAGGTGCCAGTGTCGCTCTGCAAGGCGAGCCGCTAAACGTTCAACATCACGCCACTCAATACCACCTTTAAACAGTAGATTCATCCGCACCCCACAAAATCCCGCTTCTTGTAGCTCATCCAGCGTTTGCTCGGACACATCCGCATCCACGACCGCGACGCCTTTGTAGTCGTAACCTTGCTGGCGTAAATACCGTAATGTATCAAGATGCAACTGGTTGTCATTGCCATACACACTAGGCTGAACCAGCACGCCATGACGGATGCCTAATTGCTGGTGCAAATGCAGGTACGCGCCGACGCTGGCATCAGGTGGTGTGTAGGTTCGCGTTTCACAGTACGGATAACGTGAAGAAAAAACGTGGGCGTGACAATCAACCGCGCCTTCAGGAATCGCGATTGTTGGTTTATTTACAAATGGGTCCGCCGCTTCACAAAATGGAATTATGCTCATCGAAAATCATCCTGTCAGAAAGGTAGAGGTGCCATCAACGACAGCACCTCTTGAAGACTTAACTGAAGTTCTCACTCAACCAGTTTGCGATCACGCCAGAGAACTGAATAAACTTAGGATCGTCGTCCAACATCCACTCGGTGTGACCACCTTCCGGCAGTAAGAATAGAGATTTCGGCCCAGGGTATTTCGCGTACAGCGACTTTGCTTCGGTCACTGGGTGAAGGTCGTTTTCTGCACCGTGCGCAATCAAGATTGGCGCGTCTGCAAATCGCTCGTCCAGTAGAGCTTCCGGTTTGAAATTGATGAGAGAATCCGCAAAATCCAGATCAGATGTCACGCCGTAGCCCGGCGCTTTGACCAGTTCAGTGAATACATATTCGCGACTTACTGGATCAAGCGGGTAGATTTCAAATGGATCAATACCCTGCTTTTCTCCACCAAGAGCAAGACGTGTACGCTCTTCTAACATAAATTGACGGAACGCTTTCCAGCCGTGCTCGCCACGCTGAGCAACCTGAACACGTACCGCATCATAAAAGCCGTTCATGGAGATAAGGCCATCAATCGCATCTTGGCAAACTCGGTAAGCATCAAGAATTAATCCCCCCGCCATGCCCCAGCCAGCCAGTACGACTTTGCGGCCTTCCTCGTCAGCGCGCTGTTTCACAACCGCAACCGCGTTCGCGATGTCTCGTACTTGTTCATCCAAAATAACTCGCTCACGAATGCCCTCAGATTCACCAAAGCCACGGTAGTCAAATCCGAATACCGTAAAGCCCTTCGCAGTTAAGGCTCTCGCGTAACGCTCTGGGTGAATATTTTTTTGCCCAGTAAAGCCTGAGCAGACAATAACGATCGGTAAGTCTGGGTTGTTAACGTTCTCGTCAGTAAAGAAAGCGCCATCAAGGCGTAGACCATCACTAATTACTGGGGCTTTTTGTTCAATCATAATTATCTCGTCCAAATGAATGTGTATGCTCGACAAAGAACTCCTTGTCTTAAGTCACATCATGTTCGAATTTTGATAGCAATAATTTAACAATTGCGACATTCTTATCCAGAAATACGACATAGATGAACTGCCCACTTGGTGACTACAGAGAATGAAAACGACACACACGTATCGCATTGGTTTTTTCCTTATTCCTGATTTTTCGATGCTCTCTTTTTCGGCAGTTATCGAACCTCTTCGAATGGCCAACCGCCTCGCTGGTTGCGATTTGTATCAGTGGGATATTTATGGATTCGAAGATAAAGAAGTATCGGCCAGTAATGGCGTTTCATTCTCGCCAACACAGTCAGTCAACAACATTGCTCATTTAGACTTGCTTCTAGTTGTGGCAGGTATTGGCGCCCATGTTGCTGCTGCGAGTGGCTCGGTGAATCAGTGGTTAAAGCAAGCGCTTCGTCAAGGCATCGCCGTGGGCTCGACTTCGACAGGCAGCGTGTTGTTAGCAAAAGCTGGGCTATTAAAAAACAAGACGTGTACGGTGCATTGGGAGTCCGCCAACAGCCTGGCAGAGGAGTTTCCAAACATTAACGTGACCAGTGAGTTGTACGAATTCGACCCACGTACACCAACTTGTTCGGGCGGCCTAGCCGGTTTGGATATGATGCTTCATTTAATTACAAACCAACATGGGAGTGACTTGGCGAATCAAGTGGCGGAGCAATGCATTCACCCTGCGATTCGACCAGCGCATGATAAACAGCGGATGTCGTTAATCCGTAAGCACAACATCCGCCACCCGCGCCTACTCGACGCTGTAGAGATCATGGAGGCCAACATGGAAGAACCGCTAAAATGCTATGAAATTGGCGAACAAGTAGGATTATCGGTCAGGCAGATGGAAAGGTTATTTTTACAATACTTGCAAGACAAACCAGGCAATTACTACCTTCAACTGCGCCTAGAGCGCGCTCAACATTTGTTGTTGCAAACCATGTTGTCCATTACTCAAATCAGTACCGCTTGTGGGTTCAGTTCTACATCGTATTTTGCGCGCTGCTACAAAAAACGCTATGAAAAAACGCCGCGTGAAGAGCGACGTTTAACTTAAGATTGAGTAAGAGAAAAGAAGTTCGATCTCTTCGATCTCATATTGACGTGCCAGGCAACGTGTCAGACGACTTATCAGACAACGTGCCTTGGTAAAGCAGTGATAGCCAAGCAAGTATCTGCTCTTTACTGGCTTTATCAAGTTGCAAACATCCCTCTTCTATCGCTGACACGCGTGAAGCGGACAATTCTTTCTCTGCCAAAATGCGAAACTTACCTCGCATCTCGTCTCGACTGAGCGGATTTTCTGGATTACCTCGCGCAATACAGGGAGGCGAAGTCAGTTTGTCGCCATTTTTCAACGTCACCACGACATGCGCCCAGCGTTCGGCTGGAAACTTATCATTGTAAGCAGGCTCTTCAATTAACTTCATCCGCTCCGTAATTGCCAAGCGAGCAGGATCTTTCAGTCCTTTGGTAACGGCTTCTACCGTGACCGTATTATTCATGACCGCACTCGCGACTGAAAATGGCAAACTGTACTGAGCCTGCTCGGTTGTCTCTGGGCGTTTGGTATGCAGGCACACCGCCTGATGAAAGCTATGAACTTCGATAAGTTCAATCTCATCAGGTTCTAGTTTATTTTCTTGTTGCAGCGCTCTCACTGCTTCAACCGCGGGTTGAGCCCAACGACAAACCGGATACGGTTTAAAGTATTGCTCCAGGATATACCAACGCTGCCCTAAATCTGCCCACAAAGCGTGAGTTTGTTGGTCCAGCAGAGTCACGGCTGGCGCGCCAGTAAAGCCCTCTTCTGCCAGCTCTGCACTGGCAAAGCCCGCCATCGCTCCCCAGCCAGAGCCGTCTTTGAGCATGGTTGGATGTTCAATACAACGCATCATTTGGCTGCGCGGGCCATAGAACTCGGCAATGCCGAGCGCATGCTCTGTTTGTGCCTCCGTTAAGCCTTTTCTTCTTGCAGACACCGCGGCGACACCCAACGCATTCCAAGCACCAGAAGTATGATAATCACAAGCGGTTTGATGCAGCGCGATTCCGGCGCGAGTTGCTATTTCGTAGCCAATGACGAGGGACGTTAATAACTCTTCTCCCGTAACTGCTAACTCATGCATACTGGCGAGCAGCCCCGGCAAAACAGCGACGCCAACATGGCCTTTCGTCAGGACTTGGCCGTCGTGCGCGTCCATACTGTCAATCAACATGCCGCCATATAGAGTTGCCCCACAACCACTAGCCGTGTGATCAGAAAACAGCATCGGCGTATCACCGGCAAACTGCTTCTGCGCGAGTTTGGCTACCATGTTTTGCAGCTGCGTCGCTTTACCAGCTGCGGCGACACCTAACAAATCCAAGACGCAATATTTCGCTTGTTCAATAACGTCAGCGGGAAGCTGTTCAAAGGTTAATTCGTGAATAAATCGATGAATAGATTGCATCGTCTACTGCTCCAGTTTTAGCGTTTTGCCTTCGACAATAGTGTTGTGATCAATGGTGTATTGCTGTCTCGCATGGTAGGCAGCTCGAATCTGGCTTTATCAATATCGTCCAATGACAAGGTTGCAGTTATCAAGGTTTCACCGTCTTCTGCCTGCGCCAATAGCTCACCCGTTGCAGACAAAATACAGCTTCCTCCCCAAAACCACGCTTCGCCCTCTGGCCCGTAACGGTTGGCCATCAAAACTGGAGTTCCGTAGAGCACCGCATAAAATTTAACGTTAACTAACCAGTTGTCTTCATTGGAAAAATCTTTACTGACAATACTGCTGGCCGAATTGATCGGCGCGAGCAAGATTTCAGGCTTATCGAGTAGCGCGCAATGAACCAAAGGTGGACTCCATAAATCGGCACAAATTAAAACCGAGCCTCGCCAATTATCATCAAGAGAAACGCTGGTGGTTGCGTCACCAGAATGAAACCACTTGCCCTCTTCAAGCCCACCATAGGTTGGTAAATTGATTTTGCGATGCACAGCAACCACCGTACCACCGAGCAACCAAGCCATCGCGTTGTAGTACTCTCCCGGAGCAGCCTGTTCAACAAAGCCGACAATCACGGACATGTGCGGTGCAAGTTGCGCAAGCTCTTTAAGCCGAGCATCATCACGCTTCATGGCAACTTCACGCACAGAAGATTGGAGCTGGTATCCGGTCAAGGAGAGTTCAGGAAATAGCAATAGCTGCGACCCCAAGGCCGCAGCTTGCTTTATGTAATCCTGATGAGTATTCAGATTGGCATTCACATCGCCTAACTGGGCGTTGATTTGGGCCACACTGACTTGCAGGATAGTCATGGTATTACCCCAAGTTATGCTCAGATAGGAACTGGCTTGCGACTTCTGAGATCGAACGTCGCTCCACATCAACTTGTTGATTCAAAGTCGACATCGTATCGCCATCGATCGCCGCAGAAAGCGCGTTCATTTGCTCGGCAAGCTCTGGGTTCGCATCTAGCGTTTCTTGGCGAACCACAGGTGTGATCGCGTAATCAGGGAAGAACTGTTTGTCATCCGTTAAAACGGTAAAACCGAAAGCTTTGATACGACCATCTGTTGCAAATACAAGCGCAGCATCGACTTCTTTCCCTTTTAGCGCATCATAAGTTAACCCAGTATCCATGCGTTTCACTTGGTCACGTGAAGCTTTGAATTTGTAGGTTTTCTGTAAAGGTCGGAAACCATCTTTTCGTGCATAGAATTCCGCATTCAAAGCGATGGTCATTGGCGGGTCTTGGCGCATTTGCTCGGCGAAGTCGGATAAGGTTGAAATGCCACGTTGTTTCGCATCGTCACTGCGCATAGCGAGCGCGTAGGTGTTGTTCGCTTTTGAAGGGTTAAGCCAAACTAGGCCTTTCTTGGCATCCAGTTCCTTAACGCGTTGATACACTTGCTCTGCTGGGAGCTTATCTTTGACTTTGTTGTAAATGATCAGTGATGTGCCCGTGTATTCCCAATAAAGATCAATCTGGCCGTTTTCTTGCGCTTTACGCAAAACCGCACTGCCCATTCCCGAACGTTTATCAACGTCGTAGCCTTTTTTGGTTAAATATTGAGACGTGATTTCCGTTAAAAGCTGTTGTTCTGTAAAGTTTTTACCACCTACGACGATTTCCGCAGATGCGTGAAAACTTGAAAGCAGTGCACCAACGGCCAGCAAGCGGCGAGTAATTTGCTTCAACATGTTTGACTCCTGTCTGTGTTCAATTTTTAGGATTGTTATTGTCTAGCTCTAATAGGGTTACAGCCTTTAGGTACAGTGACATAAGAAACGGCTCCTACCACACTGTCGATAGCGATAGCCAGCATCGCTGTAGGAATAGCGCCTGCCAGCATCATGATGGGTTCATCCAGATCAATACCGGTAAAAATGAGCTCCCCTAACCCACCGCCACCAATTAAGAAGGCCAGTGGAACGGTGCCCACGTTGACAGCTAACGCCGTGCGGATACCGGCAAAAATGACGAACAGCGCATTAGGAATTTCAACCTGAAACAACATTTGTAACTCGGTCATACCAATGCCTGACGCCGCTTCTTTTAAATGAGCGGGCACTTCTTTCAGTCCAATGTAGGTGTTTCTGACAATCGGCAACAACGAGGCAATCGTCAGCCCAAATACCGCAGGCACGGTGCCAATGCCAAGAAAGCTCATTGCCAGCGCGAGAATGGCTAAAGTAGGAATCGTGGTCCCCACATTCAAAACCTGCATCGCCGATTCTGCGACTTTCTGAAAACGAGGACGGCTGAGCAATACGCCGACGGGAATCGCGATTAGGATCGCCAATCCACCAGACAGCAGCACCAGTTCAATATGCTGAACCGTCAAATAAACAATGTCTTCTTGGTAGTAAAGAAAATCATCGATCGTACCCGCGCCTTGTAAATAAATACCCAACGCAAAGACACACGCCAATAAAACGAAATAGTAGGTTTGTTTAAGCTGATTGGTCACGATGCCTCCTTAGCCTGATGCAATGGCTGCGGCTGACTAGGAGAGGTATCGCGCTGATAAGTTGCGCCTAGATAATGGGTAATGCCGCGCTGTGTGACTTCGCCCACTAAGCGGCCATTCTCGTCAACACACGGCATCCAAACAATGTCGTGCGTGAACATCTTCGATGCGACTTTACGCAGATCATCCGTGGTTCGGGCGATTGTTTTCAGGCCGACATAATGTTCGCCGCAGTACCCCTTCATATTGATTGCGGTAGCTTTTGGCACATAACCGATAGGTTGGTGTTGGTCATTCACTAATATCACGGCGTCGCGATACCCATACGCGTCAATTTTGGTTAGGGCGTCGGCAAGCGTATCGTTAGGTTTCACGTACGCAAAAGTGGTCTGCATGACGGAGTCAGCCGTCACTAAGCGAAGACGTTTAAGTGCGCGATCATCTCCGACAAAGTTTTTCACGAAATCATCTTTCGGGTGTGCGAGCAAATCGTCAGGCGTATCGTACTGAACCAGGTGACCATCACGGAAAATCGCAATTCTATCGGCCATTTTGACCGCTTCATCAATGTCATGACTGACAAACATGATGGTCTTGTTGAGCTCTTGCTGCATTTTAAGGAACTCATCCTGGATTACTTCACGGTTGATCGGGTCAATCGCACCAAAAGGTTCATCCATCAGCATGACGGGAGGATCCGCCGCTAGCGATCGGGCAACACCAATTCGTTGCTGCTGTCCGCCAGACAACTCATTTGGATAACGATTAAGGAAGACACTAGGATCAAGAGCCACCATCTCCAATAGCTCTTTTGCACGCGTCATGTACCTTGCCTTATCCCATCCTAATAACTTGGGAACCACCGCGATGTTTTCGCCGATCGTCATGTTGGGAAATAAGCCAATTTGCTGAATAACATAGCCAATGTTGCGGCGCAGAGTGACCGTATCCATCCCAGAAGTATCTTCACCGCCAAGATAGATCTTGCCCGATGTCGCGGGAATAATTCGGTTGACCATTTTCAGCGTGGTAGTTTTGCCACAACCGGATGGGCCAAGTAACACACAAATTTCACCACTGGGAACTTCCATCTCAATGTGATCTGCGGCAGTCACCGGGCCATTAGGCGTTTCAAAAATTTTGGTTAGCTTGTCAATTTTGATCATTTGAATGTCCCTATTATTTATCCTTTATCGAGCTGCAGTCAGGCCCGGTGGCGTTAATCTTTTTTGTAGTCGAATCAATCCGTAATCCGCGATGATAGCCAGAAGGCTAACGGCGATGGCACCAACGATCAGTTGTCGAGGATCACTTTGCGAGATGCCGCGGCTGATAAACACGCCTAGCCCTCCTGCTCCGATATACGCGGCGATCGCCATAACGCCAATATTCATTACTACTGCCGTTCTCACACCCGCCATAATCACCGGAATCGCCAATGGAATTTCCACCATTTTCAAACGCTGAAAAGGCGTCATCCCGATGCCGCGAGCTGCCTCTCGGAGTGACGATTCTACGTTGTGAATGGCGGTATAAGTGTTGCGAATAATAGGTAGCTGAGAATAAAGCAGTACGGTAATCACGGCGGGCACGTAGCCAATCCCATGACCAATGGTCGATAAGAGAGGAATCATCAAACCAAACAGTGCGATTGAAGGAATGGTGATAATGATGGACGCTACGTAAAGCACCACTTTCGCAACGCGCTCATTTTGTGTGATAAGAATGCCGATAGGTACGCCAGTTAGGATGGCAAGCCCAACAGCCAGAGCGACCAAAGAGATGTGCTCCATGGTAAGCGTACCTAGCAGCGCTAAGTTATCTATGGTGAAATTTAGTAAGTCCAAGTAGGTCTCCCCCAACTGTGATTCGCAACCAAGTTAACAGGAGATTAAATTACGCTACTTTTTATTAACAGTGTTGTAAAATAGCGACACGTTAAGATAGAAATACGAAATATTAAGGAGGGAAATAATTAGCTTTCTCATCACCAAAAAAAGCGCTTTATTGGCGATGAGCCGCAGTAGTAAACAAGTTGATTATATCGGAACTGAAGACAGCCATTGATAGCATGAAGAACCAACTACAATGAGCGGTTAAATTGCTCCACAGCCTCTACGACACGGCTAGCGCCATCTTGTATTTCGTTCATCACATTCCCCGCTTTTTCTGAAAGTTCTAGCGTATCTAGTGCTTCTTTTTGGCATTTGGCGATCAGTTGGACAGCATTATCGGTTCGCTCTAAGTTTTCAGTTACCATTGTGACAATTTCATCAGTGGTCGCATTGGTTCTTGTGGCAAGCTGTCTGACCTCGTCAGCAACAACGGCAAAGCCTCTACCATGCTCACCCGCGCGAGCCGCTTCTATCGCCGCATTTAACGCTAGTAAGTTAGTTTGGTCAGCAATACCACTGATGCTATTAACCAGTTCACTAATGCGTGATGAGTGCGCTTTGAGCTCGTCAATGGCCGTATTCGCTTGCTGCATTTGGTCAGACAGTGTTTGCACCTTTTCTAGCGTCGAACCTATCACTTGCTGACCTTGCAGTGTTTGTGTTCCGGTCTCTTGAGAAACTTCATTAGCCAATTGCGCAGCCTGAGCCATTTGCTGCTCTTGCATCACCTGCTGGGTGATGTCGGTCGCGAACTTGACGACCTTGTAGAGCTCTCCTCTATCGTTATGGATAGGGTTATAGGAGGCTTCTAACCATACCTCTTCACCATAACGGTTAACTCGCTTAAATCGGTCTGAAGCAAACTGTCCTTTTGCCAAACGTTGCCAGAACTCGCGATAAGCTTCAGAACCAGCCTCTTCCTGATCGCAGAACATACGATGATGCTTCCCTTTAATTTGATCCAGTGTATAACCCATCGTATTAAGGAAATTATCATTGGCTTTTAATACATTACCATCTAACGTGAACTCAATAACCGCCATAGAACGGCTCAACGCATTCAGCATGTCCTCTTGCTCACGCGATGCTTTGATCGTTCGCGTAAGCTCAGAAGCAAACACAAAAAAGCTTTCGACTTCTTGATGTTCGTTTAAAACAGGCTGAATAACCGTTCGTAACCACGCTTCTTCGCCGTTGCCTTTAAGTACTTGCATCGCGCCATTCCAAAAGACTTTTTCCTGAACGGCTCTCTTCATTCGATGAAAGTGATCTGTATTGCGCGAATTTGACGGTACCAACTCGGTAATCGGTTTCGCTAAAATATCCGCATCAGCGAAAAAGAGTTGTTGGTGAAGTTTTGTATTTACAGAGGTAATGCAGCCTTTCTTATCCAGCGTTAAGCGAAGCATTTCTTCATCTAAACTGTGTTGGATTTGCTGCAAGCGTTGCAGATCCTGCTTTAATCGTTGGTTTTCTTGCTGAAGCGACTTATTAAAAAACATGACTTTCTCTCATTTGACTAATCTTCGAACTAGTCAACGGTTTATTATTTATATGCCCAATAGCCTGCAAAGATACGATTTCGTTTGATCGTTCTTCAAACGCAACTCCTGTCTCCGAGCTGAGATACCTACATGACATAAGGCTATTTTTCTTTGGTATGGCTTAAGCGCAGTATACTGAAATTTCTTCACCGCCCAAGTTGTTTATATATTTATCAATATTAAGGCAATTGGCAGCTATTAGAGATCCGTATTAATGCGGATAGTTGTATGGAGAAAGGATGTATTTGGATCAAAAAAAGCCCTTTCCATAAAGGAAAGGGCTTTGACTTAGTTCCCAAAATTTTTGCCGTTTTACAGCAGTTCCACCGACTGTTGAGCGATTACCCACTCTTCATTGGTAGGAATAACTAGTGCTTTCGCACCGAGCAACTCAGATGTTGCAATAACACCTGCGTTGCCAAATCTTGCATCTTCGTTGCCTTTCTCATCTTCAACAAAACCTAGCAGTTTTAGGTTTTTCAAGATTTCACGACGAATTGGTAGTGAGTTTTCACCAATACCACCAGTGAAGATGATGCCGTCTAATAAATCCAGAGCAGCTAGGTAAGAAGTAATGTATTTCGCAACACGGTAAGTGAAGATTTCAAATGCCAACTTCGCACGTGAGTTACCCGCCTCCATGGCTTCTAGTACACCACGTGCGTCACTTGTTACACCGGATACACCTAAGAAGCCTGACTTCTTGTTCATCATCTCGAACACTTCGTCTTTTTCCCAACCTTTACGGAAAAGGAACTCGATAACACTTGGGTCGAGGTCACCACAACGAGTGCCCATCATTAGGCCAGCTAGCGGCGTCAAACCCATACTTGTATCAACACATTCGCCATTTTTAACCGCACTCACTGATGCACCATTACCTAAGTGCACGGTGATAAAGCTGCTTTCTTCAACCGGTTTATCTAGCATTTTCGCTGCTTCACGGCTTACGTAGTAGTGGCTTGTGCCGTGAGCACCGTAACGACGCACTTTATGCTCTTCGTAAAGCTCGTAAGGAAGCGCGTACATAAACGCTTTTGCAGGCATTGTTTGGTGGAAAGCAGTATCAAACACAGCGAATTGAGGCAGTGAAGGGAATGCTGCCATTGCTGCTCGCATGCCTTCTGCATTCGCTTTGTTATGAAGTGGCGCTAGCTCAGCAAGACGCTCAACTTCTTGAATAACTTTTTCATCGACTTTTACTGTGCCTTTAAAGGTTTCGCCACCAGCAACAATGCGGTGGCCTACAGCTACAA
This sequence comes from Vibrio sp. ArtGut-C1, assembly GCF_002105475.1. Classification (NCBI taxonomy): domain Bacteria; kingdom Pseudomonadati; phylum Pseudomonadota; class Gammaproteobacteria; order Vibrionales; family Vibrionaceae; genus Vibrio; species Vibrio sp. ArtGut-C1. Next base: position 34,326 of record NZ_NCTH01000012.1, on the reverse strand, counting down.
ATTTTGAGCTCAAACCCAAAGTCTCGAGTAGTTTTACCACTCGCTCAACAGCGTACTGATGATGGTTACCGCCAGCAGGAATTGCTTCAACGGTTTTTTCTCCCTGATATTTCCAACTGATTTCAGCTTCAGGTAGGCCAAAACACTCACCAATACCTGATACCAAAGCTTCACCGGTTTCAGAATCAATAACAGCAAATTTTAATGAAGAGCTACCAGAGTTGATCACCAGTACAAACGAATTAGACATGAAATAGTTATCCTGTTGTAGAGCAGAGGTTGTAATAGCGCTTGTGCGCTGCGTACTTCTTGTTTGCCCCTCTATTATTCAATAATTTTTTAATCTTTCAACAATCTTTTAGTAAAAGCGATTTGATTGAACAAATTTTGTTGATCTGTAGCAAGTTTTGATTTTATTTGAAGACTAAAAAATATGACTTGTTAAACATAATTTATGAATAGGTCAATTTGTACAAATTCAGAGATATGAGCTACGTTGTTTATTGGGTGAACAAAAATAATAAACCAATCAATAAATCGGGGTAATAATGTGCCCACTATTGCATTTCTATTAGTGATCTTAGGTTTGATTTTGCTCTGCTGGGGATGGCAGATGACAAAAAACATCTGCTCGAGAACTGATGTACCCGGGTGGACTTTCCTATTGTTGTTAATCAGCTGTTTCATTTTTGCGTATGCCGCTTTTTTACACGCTATAATGCAAAAACCTATCGCTTCCCTCTTGGAAACCGGAGTTTCTCTCATTTTATTCGGTGGCAGCATTTTTGTGGTGCTGGTTATCAAATGGAGCAACGACTCCATACTAGAACTTCATACCGTTGCTGAAAAAGAGAAGCGTAATGCCGTTCACGACGCACTTACTGGACTCCCTAACCGTAAATACTGCTTTGAGTTAATCGAAGATAGAATACAGTCTGGAGACCCTTTCTCAGTGATCCTTTTCGATGTCGTTAACTTTAAACAAGTCAACGATGCTATGGGACACTTTTGTGGAGATCAACTACTGATTCAAATTGGGCAACGTCTCCAAGAGAAACTTAAAGGCAGTGACAAAATTTTCCGCGTTGGTGGCGATGAATTTGTCATCCTCACCTCGTCAGCATGCGAGGAAACAGGCAAAAGTCTCATCGAAGAGTTAGATTCGGCACTGTCTAATCGCTTCCATTTAGATGAGTTTCAAGTCTCTTCCCGCGTTGTTTTCGGTGTCAGTACCTACCCTTATGACGCTCTGTCCAATGATCTATTGATAAAGCACGCGGACATTGCCATGTATCACGCCAAACGAAATGGCAATCTCTTTGCATTTTATAATGAGGACATGAACGTCGGGGCCAAATACCAGCTCGAAATCTCTTCTCGTATTCAATGTGCGCTGGAAAAAGAGGAGTTCCAGCTGTACTACCAACCGTTGATTGACGCACATACTAACTTAGCTGTCGGCTTTGAAGCCGTAATCCGTTGGCATGATGAAAATGGTAAAACGATTTCGCCTAACGACTTCATCCCCATCGCGGAGCGAAGTAATCAAGTGCACAACATCACCATGTGGGTCCTCAACCAAGTTGAAAAAGACCTACAGACCTTTATAGAAAAAGACATCAAGCTTCCTGTCCACGTTAACTTATCTGCAAAAGATCTCTCGTCTAATTTATTGTTCAACCGCTTGGAAACACTGCTCAAAGTAAACCCTCAATTTGCTGACCTTATAAGCTTAGAGATTACTGAAACGATGGCGATTGATAGAGTTGTTGAGCTCAACCCCCTAATTCACCAAATCAAAGGATTGGGTATTAAGATCAGCTTGGACGACTTTGGCACCGGGTATTCATCTCTGTCGCTTTTGAGAGATCTCCCAGTTGATCAAATTAAAATCGACCGATCATTTCTTTGTACCGCAAGCCGGACAGAGGGCACCCGCTCTATTGTTGAAAACACAATAGCGTTAGCGCATGGTCTAGGGTATTCAGTCGTCGCAGAAGGCGTTCAAGACATGGATACACTGCATTTTTTACGCAGTCGTGGCTGCGACATCATTCAGGGCTACTTGTTCTGCCCAGCCCTACCCTTAAACGAAGTAATAACCTGGGTAAATGAGCACGATGAAAAACAAAGCCGTATTCGACGCGCATAAAAAAGCCGAGCATTTCGCTCGGCTTTCAATTCTTGCGGCAATTTAATCAATTGCTCTAATCACTGATTCGTGATTATGCTTCTTGAGTGCGACGACCACGGCCGTGACCACGCTCACCACGGTGGTTACCACGGTGATCACCACCACGGTTACGATCGAAGCGACGTTCGCCACCTTCACGGTTACCATCGCGGTTGCCGTCACGGTTACCACGGAAGCCACCTTCGCGACGACCGCCTTCACGACGATCACCACCGCGGTTGCCGCCTTCGCGGTTGCCACGGTAACCGCCGCCATCACGACGACCGCCATCGCGACGACCACCGTCACGGCGACCACCACGAGACTCTCGGAAGTCATCGAAATCACATACTACAGCACCAACATCTTGTTGACGGATGCGTAGTTTGCTTAGCTTGCCCGCAGCTTCAGAAGTCATTGCTTTTGGTAGCTGAACGAATGTGTGGCCTTGTGCTAGCTTGATCGCACCGATAGAGCCTTTACCTAGACCTAGTTCGTTCGCTAGAGCACCAACGATGTCTTTAACTTGAACACCTTGCTCGCGACCAACTTGAAGCTGGTAAGTATCCCAATCTTGGTTGTTGAAGTTACGACCGCCGTCACGACCACCTTCACGGCGCTCTTTACGACGTTGCTTATCACGCTCAATCGCTTCAACCATTGGATCTTCGCCAATGTAGAACAGAGGACGTTTACCTTGCTGACGCTTAAGAAGCATAGCAGCAAGCGTTGCTGGGTCGATTTCTAGAGAAGTTTGTAGTTTCTCTACTAGCTCAGCAAATTTGTCTAGAGCTTTGTGCTCTTTCTCTGCTTCAAGCTCAGCACCTAGCTTAGCTAGACGAGCTTCAGCAACTTGGTCACGTAGAGGAAGTTGAATCTCTTCCATAGATGACTTAGTTACGCGCTCGATAGTGCGAAGCATACGGATTTGGTTAGTGCGAACAAGAAGGATCGCTTTACCTTTACGTCCAGCACGGCCAGTACGACCGATACGGTGGATGTAAGACTCAACATCGAATGGGATGTCGTAGTTGAATACGTGCGTAATACGTGGAACGTCAAGACCACGTGCAACAACATCAGTTGCAACTAGGATGTCGATAACACCTTGTTTGATGTGATCAACAGTACGCTCACGTAGAGACTGAGGAATGTCACCGTGCAGAGCAGCCGCTTTAAAGCCACGTGCAGATAGCCAATCAGCTAGACGCTCAGTGTCTTGACGAGTACGTACGAAGACGATTGACGCATCAGTTTCTTCTGTTTCAAGAAGACGAGACATCGCTTCATCTTTCTCTACACCTTTCACTACCCAGAACTGCTGTTGAACTTTGTCTACAGTGTGGTTCTTACCAGCAACGTCAACCATTACAGGCTCACGTAGGAAACGCTCAACGATTTTCTTAAGCATCGGAGGCATTGTTGCAGAGAATAGAACGCGTTGAGCAGACTCTGGTGCATGTTCCATGATCGCAGTAACGTCATCAACGAAACCCATGTTTAGCATTTCGTCAGCTTCGTCTAGTACAAACGTGTTTACTTCATCTAGGTGTAGACGTTCACGGTTGATAAGGTCTTGTACACGACCTGGAGTACCAACAATAACTTGTGCACCGCTCTTAAGAGCACGCATCTGATCTACGATAGAAGCACCACCGTAAATCTCTAAAACTTTAAGACCCTTGATGTTCTTACCAAGGTTTTTCATTTCAGCCGCAACCTGAATCGCTAACTCACGCGTTGGCGCAAGAACGATAGCTTGTGGTTTACGTTGGTTGAGATCGATCTTATTTAGAAGAGGCAGAGAGAACGCTGCCGTTTTACCTGTACCTGTTTGAGCTTTACCCAGCGCGTCAGCACCTTCCAACAGGTGTGGGATTGCCGCAGCCTGAATTGGAGTTGGTGACACGAAACCCATTCCGTCTAGAGCAGAAAGGATAGAATCATTCAGAGATAAATCGCTGAATTGAATAACAGAATCTTGCATTGGGATCCTACTTAATTAAACAAAAAAACAGTCCCATATGCTCTTCCAATTCGATACTGATTCATCCAGTTACTGATTCCATTCAGACAGGAACACAGCACAGTACACAACCGCGATAAGCCATTAGGGACGACTAAGGGAGGCGGATTATTCCTTAAAAGCATAAAAAAAGCCAGAAAAAATTGAATTACATCACAATTTATTCTCAATAATGGCATTTTTAGCATATTTTTCCACCAGCCCCACCATTCCCCGTAGATTTGCGCAGCTCGCAGATGAGTTTTTCATCAATATTTAAGCCGATTTCCTGCAATTCGATCAGCAAAATTCACGGCGAAATTGCGCTCCACAGGTAGTAATAATAGCTCGCAATGATTATAGTGTGCCCAACTCCATAGGTAATTTAAGAAAAGATGTTTCAAGATAACCCACTACTCGCTCAGCTTAAGCAGCAAATCCAAGAAAACCTGCCGAAAAAAGAAGGCTCAATAAAAGCCACAGATAAAGGCTTTGGCTTTTTGGAAGTGGACAGCAAGACTAGCTTCTTCATCCCACCTGCGTACATGAAAAAGTGCATGCACGGTGACAAAGTCGTCGCCATTATCCGCACAGAAAATGAACGCGAAGTTGCAGAGCCACAAGAGCTGTTAGAACAAGCCGTGACTCGCTTTATTGGTCGAGTCAAAATGTTCAAAGGCAAGCTAAACGTAGCACCTGATCACCCGCAGCTTAAAAAGCTTTCTCTTAAAGCGAAACTAAAGAAAGGTCTCAAACCTGACGAGTTCGCAGAGGGAGATTGGGTTGTCGCACATCTTATTCGCCACCCTCTAAAAGGCGATAACTCTTTCTTCGTGGAAATTTCTGAAAAAATCACAGACGCGAACGACAAAATTGCACCTTGGTGGGTAACGCTTGCTCAAAACGATCTACCAAACTCTGAGCCAGCAGGCATCGAGAACTGGGAACTGAAAGACGACGCCGATCTAGAACGCGTAGACATGACACACGTTCCTTTCGTGACTATCGATGGTGAATCAACCAAAGATATGGACGATGCGCTGTACGCGAAGAAAACCGAATCTGGCGATTTCGAACTGACAATCGCTATCGCAGATCCAACTGCCTATATCACACCAGAAGATGAAATGGATAAAGTAGCACGTGAGCGTGGCTATACTATTTATCTTCCGGGCCGCAATATTCCAATGCTGCCTCGCGATCTAGCAGACAACCTATGCTCTCTGATTGAAGGCGAAATCCGCCCTGCTATTTGCTGTACCGTAACCGTAAATAAAGACGGCGTAATTGGCGACGATATCAAGTTCTTTGCAGCAAACATCAAGTCACACGCACGCCTAGCATACGATCATGTGTCTGATTGGCTAGAAAACGGCAGCTCAGAAGCATGGCAACCATCTGAAGAGATCGCGACGATCGTTCGTGACCTTTACGACTTTTCCCTTGCTCGCGCTGAATGGCGTGAGAAAAACGCAGTGGTCTTCCCAGACCGTCCTGACTACCGTTTTGAGCTGAGTGAAGACAACGATGTGGTTGCTATCCATGCAGATATGCGCCGCAGTGCAAATCGCTTGGTTGAAGAGTCAATGATTACCGCAAACATCTGTGCTGGTCGTACACTGCGTGATAAATTTGAAACAGGTGTTTTCAATACTCACGCTGGAATTAAGACTGAGAAGATTGAAGAAGTGGTTCAACTTGTCAATCCAGAAGGTGAACTGGAATTCACAGCGGAGTCAATTACCACTCTAGAAGGCTTTGCTGCATTGCGTCGTTGGTTGGCTGCGCAAGAAACCTCTTACCTTGATAATCGTATTCGTAAGTTCCAAGCCTACAGTGAAGTGGGTAATCAGCCTCTTCCTCATTACGCTATGGGGCTGGATATCTATGCGACTTGGACATCACCAATTCGTAAGTACGGCGATATGATCAACCATCGCATGTTGAAAGCTGTCATCCTAGGCAAAGAGCCAGTGCAAAAACCTGATGATCAAGTCGGTGAAGAACTAGCTCTGCACCGTAAACATCATAAAATTGCTGAGCGAAATGTCTCAGATTGGTTATATGCACGTACGCTTGCTGATGAGCCGAACAAGAAAACTTGTTTCACAGGTGAGATTTTCGATATTAATCGTGCTGGTGCACGTGTCCGACTTCTCGAAAATGGCGCAGCAGCCTTTATTCCTGGTGCACTAATTCTTGATAATAAAGAAAGAATTGAGTGCAATGGCGACAACGGTACCATCTCTATCGATAAAGAGGTCGTATACAAACTTGGTGATACATTGGAAATTGTCCTTGCGGACGTAAACCAAGAGAACCGCAGTTTAGTTGCAAAGCCAACCCAGGTATTTGCTGAACAACCAGCAGCACAAGCAGAACAGACTGTAAGTGAATAATACCGAATGAAGTTAAAAAGGCGCTCTATTGAGCGCCTTTTTTATTTGTTATGTAAAAATGATAAGAACGAATATGCCGAACATTGAGATCATTCGCTTTAATCACTTCACTGCGCGCAAAAGTGAGCGTTACACCGCAACACATAATGGCTTATATGTTGTTGAAGAAGGTGCCCTATTAGTTCATCAACCAAATGGTGAACAGTTTGAACTTAAAGCAGGAGATTTTACTCTCTACAACTCCGCTGATTTGAGCAGCGCAGAAGCCATCCCTAGTGAAAAAGGCTTTAAAGCACTGGCTCTAGTCTTCAACCCAAATCTATTCTGTGACTTTAAAAAAGCACACCCAATGCTACGCTCCAAAACGGAAGAAAGGCGCTTCTATCCTTTTTCAGCGCAAGCCAGCAGCGAAGTAGCACAACTAAAAGACACATTGGTCAACTTAGCGAGTCGCAATGCTCCAGACTACACACAAGGTCATATCGCAATGGCACTGCTGTCGTTAATGGTGGAGGCAGAGCCAAATATCCTATCAATCATAGATGATGCAAGCAGCCTAAGCGACTCTCAAAAGGCCATCAAGTATATTGAGAACAATATCGAGAAAGATATCACTCTGGAAGGCTTAGCGGCTCATATGAGTATGTCTATCGCGACGTTAAAACGCCGCCTCGCCGCAGAGGAGCTTTCATTTTCACAGATATTAAAAGTGAAGCGGATCAACTTCGCCGCTACCCAGCTGCGCATGTCAGAAAAATCTATAACAGAAATAGCGTTTGAATCCGGATTTAAGAGTGCTGCGCATTTCAGTACAGCATTTAAATCCGTTTACAACATGACACCGAAAGACTTTAGAAACCAAGTCGTTAAATCCAAAGCATAAATCATGGTGACATTGGCAGTTGTTAGAGTTGGAGCGTTCCCTATTCCCAAAAACACGCTTGAGGATCGCTTTCCAATTCGGTGAGTAGGTCTTCAAGCGTTTGGCTGTATGGAAGTGGCTTATAAGGCACCCACCTTAATAATTCGTTGCGGTACGTTGGGACGTAGAAATACCAAAGCTGATTGCCCTCATCAAACACAATCTTCGCGACGGGAGAGGTATATTCGCTGTGCTGTGAATCAAGAAGAAAATGCGCCCTATGAAGCTCGACGCCATTCTCCACTGGCTCATATAGGCACTTACCCTGCTCGACAGGCAGGTTAGCATTACGTGCAGAGCAGAGCGATTGAACTGATTTGTATAAACGACTTGTCGCCATTTGGGACACTGACATCAACGTTCTCCCGATGGATGATAGTTAGAGCTGTCGATCCTAGTATATAACCTTTACACCACCACCGATGGTGATTATCTGCCTACCTCAAACAAAGGGTGGCTATATTCTCATTTACTCAGATTATCATCTCACTCTGCTTGGAAACGCTACCTACATCACCTCTTGGTTAGAAAGAATTCCCTTGTTTAGACCCGACAGTTCACAAAAGTGTAACCTGAACGCAATATCATAAACGCTGCTTTATACCGTATATGGAGTTTAATATGTTACGTTTTACTGTGGCGACGTTATTGGCCATAGCAGTCTCCCTCCCCGCCATTGCAAAAGAAATTAATATCTCTGGGTCAACCTCGGTTGCTCGCGTAATGGATGTACTTGCAGAGGAATACAACAAAACACACCCGGACGATTACATTGCAGTTCAAGGTATTGGTTCTAGTGCGGGTATTACAATGGTTAATAAAGGCGTAGCCGAGATTGGGATGAGCTCTCGCTATCTGACAGAAAGCGAAAAAGGTGAAGATCTCAACGTATATCCTATCGCTTATGATGGCCTAGCTGTTGTTGTAAACCGTACAAACTCTGTAAAAAACCTTTCCCAACAACAACTGTTTGATATCTACAAAGGTAAAATCAAGAATTGGAAAGAGGTTGGTGGTGCAGATCAACCTATCGCTGTTGTCACGAGAGAGGCATCTTCAGGCTCACGCTACAGTTTTGAAAGTCTGCTAGGACTAACCAAAATCGTAAATGATCGCCTCGTCTCAGATATCAGCCCGAACAACTTGGTTGTAAATAGCAACAGCATGGTAAAAACCATCGTGAACCATAATACTCGTGCAATTGGGTTTATTTCTGTGGGATCAGTAGATCGCTCAATAAAAGCGATTCAATTAGATGGTATTGACCCAACTTCGGCAAACATTAGCAATCACAAGTATAAATTGGCGCGGCCATTCCTAGTACTCTACAAAGTCAATAAGATTAGCGAACCAGGTAAAGGATTCGTCACCTTCCTTCGCTCAGAACAAGGACAAAAAGCGATTGCTGATTCCGGTTACACTCCAGTAAAAAGCTTTAATCAATAAAACCAAAAAGAGAGCATATTAATGCTCTCTTTTCATATGTTTTCTATCTGGCTCTGGAATTAGAAATGCAGTTGAATAACAGAAACGACAACAGCACCAGGTCGACGAATACCTTCGATTTCCACTTTAATTTCACGCTCGATCTCCAAACCTTTTTTGATCGGCGTTACTTTTGTTAACGTGCTGACAGCACGAACATTGTTTCCTGCTTTAACAGGGTAAGGGAAACGAACTTGGTTTAAGCCTAAGTTAACGACCATTTTGGCTGTTGGGAACATTGGCTTATCAGGGTCCACTGAGTCAGTCAATTTAGGCAACAATGCTAATGTTAAAAAGCCATGAGCGATGGTTGTCTTAAATGGAGATTCAACTGACGCACGTTCTGGATCTGTGTGAATCCACTGCATGTCTTCCGTTACCGCACCAAATTGATTGATACGTTCTTGAGATACATGCACCCAGTCACCAGTGTGAATCACTTCACCAATTTTTTCACTTAACTCGTCATACAGCTTTTGAGCCTCAGGTGCCATTACGATTGGTGCAGGTTGAGGCGCAACCTCTTCGTTAACAGCTGGCTGTTGGTGATCACGAACTTTTGAGAAAAGAAAGCTATTCTGAGCTTTTCCCAAAAAGTCACTCCAATAATCGCGTAACGTTGGAGACATCCAATTCATAAACTCGGATTGATGAGCAGAAATCGCATCAACTTTGTCTTTAAATAGATTTGTGACCTTCATAAACACCCTTAAAAAATTTAAGCACAACTGGCTATACCAGTTAATTTTGAATTAGTTCACAAAGTCTTGCAAATACTTTCGGGCGAACACATGTACCCTAAAAGCAAGTTATTTCTTAAATATCATAAAGATAACAATAAAACACCATTTTATTGACTTACGCCAAGATAAAGTAAAAACTCTATAAATTGCTACTATTTGTCTCTTTTTCACCCCATTTTCAAACTGTTTAACATCACATCAGCGACTATAAAACGAGCAAACAGTACTTCTATTATAATTCAGCACTTTACAAGTCGGACTATGCTCCCTATTATACGTTCCGCAACGGAGAGATGGCTGAGTGGTTGAAAGCACCGGTCTTGAAAACCGGCATACGTTAATAGCGTATCTAGGGTTCAAATCCCTATCTCTCCGCCACTTTGTGATGAAAGCGGGAACCGAGAAATTGGTTCCCGTTTTTGCGTTTGCAATTAAATATAAAACAGCCATATTAGACCCTTCAAATATCAGCTTTTTTGTGGCCTCTACCACCTTCACACTCGTGACTGTAGCAAGCATTAGTTGTTTTAATGCCTCATTATCTATCTGTTGCAAGTGCTTCTGCACGGCTGCGGCGACCTCTACCAACCTAGCTTCTCCAAAGTTTTTCACTGGAAGGTTTATTCTCACTGCCAATTTTGCCATTTCTGCTTCAAGAACATCTAATTGAGTAGATAGATCAGTTATAGTCTTGTTGATTCGTACATCAGGAACTAAGTCACCGTCGGCAACCATCGTGATTAGACGCGAGTAACGCGTTTCCAAATTGCTTATTCTTTTGGAAAGCTTTGTTTTATCAGCCGATAACAGTTTACTAGTCTCCTTAAGGCGTTGCTTCGCCTGACAATGTATTGTTTTCAGGTGAGCTTCTGACAACAATTCATTCATAAATTTATCCTTAACTAAAAGTTCTGCTTTGTCTCTTCTTATTCTTTTAGAGGTCCACGAGTCTGGCGCATGTCTAACTTGCTTGCTGCATTGGTAATAGCTGTACTTACCACTTTTACCGCTTGTAACAACCATACTTGCACCGCAAACACCGCACTTTAGTAATCCTGTCAATAGACACTTAGACCTAATTCTTCGAGATTCAAAAGAAAAGATGTCTCGTGATTTCAAGCCTGCTTGAACATTATAAAACTGATCCTTAGTTATAATGTTTGGTATGTTCACTACAATTGGCTCACTATCTCTAGAGTTATAAATAAACTCACCAATGTAAGATCTATTCTTCAAAACTCTACATACAGAGTTACGGTTCCACTTTGTTCCTCTCCTATAACACTTCCTTTTATTCAACATCTCAGCTATAGATTTTACTCCAAGCGGTTTGCCATTAATTCCTTTTTCAGGCAAGTTGAATATTTCTATTACTATTTCAGCTTCTTCTTCTAGTATCTGTAGCTTTCTCCTACACTTAGAAGTTACACCGGAGACTGTAACAGAATGATAACCAAAGGGAATTGGCCCACCTGTAAAGTAGCCTTTCATCGCTGTATCCTTGAGTCTATCTCTAACAACTTTCCCATTTTGCATACTATAATGTTCATTCATCAAACCTAAGATTGACGACATTACATAGCTATCTTCATAACTTTTAGGTAAAGCTTCGGTAGCGGAGACTAAATGTATTCCTTTTTTTTGTAATACTTTGGTAGCTTCGAGTTGGGCCAGCAAATTCCTACTAAATCTTGACAGCGAATAAACGATCAACCCATCGGCCTTAATTATGTCACTCTCAAGTTCATGCAGCATTAATTCAAAGTTATTCCTTCTTCCTTTATATGCACTTGCACCACCATCAATGTACCATTTTATGATATTATCTCCTCTATTCTCTATCCATTCTGTTATAGAGTTTCTTTGTCCATCAATAGAATCTCCTTTTTCTTTTTGGCTATATGATGAGACTCTAAGATATGCAACACATTCCATTACAAACCTCCTTCACGACAGTATTTATCATTTGTCAATAAAATTGTTTGTAGTAAATTGTCAATAAAAGCATCTGGAATAAAATCCATATTCACTTCAATTTCAACGATACCATTTTCGTTAATATTTTTTTATTCATAAGCACCACTCGGTGACGATTACTAGAACACTTTATAATAAAGTACAATTTAACTAGATTATCAAACCGACCTTTAAGTTAATAAAAATTATTATTAGCGTGGTATAATAATGGCAAAAATTAATTAAAGACAAATCTGTTATAAACTTAACTTTCATCAGACTGATAATAATAGGTAATAATCTTTTATCGGTCATTATATTTCCACATTTAAAAACAGGAATTTGAAATAATGGCATTATATTGCAACAACAAATGTAAAATACTTAACTTTTATATTACAAATAACTATTGAAATATTAATTTAAGAAGAAATTAATCTATAAAAATGAACGATAACTAGTGTATTGGATTGGGTGTTTTTGTTAACAATTGGTTAGTGCCAGCCTGTAATAGGTTCCTTGTCATACCAATGAACAAATCTTGCACTCAAATTTGACTAGTATATAAATACTCAAAGTCCTACTTCATGTAGTCCCTGCAAGCTTTTTGCTGGAACAGTAGACGGGTCTCTATCAACAAACCTCTTTAGATGCTTGATTACGAATCACTGGAAGCTAACCAACGCTTCTACCCGTGTTCTAACGTGTCTCACTCCAAGGTAATTGATAAGCCGATAGACACATATATGCCTCAGATCACAGCATCTTAATAACAAACGCTATATGGTCTTCTGTTTAAGTCTCAACTTATCAGATGGTTAGCTAATGTTTGACAATGGAAAATTAAGCTTGTGGGATATATTCAATAATCTATCCATAGGACTAGCAACACTTCTAATATCTGCCTATCCAATATCTCTATACATAGATTTTGATAAGGTCAAAACTTTAGAGTTACTTTCGAAATTCACTACTGTTCTTGTTATTACGCTACCTGTCCTTTTGCTTTTGTTAGGAATGCTCATTGATGCATTATCAAATAAGTTTTGTCATATACAGGACTTAATTTATCGAATAGAGAAACGAACTCCTAGAGATCAGCCTGAACTAAAAGCTAAAGTAAGGATAATAGTTCCTGAAATTGTGTCTGAAAAAACCATGTTCCGCTTTTGCAAAGCATTTGTACTACAGAACTGCAAAAATAATAATATAGATGTATTTCTGGCAAGGTTTGGTTTTTATAGAAACTTTTCTTTCATTATCTTTACATTTTCATTTTTCAGTTACCCTATACACTCTTCAATCTTACTTTCTATCTTTATATTTTTTATTTCTAGAGTATTTATGGTTAGATCTTATCACTTTTTAAGTCTTCTAGAATCTGAAGTATATTACAACTATTTAGTAGCTAAGGTTGAAAAGGATTTTTAAAATGTTAGATCAATCGTTCAGTAAAAGTAACGTAAAAAACATATCATCAAACATTTGGCACAAATGGAGTCCATCTCAGTCATTTGATGTTTTCTTTGATGATACCTTTGAAAAAATAGAAAAAAAATTAGATAGAGAGAATTATTCATTTGATAAATTTAAATCTTTTACTTTAATGGGTAAGGACACATATGACTTTAATTGCGCTGAAGACGAAATAGTATGTAAGAAACTCAACGATAACATTAGAAGGCTATTTAAAATAAATACAGCGGATAGGCATTCTATTGTTAAGCAGGTTATTTCTTTATTAAAAGATACTCAACCTATAAAAGTTCTCCGATTAGATATCAAAGAGTTCTATGAATCAATAGATAGAGAAAAAGTATTACAGTATGTAATTAATGAGTGGTTGTTATCCCACCAAAACAGGTGTATTTTAAAATGCTGGGATGAACATTTGAGTAGTATAGGACTTACTGGTTTACCTAGAGGTATGTCTTTAAGTTCAACTCTATCGGAAATAAGAATCCGTCCATTTGATCGTGAAGTTAAGAAGCTATCTAATGTTTACTACTATGCTAGATTTGTCGATGATATACTAATTATGTTCACTGGAGACTCAGAACAACTCCTTTCAGAATTAGAAGGAATACTTCGTAGAAATTCACCTGAGTTACATTTTAATGATAAAACCAAACTAATAGATTTAAACTGCAAAAAACAGTCTAATTCTAAACTTGATTATCTAGGTTACGAAATAATATCTTCCAGTGAAATTCATAAGAATAATCAACACAAAAACAGAATCGTTAAGGTGATAATTAGCGAGAAAAAGATAAATAAAATAAAATATAGAGTAAGACGTTCATTTTCTTCTTATGCTAGAAATAGAAACTTCAAATTACTTTTATCTCGTTTGAAATTTCTAACAGGTAACCAGTATATTATTGGAGATATAGATAGAACAAGACTGAAGTCAGGAATATATTACAATTACCCTTTGATAAATGATAGTACTCAAGTTAAAGAACTTGATAAATACTACCATAAACTTATTAACTCTAATCAAGGTAGTGTTAGAGAAGCTATAAATCATATTAATAACTATGATAAAAAGGCTAATGGTAATAGATTAATTCAAATCAAGAAGCTTTCATTTTACTTTGGTTTTAATCAAAGAGTTATGAACTCATTCAATCGGAAAGAAAGCAGAAACATTAAAAGGTGTTGGTAATGTCCAAAGTAAAAATAGATAAACATGATCATCTTAGGGTTATGTTAACTGATACTCTTCCTTATGAAGTGCCTATCACCTTTCTGAATGAGGGAGCTTATTTTTACCTTAGAAGTCAGGATAAAAAGAGTAAACATTTTTGCAAAATAGACGCTAGTGTTAAAAGGTTTGTTGAACACTTTTTTTGTATGGATGATTACACTACCCCATACAATTATAGAATTAGTAAAAATTCAAAGAGTAAACGATTACTATCTGTTCCTCATCCATCGATACAAAGAAAAATCACTAAACTATATGGTGAGTATGACTCTCTAATTACTGAATTATGTAGCAGAAGCCCTATAAGTTTAAGAGCACCTAATAAGGTCGCGTCAAGATACTATGAAAAAGAACTCGCTTCATTCTCAATGTTAGATAAAGACAGCGGCGTAGAAACTGAAAAAGATGCATTTGAGACTACTTCTGTTTATGCTAGCTCTTATTTTACCTATAAGAAATATAATTTCTTATATAAATATTATGATTCTTATGAATCACATCGAATTGAAAAGAAGTTTAGTCATCTTACTAAATTTGATATTTCAAAGTGTTTTCATAATATTTACACCCCAACGTTTAGCTGGGCAGTTAAAGGTAAAGATTTTTCTAAAAAGTACTCTGATTTTTTTTCATTTGATCTACAGTTTAGAAAGCTAATGGAAGACTCTAATGAGTTAGAGTCTAGCGGGATATTAGTTGGGCCTGAATTTTCTAGGATTTATGCTGAGGTTATACTTCAACACATAGATCTAAATATAATTAGCAGATTGAAGGATGATCATGAATTATATTTCGAATCAGATTACACTATCAGAAGATATGTCGATGATTACTTTTTGTACACAAAGAATTTATCCGTTTCATCAATGATAATGGAAGTCGTCGTAGATGAACTAGAGAAGTATAAGTTATTTATAAATGAATCGAAAACTCAACATCATGAAGTTCCATTTATCACAGGTTTGACGATAGCAAAAATGGACTGTAAAAAGCTTGTAAATGAGTACTTCAGTCTTATTAGCGATGATAGTTCTGAACCAGATGACATCAAATTCATCTCATCTATAAATCCATCTAGGAAATCTAATCTGTTTATTAGAGATTTAAAGAGGCTAGTAAAAGTAAACGAAGTAACTTATGAAGGTCTCACAGGTTATGCTCTCGGTGAAATACGTCGGAGACTATTTAGGTTAATTGAAGATGAAAGAGTAACAAAAGCGATTGATGATAGAGAAACAGATAGAATTACTAAGTTGTGCTTATTTGCATTAGAGATATCATTCTTCATCTATAGCATGGACATTAGAGTTAGAACGACATATATAATTACTCAACTTGTTGTAGCGCTCAATGGTTTGACTGAACGGGCTTCTGCTGAGTTTAAGGATGTCATTAGAAAAAAAATATACGACGAATCAATACTCCTTCTGAGTAAAATGAAAGATAAAGGTAAAGCTAATAGTATTGAAACTCTGAATCTTCTGATTTCTATAAAGACAAATTTTCAAGATTACCCAATCAAGCAAAGTATGTTATTAGATCTGTTCGATATTAAGCAAGTTGACGAAGATGAAATTCAACAAAATAAAATGCCGTTAGGTTACTTTCAAATAATGGTATTGTCATGGTTCAACGGAAATAATCGTAGCGAAGTAACCGATTTCTTGCAGAATGAAGTTTTACGAAAGCTTGAAGCGAGCGAAGTAGGTTCGATTGTACAATCTACAGAGCTGACTTGTTTAATCTTTGATAGCTTCAGTAACCCTTTCTTCTCTGACGAGTTTAAATATCGTTTGATAGATATGTTATCTGATAGACTTGATATAAAACCATCTAAGAAAAAGGTTGTTGAGTTTTTGAAGTCTAAAGAGTGGTTCTTTACTTGGAAAGAGAACAACTTAGCGCAGGTTTTAATGAAAAAAGAATTGCGAAGTCCATATTAGTCAGTTAGTGTTCTTGTGTACGGGCGACGCGCTTCGAATACACATGTATCACTAGTCGGTTACTACCAACTAGTGCTGCCAAGAGCAGCTCACACGCTATGTAGTGCAGACTCCGTACATCTAATTTCCGGGGGTAAGCTTTTAGATAGCTTACCCCTTTGCTTTAAATGTGTTCGAATAGTTAGATTTTTCATCTGATCTACACCCTGAAGTTGATGCGGTATCAGTAGTCAACCACCAGTTTCCAGTTCCCATATTCGTCCCATGTAGCCCGCCACTTATTTAGAAAGCTCGCATTTATTGCGAGCTTTCGTCGTTTTAGTGCTTGTAAAATGACGGAGGTTCGAACCCCTAGTCGTATACGGCCCCAGAACTTCACCACATTCCAATAAAGAGCCCGCTAAAAATTAGCGGGCTCTTTATTTCTATTTTCTAGTGTTTAAGCAAACTTCTTAATCATTTCAGATAGGTCATTGGTACAACTTTGCACTTTAGAGTTCATCTGATTCGTTTCTGTCATCAGATCATACGATTCACTGTACTTTAAGTTAAGCGACTGGATGTTTTCGTTAATCTCATCCGTTACGTAAACCTGTTCTTCTATCGCTACCGCAATTTGTTGATTTCGCTCGACTACATCCTGAACGAGAGATTGCAGCTGTTGGATGCTCTCTAAAGCCGTGCCTAACAATGTTACCGTTCCGGTCGACATGTCATTGCCTTTCTCTAGCGCAGAAACCGCTGATTTACTGCCCTTTTGAATTCCTTCAATGGCCGCTTTAATTTCTGTTGTCGATTCCTGTGTTCTTTTAGCAAGGGTTCTCACTTCATCCGCAACGACTGCAAACCCTCTCCCTTGTTCGCCTGCCCTCGCCGCTTCAATTGCTGCATTCAACGCTAATAAGTTGGTTTGTTCAGCAATATCATTGATCACTTCAACAACGGTTCCTATTTGCTCGGTTTGTTGGTTCAAACGCATGACCACTTTAGAGATTTCGCCGAGCTCATCCACCAGCTCTAGTACCGAGTGGTTAACATTATCGATAACGCTACGGCTATCTGTCATCGTGTTCTGCGCTTCGAGCGTAGCATCGGCAGTCGCTTGAGCATTATTTGATATCTCAGATGATGAGGCTTGCATCTCGTTGACCGCTGTAGCGACCGAGTCGATCTCTACTTTCTGTGCACTCAAGTTTTCC
Source organism: Vibrio sp. ArtGut-C1 (assembly GCF_002105475.1). Lineage (NCBI taxonomy): Bacteria > Pseudomonadati > Pseudomonadota > Gammaproteobacteria > Vibrionales > Vibrionaceae > Vibrio > Vibrio sp. ArtGut-C1. Next base: position 16,791 of record NZ_NCTH01000012.1, on the reverse strand, counting down.
GTCACTTGCTGGCTATTAGTCGCAGCACTGTTGGCACTTGCACGCGTTTCTTCGCAAGAGTCTTTTACAGACACCCCGACTCGCCCTAATAGCGCATCTGCAAATTGCTTACGCATCTTCATACCCAGCTCAATTTCAGCCAGATCGTTAATTTTTCCGCAATAAATATACTCCATTAGCGGATTGTTGAAGTCTTGCCTAGCCTGTCTAGCAAGCTTCTCAACTGGCCTTGTTAATACATAAATTGAGAAAACGGAAAGTAATGCAGCAATGCCAAAGGCCACCGCTGGTGATTGGTTCATTTGTAGAGTTAGCAAGCCAAGAAGGTTGGAAATGAAAAGAAAGAAGGCTGCTCTCATCCACAAACGCGTACGGGGAAGATACATTTGCAATGGTTTACCGTTATTCCGAAGTTTTGAATACGCTTTTTCCGCTCGTTGAACGTGTATACGCTCAGGTTTAAATCGAACCGATTGGTATTCAACAACTTCACCATTGGATTTGATAGGAGAAGCAAACGCATCAACCCAATAATACCCTCCGTTTTTACGTCGGTTTTTCACCATTCCCATCCAGTGTTTTCCGGCTTTTAGGTGCGTCCATAAATCTTTAAAAGCCTGTTTCGGCATGTCGGGGTGGCGTACAACATTGTGAGGCTTACCGATAAGTTCACCATCATCAAACCCCGCGACTTCATTAAAGTTTTCACTGGCATATTTGATATAGCTGGACGTATCGGTGATAGAAACTAGGCTGTAACTCGAAGGGTAATCATATTCCGTTTCACTCATAAACATGTGTCCTTACATTGATTAATTAAATAAACGGCAAGTATGAGTGTAGCAGCATAACATTTATGCGCATAATGATAAGCTCATTGTAAAATTCAATAAAATTACTGATAGGTCAATTTATTACCTGCAAACATAGTGGCGGTTTCACTCTCAAATAGCACTACCCTTGAGTGCTCACAAGATGCTGCATTGATTAAAATTAATACACAAAAGCGCTTCCTTACTGAGTTCGTAAATTGTTATAAATACACGATTACAACGAAAACAAGGAAGACAAACATATGACTATTCGTTTTAGTCAGCTTGCCGCTCAAGGGAACACGGCTCACCTATTTATTGACGATTGGAAAATAGACACTCAGCAATCTTGGGGAATATTCAGCGCGGATGGGGATATTGGAGCTCTACTTGGAGACCTTATTTGTGGTGAACTTTCACCAATAAGCGGGAAACTTGAGCTTGATGGGCTGTCCGTTGCTCAAGTGTCGTTATCAGAGCAACAGCGATTACTGGAAAGAGAATTAGAAAAGGACGATACAGACTTTCTTGATCGTATCGATCAAGGCAGTACCGTTTACTCACTCATTCAGGAGCACAGCCAAGACGCTAATTTAATAGATCAACTGATTACCGACCTCGACCTAACTCACCTTAAACACAGTGGCTTTCGTGTTCTCTCTACAGGGGAAACAAGACGAGTGATGCTAGCTCGCGCTTTAGCAACACAGCCTGATTTATTACTGCTAGATAACCCATTTACTGGTTTAGATATTGCCCATCGAGCAGCTCTCGCTCACTATTTACACTCGCTTTCTCAAACCGTACAGCTGCTGGTCACGTTTTCTCGCGAGTCTGATATACCTGAGTGGATTGATCGCGTTGCGCTTTTCAGTGCAGGAAAGCTGGACAGTACGATGGATAAATCCAGTTGGGATAATCATCCAATCATTGAACAAATTAAATCTCAGTCCGAGCAACAGAGTGAAGAAATGATGAACTTGATACGTCAGCATCAGCACTCGACACACTTCGACAACCCAATATTTAAACTAACAAATGGGTCTGTTGAATACACTGATAAGAAGATCTTTACTGACTTAAACTGGCGAATAGACAAAGGTCAGCATTGGCAGGTCAAAGGCCCAAATGGCTGTGGGAAGAGCACCTTGCTTGGGTTAATCTTTGGTGATCATCCTCAGTGCTACAGCAATGACATTGATATTTTTGGTAAAAAGCGAGGGTCTGGCGAGACAATCTGGGAAATTAAGCAGCACATAGGCATGGTATCTTCAGCGTTACACCTTCAATACCGCGTTAACTGCAGTGCGCTAGACGTGATTTTGTCCGGTTTTTACGACTCCATAGGGTTGTATAACCAACCCACTCGTAAAGAAGTGGACATCGCAAACGAATGGCTCGACATCCTACATATGAGCCAATACCGAAAAACCTCATTCAAGCAATTAGAGTACGGTCAGCAGCGCCTGTTGTTGATTGCAAGAGCCATCGTTAAACAACCAACATTACTGATTTTGGACGAGCCATATCAAGGGTTAGATTTTTTGGGTAGACGTTTAGTTAAGAATACACTTGAGCTCATCGCCCGAGAGAATTTAAGCCAGCTATTGTATGTATCTCATTACCAAGAAGACCGCTTGGATAGCATCAAGAATGAGTTAGAGTTTGTTTTTGATGACAATGACCAATGTTATCGGGCTAACATTTACCAATCATAATGACTTCGCTGAGCAAGTTGCTCATAAGGTAAAGGCTTGGAGTAAAAATATCCTTGATGATATCGCACTCCCATCTTTTTCAAATGGTCGGCTTGCGCCGTTGTTTCTACACCTTCAGCGATGAGTTGTACTTTTAGCTCTTCCGCAAAGTGAACAATAGCTTTTAAAACAGAAGCACTAAGGCTAGGTATACCAATAGTTTCGACAAAACATTTATCGATTTTTAGGTAATCAATACGCATGTGCTGCAGAAACGCCAGCGAGGTTTGACCGGTACCAAAATCGTCGATTAACACATCAATGCCATGTACTCGCAGCGCTGCGATACACTTTCTGGCTTCAGCATCAATGAGTTGACGTTCTGTTATCTCTATGCCTAATGAGACGTTATTTCGACTTAACTTCCTGTCAATGAGTTGAATCTTTCTAATCGCGTTTGGCCCAACTAAGTAACCGGGCGGCACATTAATACCAAGGTGAACAGAGTGATTAAAGTCTAATTTACTAAAGTCTTCTGCCGCTTTACCGAGAACGTAATCCGTGAGCAAAAAGACCAATCCACTTTGCTCCGCCGCTGGTACAAACTCATCAGGAGAAATGAACCCTTTATTCTGATGCTCCCATCGCACTAGGGCTTCAAAACCAAATAGTTGACCAGTATCGACGTTAATCTGGGGCTGGTAATACAGAGTCAACTCGCCTTTCTTTATGGCTTTCTTTAAATCCAGAACCAAGCTTCGATGAGGATCGATAAATTTATTTAACGCATATAAGCAAAGATAGATAACAAAAATGATTGGAATTGAATACAAAAAATAGGAAAGTGTTCTTTGTTTGACAAATAGATCACTAGCTTCACTCAAAGCTTCATATTCAAACATTTGCGACGATTTGATGCCAATAGGATTACTTCCCGTTCTCAACGCTTCTTCAGGTGCAACTTGGTCATGAATAAATAAGGCAGAGCGTTTTAAGCGTAAATCGTTATTAAATCCTATCTTCGCATTAAAGTAGTCATGATCAATAATCGTCACCGCTTGATAACCTCGCTCTCCTTCGGTCACGACGAGCAAAAATTGGTCATATACGCTATCCACGTTTCCCAGTGCTAACGCTTGTCCCTCAGGAAATGTAATGTGCTCGGCTAACGGCTTAGAAATTACGCCCAGTTTAGAAGAACACGTAATGATCCCATCTTTTACAATCAGCATTTCTTCGATATCTCGTTCAAACATCAAGTTTTGCTGAAGCTCTTCACATCGTCTAGGATGCAACAAAGCCGTGCGGTTTTCGGTCTCTATTTGGAATAAAATTTCGTCTGCGATTTGAACGTTTTTTTCTAATAGATGATTGAGGTTGTTTTGCACGCTTTCACGAGCTAAATACAAGACCTCGCCAACAATCAAAGGAATGGGCAACAAAAAAATGATGGCTTTTTTAAAAAGCGCCTTATTCAGCATATAAAAGTAACCTTTTATAAAACCGATTTACTGAGATGGTATCTGGATTCTGATACCCACTAGCAACTCTCGTTTATAATATTATTTATTTAGATTAACTCAGTATGCGAAACACTTGGTAATACCGCAAACTAAACAATGCCTTAATCCCTCCTGTTCCAATTTAGCATCAAACGACTCAAACCTGAGACGTCAATACGACATCATTTTTGAGCCTATCGGTACCGAGGTAAGCCCTCAGTCGTCAAATTCTCACTCTACGAGAATTACCCATTAAAATTATTTTTCTTTTCTCAGTGATTAAGAATTATATTTGTCGTAATTCATATAACACGTTACAACACTCTCATGACGACAAACAAAGCTAATGCGAACCAGGTAAACGAAAAAGCACTGCAGTTGTTAATGCAAGTTGCAGTTAGTCCATTCCCAGTCTCTGCGAAAACGCTAAGCGAGCAATTGAACGTTCCTTTGAGCAGTCTCTACCGACACTTGAAGCTGCTCAAAGAGTGGAACTTGATTGAAGAAAGCGTACACGACAAGACATTTGTCGTTGGCCCGGCAGCATTGCTGCTCATGCATAGCTATGAGACCTCACAGCATGGTTTAGATATGGTCGAAACCATACTGGCTCGGTTGGTACAACAAACAGGGGAAATGGCCGCTTATATGGTACCTGCAGGGTATCGCGCGCTTTGTGTCAGACAAAAAGAAAGTATGCAGGCGCTGCGTTGCAGCTTCGTCCAGGGTCAAAGTCAACCTCTGCTACGTGGTGCCTCATCTAAAGTGATGCTCGCTTTTATGCCTCAAAGTCGATGCGAGAAAATCTTGAGATACTTTAATCAAGATCACCGACGAGACGAATGGGAACAAGAGCTCACAACCATCCGTAAACACGGATATGCCGTCAGTACTTCAGAAATTGACCCGGGTGTTTCTGGCATCAGTGCACCAGTGATGAAAGGAAGCAAACTGATCGGCGCGGTCTCGGTGATGGCTCCGGCCCACCGAGTCGAAAAGGATAAGCAGCGCATTATTTTGCATGTGTTGCAAGCGGCAAGGGCACTACCACCAGAAAGGTAATTCATCATGTTAAGCTTTTTCAAACGCTATAAACTCCACCACACCGTGAAACAGCCGCAGCATTACCCTTTTTCTTTTATGACAGTGTGTGAGTATTTGCCACCCATGTCTAAGGGCGCGTTTGAATTAGCTGATCAAAGTTTGGAAAATGCTAGTGATTGGCTATACCAACAGCATGATCATGAAACCGCTGAAAACTTTGGTCACTTCAACCACGACAAGCTGGAAAATGGCGAGTTTCAGGAAGCGTTAAGCCTTTCGCTTTCTCGCCACTCAATTCCTGTTTTAGTAACTAACTGTACCGAGGCAATCTTGTCCATGTTACCTGTGGTCGTGTCTTATCGAGAAGAAGTGGGTGTGGTAAATATTGGACATGACATGAACTTGAAGCCGACACTTGAACCACGTTTAGGCTCCGCATTCCATTTTGCTCTTTCTCGCTATCAAAACGTGCGATTATTTTTTGCTGGTGTTAGCGAACAAGATACAAAGCAAGAAACGTGGGAATACGCGGAGGATCAAGGTTGTGACTGGGTAACCGATAAAGAGTTTTCTTTTCGTCATCGCAATAATGTAAAGCAGTTGATCGGCAATTACCTCGACCATTGCGACCAAATAATCCTCAGTATCGACCTTGGCTCCCTAAAAACCAAAAACAGCCTTGATGGTACCTCAGAAATTGATATCCAAATGGTTCTACGCACCATTAGGCAATGCCTGGTTGCAGGTAAAGTCAGAGCCATTCAACTCGTTGGCGATCGCGATCGTCTGGTCTATTCGAGACAAACGAAAGCCATACTAGAAGAGTTATATCAAATGGCCCCACTCATTGTTCACGCAGCCTAGGATTAAGTTCGGTTCAGAATCAGGACGCTCAAGCTACTGATTCTGAATCAACATGGTTAATTATTATCTTTTACCAACAAATAGTTACATGAATAAAGCGACTCATGTCACACTTAGCTATTGAACTAATCTCATACTTACGCTCTAATAACGCCACTAAGCTTTGGTATGACATACGAAATAAAAATAGCCAAAGTTCAATAAGTAAGCGGATTAAAAACCAAAAACACCGCCGACATTTCAACTTCTGTGAGCATTTGCTCACGCTCGCTTGATGCCATCTTGTTCCACTTTTTTAGGACATTTGATGATGCGTCTTTGCAGTATTTTCGCTGCGGTTCTTGTTTTACCGCTAGCCTCACACGCCACCACTTATGACGTCAAAGATCTATCTGAGTTAGGTCAACTTTGCTCACACAAGAGCTTTAGTATCGGAAGTGATGGTACGACTTATCACTGTACAGGGAAACTAGTCCTACCCGCAGGTGACAAAATTGTCTCCTCATTACCGGAAAAAGAGATAACGCTAGAAGCAGCTCATGGCATTGTGTTAGAGGGGAACAATACGATTGGTGAACCCAATAAGCGTATCTCTCTACACGCACTCGCTACCGGATTAACGGTTAACAATGAGAAAGCTTCAAGCATTGACGATTACCAAAACAAGCACACGGTTATCTATGGTGATCTTCTATCGGCTTACCCAACAAAGCTGAATAACGTTCTCATCGATGGGGATATAGAGCTAACAGGTGAGGCCCTTCATATTGATGGTGAGTACAACACCATTATTGGTGACATTTTGACTCACAGTACGAACGATATATTCAACGCTAACGTTTGTGGCACCATTGAATCAAAAGGCCATCAATTGCATCTCAAGACGAAGAACCCTTTCCAACGACATTTCGTCGTCGGTGACATTGTGGCGCACAGTTCTCTGCTTATTGATGACATGGAGATCTACGGCACTACTGAGACTAAAGGAGCATCTGCCGCATTGAACGGTTCGTTCTATGGCTCTACTACAGCAATTAAATACTTCCAAACATTGAACTTCAACAACGCTCCAAATCAGCCAAGTCAAGTTTGTGGTGAAATCCAACAAACGCCAGGAAGTGCACAAACGAAAGCACAAGACAACAAATACACGCAATACTGTGGATTAGACGACACTGATTGTCACTACTCCTCTCAGGTCTGTCCGATCACCCCTCAAGATGTTCCGAATTGCAGCATGCAACCTCCATCAGAGAACGACTTCGACCTAAGCGTCACACCATCGGACGATATGGCACTGATGTGCGGCGACGATCTTCCGCAATTTACAGCAACAACAACCAATAATGGAGAAGTTGTAAGCGCAGAAGTCAGTGCTGCCCTATCACACCCTGACTTGTTCACTTTAGAGGTGATCAAAGGTCAGCAGACATTAAAAGCAAACCAATTTATGTCTGACGACAATGGTGAGCTCGTTGTTCGAGTGGTCCCGAACGATATTGATACCATCGCGTTAGGTACTAACTACACGCTGACTTTCACTATGGCAGAAGACACCAGCAAGCATCAAACGGTTAGCTTTATGTTTACGCCATTTATGTTTGAGGCCTACTCAAAGACGAAAAGCGCCACTTTAAATGAAATACGCGTTATTGCAGGTAAACCAGAAAACGTGCATACGCGATTGCTGGCTTGTGCCTCCACCGGCGAACCTGTAGTGGCAAGCAACTACAATGGTACTCCTAAGGTTTTTCATCCATTGGTTCAACCATTAGGAGGAAGTGAAGGAAACTTTAGCTATTCAGCGGAATTTAAAGACGGCTTGTCTGAACATGGTCTTATCACGAACGAGTCCGGCATATTTGAAGTGACATTGTCCGATCATTTTGAATGTGAGGGATTTGAAGAGTGCCCAGAAGAAGGCAAAGTGGAAGTGAAAGGAACATTTAATGTGTACTCGCGACCATGGACACTGGCTATCTGTGACAACCAACGTGCTTTGCCTTCTGGCACCTCTGAACAAGGAGATGGGTTTATTGCCGCCGGAGAATTTTTCTCTCTAACAGTGAAGCCGATCATTTGGCAAACTGACGGCTCTGTAAGTGGTTCTGTTGAATCAGCACGTTATTGTGATGCCTCTATCACCCGTAATTTTATGCTTGATGACGCTCCAGCAGCATCCGTTGTCTTGTCGAGTGAGCAACATACGCCATCAGAGACAGCGAACCAAACCTCGAAATTGCTAAAAAGTAGTGACTCACTGGCTCAGGCGCATAATTCAGCCAAGAATGATCAATTCGTCTTTAATGGATTATATTGGGAAGAAGTCGGGAGCTTGAGAGTAAAAACAAACCTAGAAAGTAAATATCTAGGTATGACTGTTAACGAAGGCTATCGTTACATCGGTCGTTTTTACCCAAAATATTTTCAAGTGCAAGACCAAGAATGGCACTACCCACATGGCCAAACTTTTGCTTACATGAATCAACCTTTTGAGAAAGTCACTTACGATGTTGTCGCACTCAATGCGAATAAGGAAAACGTGAAGAACTACGTCCACTTTTCATCTAACCTTCAACAACATTTCGACTTAGGCGAACTAAGCTCATACTCCGAACGGTTTTTGCCGCCTAAGCCTAAGAAGGTAGACTGGAAACTACTGGGTAACGCGAGTGTTGGAACGTTTGTGATCGAGAAGCCCTCGACCAATGCGACTTGTAACAATAGCCCATGTTGGAAAAAGAACACAACCGATAAACAATACCCTGATGGTCCATTTAATAATGGGACTAACAGTGACAGCAGCAAAATAGGTATAGTCACGACTAAAGCCGTTGATGAGGTAAATTTCTTTGATAACAGCGAAGTGCTCACTCAACAACCGGACATTCGATTCGGTCGTTTGAACTTTCAAGATGTGGGTGGCAACCAAGGCATGGTGATCAAAGTGCCACTTGATGTGGAAATTTGGCAAAACGGTCGATTTACGACTAACTTCGATGACAGCTCAACAACGGCGAATGGTGAATATTACTTCAGCACGCCAATTTGGTCGCATGCGCCAGCAAACAACGCCCTGCTTTCTGGCGTTGGAACGATGAGTATTGGCAGAATGACCGATATCGTTGCAAGCCAAATTGACTCAGCGCGCGAGCAAATACAATTCCACCTAGATTTAGACAGCTCAGGCAATCGCATCCCTTGGCTGAAATACGACTGGGATAGCTCTACAAGTGAAGAGGAAAACCCACCCGTCATTGTTACGTTTGGTATTCACCGAGGAAACGATCGCATTATTTATCGTGGTGAACCCAATATGCTTGGCCTAAATTAACACGAAACGGCAAACAAAAAGAGCCCCTCAATTGAGGGGCTCTTTTCATCACAAACTGATGTAATTTACTTTGCGCCACGACGCGCTTTCAGGCGCTTCACCATAGCAAGACGACGCTCTGCCGACCCTTGGTCTGTTGCTGACTGGTTCGGATTATTACGACGACCTTGACGATTCTTGAATGCTGGTTTTGAGTGCAGCTTTTCAATGTAAGATTCACGCTGTTTTGGTTCATAGCCTGCAAGCTCAATACGGCGAATGCGTTGCTGGATTAGATTTTCAACCTGAACCACCGTGAGCTCTTCATCTCGGTTTACAAATGAAACAGCATGACCTTGTTTACCTGCACGGCCCGTACGACCAATTCGGTGAACGTAATCTTCCGCTAGGAAAGGCATGTCATAGTTCACAACGTGAGGTAAGTCTTCAATATCTAGACCTCGAGCAGCGACATCGGTAGCCACCATGACACGTGCTTTACCGGACTTAAACTCTTCTAGCGCACGACGACGAGCACTTTGAGCACGGTCACCATGACAAACCACCGCTTTGATACCATCAAGTTTCAGCTCTTTTACCACTTCGTTTGCGGTCTCTTTATAGTTCACAAATACCAACACTTGTTTCCAGTTTTTGCGACCAATTAGCTCTGAAAGCAGTTCCGTTTTTCGCTCTTGATCAACTGGATATAGCACGTGAGCAACTGTTTGTGCCGTAGTATTTGCACGCTCTACTTCGATACGTTTTGGTTTACGCAGAATGTCTTTCGCTAACAGATTTAGCTGGCTTGAAGTCGTTGCCGAAAACATCATGATTTGCGGATCTGTATCCACATCCAGCATGATCTTACGAACTGCATGAATAAAACCCATATCCAAGATACGGTCTGCTTCATCAAACACCAAAAACTCTAAGTGTGCCACCGAGACATTACCTTGTTCGATGTGTTCTTCCAATCGACCAGGTGTAGCCACAAGGATATCAACACCATTTTCCAGTGCCGCAACCTGAGAAGACATTTTACGGCCACCGAAAATCGCCGCCACCGACAGATTGGTGTACTTCGTATAAGCTTTGATGTTGTCAGCAATTTGTTCAGCAAGCTCGCGAGTTGGAGCCAAGATAAGTGCACGAGCAGTCTTACGAGAAGCGCTACGGTTACTGTCTAACAACTGCTGAATCATAGGCAGAGAAAACGCAGCCGTTTTACCAGTACCTGTTTGTGCTGTAGCGAAAATATCATGGCCTTTGCGAGCCATTGGAATCGCCTTCTGTTGAATTGGCGTTAACTTTTCATAACCGCATTCTGCCAGTGCTTTAACCACTTCTGGCGCAAAACCTTGAGATGAAAATGACATTGAGCGTATTCCTTAAACAAACCACTAAAAATAGCTTTAAAAATTTAGCCGTGCACTATACCCGAATTTGAGTGATTTATCTCACTTTTCTCATTGAAACGCTACAAAAGCAAAAACGGCGAACGCAGACAGATTGCAGGCTCACCGTTTCCGTTTAATATTTGTTCGATTTAACGCTTAATGCCAGACAGCTGAAGGAGAATTTGCTCAAGTTCATCCCATGGCAACAGCTGAGAATCTATCACTTCTAATCGTGATTCAAACCCTTCTAAGCTGATTTCATTCACCGACACGACTCGGTTGGCAACATTAAACGCGTAGCACCCCTGATCCGTGTTGACCACCGCTTTAACGCGTTCCGCCGTTAAGTCCGAAAGCATTGAGAAAAGTTTATCAAAATCAAACGTGTACTCTGCCCCAAACAACCACCCGCAGCTAAAATACCCTTGCCCTTTGTTCTCTTTACGCACAAAGGTTTCACCTGGCGGCAACTGGAATTGAGGCTCTTGGTGAGCATGGTCATGATGGTGTGACTCGATATGGGAAGAAGCGCTGCCGTAAACCCGTTCGATATCCAAGATTTCTATCGGTAACTCACCGTCATGAATAAGCTTACTGAATACTTTTGAGGGAGATTGGTCCGTCACCCAGTCATTAAACACATCAATGTCGTGACTGGTACAAAGGTCAACCTTACTGCCTATAACCACGTCTGCGCTGTCTAACTGGTCCACGAAATTTTGGTTAGAAAGGTACTTTTCATCACTTAAGTTACGCGGATCAACCAGAGCGATCGTCGCTTTTAGATCAACGTAAGGTTCATACTGTTCTGAGGTAAGCGTCGCGATAACCTGTTTTGGATGACCAAGGCCTGTCGGCTCAATCAATAAACGGTCCGGTTTTTGGCGCAGTAACGCGGTAATACCGACCGACATTGGCACGCCCGCCGTGCAACACATACAGCCACCCGGCACTTCTTTAATCAGCGCACCTTGGTCTGTCATCAATGCACCATCGATGCCAATCTCACCAAATTCATTGACCAAAACCGCCCAGTTTTCGTTTTCCGGTTTGTTCTTCAGTAGATTTAAAATCGTGGTCGTTTTACCGACACCCAAAAATCCGGTCAGTATGTTGGTTGGTACTCGATTTGACATGCTTATCTCCGACACGTTAGTGCATTAATGCTCCAGCAAAGTATACGGAGAATGTGACTCGCTTCAACGCTTTTTATCGCGCTCATCAAGCTCATTGCGTGATGCGTGGGTACACATTTTTTGAGAGTGATCAGAGTGACTTATCAACTCTGAACGCTTCATATCAGAAAGATACATACTGGTGTAAATGACGCAGGTAAAAAACGCGATAATAGCGACTACGATGGGAAGAACTCCGAGCGTGTTTTCGAATTTAAGCGCAGCGATAGCCAATGCGAAAACAACGACAGAGATAAGTGCGATAGACTTACTTTTGTTGCTTTTCATGATAACTCGCCTTTCGTAAGGGTAGCCCCTAACACCTCCTGTATTAGGGGAGTGCCAGTTTGAACAACATCCAACCTGACTATTCAATGCTACTCCTTTCGCTACTTGTGAAATTTGACAAAGCTAACATTTATTACAACATCAAACGATGAACTTATTACTAGCTTTCATACACTTAGTGGACTGTAAAACACTTACTAGCAAATCGACCCGCCGCTGACCAATATGTCGTTTTCATTGGCAATACAAACTTGAGCCACCAGCCTTAGCCCTTCGACTATCATCTCCAGAGACATGGAAGGCTGACTGCCATCTGCTGCTTGTTCTGGCAATAATGGGATATGAACAAACCCATGACGAATAGGTTTGTCTTTTAGATAATGTTGGATGCCATAAAAAAGGTGGTTACATACAAATGTTCCGGCACTGTTGGAAATCTGGCTAGGTATCCCCTGCTTTTGCAGCGTTTGAACAATACGCTTTATCGGCAGCGTCGAGAAGTAAGCATCTGGGCCGTCAGCCACTACGGGATCATCAATCGGCTGATGACCAGCGTTATCTGGAATACGAAAATCATCCACATTAATTGCGACACGCTCTGGGGTGATCGCGCCACGTCCAGCCGCTTGCCCAACGGTAATCACACAATCTGGTTGGTGCGCTTCTATTGCATCAATAACGGTATTCACTGACTCATACCGAATCACAGGAACTGGGCAAGTAACGATCATGGCATCTTCTATTGCCGCAGCCTCTAATCGCTTGACCGCTTCTAAGGCGGGGTTAATGGCGTCACCACCAAAAGGTTCAAAACCGGTAATCAGGACTTTCTTCATAACAGCCTTTAGGAAAAGAGTTTCACAAATTATTGCACTCCCCTTCACCCCATCCAATAACAAAAGTATTGTTGACATAAGCCAGACAACATTATGTGACTCATGTCTAACCAGCGAGGGTTTTCACTTTATTGAATCTAGACAAGTTCCGGACTATCGAGACTAACCATTGATAATTAATGGCAGGACAAGGCTCTCTCATTACATGACTCACGCAGAAACTTGGTTTCCACGCTTAACTTAGGTAGAGTACGCGACCGCAATGCAATTCGAAGAGATTGAATACAATGAATATTGATAACCATGTAATCGAAACGATTGAAGAGTTAGAGGCATTTCTGCATTTAGTAGAAAGCGGCGCTCTGGGTCTTGAAGGTGTCACTGGCGTTGCGCTAGCCACCTCTAATACCGATGGCCGTCCATTTGTTGCCGTATTAGGAGAAAAGCACCAATTGCTCCTTGGCCGCTGGGTTTCGCAGCACGTATATGACAATGGTAAAGACATCGTTCGTAACGGCCCAACCAGAAAACACTAAGCGCTCCGCACCATCTATAACACCATGACGTCTTATACACCAAGCGTATGCTTTGAATGCAATGCGCTTGGTGTACTTAAAAAATAAAAAAAGAAAAGGCTAGCCTTTATTAATTTTGTCGGTATACTGCACATCAGCTCTTACGGAAAGAGCTATTAATGTAATTAAAGATCAAAGTTTCTCTCAGTTCCACATCGAATTCCTCGTTTACGTTCCTGCGACAAAATAGTTATCTCTAAAATCATATAGTAGCACTTGATATTAGCTAAAAATTCAATATTTAAAACAATCAAATATAGAGGTATCTATGTCTAATAAATTAACTGGTTCAGTAAAATGGTTCAACGAAACTAAAGGTTTTGGTTTTATTTCTCAAGACAATGGCGGTGATGACGTATTCGTTCACTTCCGTTCTATTGTTTCTGAAGGCTTCAAAACTCTTACTGAAGGCCAAAAAGTATCGTTCGTTGTTGAACAAGGTAACAAAGGTTTACAAGCTGCTGAAGTAACTGCACTGTAATTCTTTGTGTGGCATCAACGTTGTTGGTGCCACCATCCCCTTCCACTTATTACCGCCCTTACTATTCTCTATCTAAGTTTATATACCCAAATCACTTACCTCTCCCACACCGTCATTAATCACTTTCAATAAAGTCACTTTGGTATACATCTTTAGGTAATCACACTACCTATCTTGCAATTCCAGTTTGGAATTAAGTTAATCTGATTCATATCTGAATCACTTCGCCTCATGCTTTGCTCATATAAATAAAGTTTATAAAATAAAAGCGATTGGCGAATATAAGAGAAAAAAATGAAATTAAATATATCCGCACAATCAATAAATTCTAATAATTACGAGCACATTATCCCTAGCCGAGACGTTATCCTTAGCCTATTCGATAAAGTTAAAAATCACTTAAGTCACGAGCAAATTTCTCGCTCTACTGGCTTAGATGAGAAACCACAAAAAGACGCTTTAAAAAAACGTTTACGCGCTATGGAGCGCGATGGCCAGTTGATTTTCACGCATCGCCGTGGTTATAAGAAAGTCGATCAAACCGCTTTGGTTTCTGGAAAGGTCAGCATTCACGCAGACGGCTTTGGTTTTGTCACTTACGACAGTAATGAAAAAGACCTTTTCTTACCTAAACACCAACTTACTCATGTGTTTGATGGCGATATCGTACTGGTTCTGAAAGGCAATGCTCAGCATCAAGGACGCTCAAATCATCGTTTCATCAAAATAGTGGAACGAAAAACAACCCACATCGTAGGCTTGTTAAAGAGAAAAGGTTCGAACTTCTATCTAGTGCCAGAAAGCGCGAAACTGACTCAAACCATTCATGTCACACCAAATGATCTTATCACCAAAAGTGCCGGTAAACTCGTTCATTGTAAAGTCACTGCCTATCCAGATCACAGACAATCAACAACAGTTGAAGTGGCTGAAGTATTAGGGCGTCCGGGAGAAGCAGGGATTGAAGTTAAATTGGCGTTACGTCGACATGGCATCAATGACCATTGGGATGATGAAGTTCTTCACGCTGCTTCCGCATTTGGCAATCACGTAGAAGAAAAAGACAAAACGTCACGAGTGGATTATCGAGATTTACCGTTCGTCACTATCGATGGGGACGACGCGAAAGACTTTGATGATGCCGTTTACGCATACCAAATGGACAATGGGCATTGGAAGTTATTCGTTGCGATTGCAGACGTATCTCACTACGTTCAGCCAAACGACCATTTAGATCTTGAGGCGCAATCTCGTGCAACGTCCGTTTACTTCCCCGGATACGTTGTGCCAATGCTACCAGAAACATTATCTAACGGTTTGTGCTCGCTTAACCCGAATGAAGACCGATTGGTTATGGTATGTGAGATGACCTTTGACGACGAAGGTAACATGCTAGATTCAGAGTTTTCTGAAGGGATCATTCACTCGCATGCTCGTTTAACTTATAACGAAGCTTACCGCATTGTTTCCCAATCAACGGAAGCAAAAAAATACCAAGGTAAGACCCCAAAACAAAACATTAAACAGCATCTGGTGAATCTCCATCGCTTGTATTTGAACCTATCTGGTCAACGTCAAGTCCGTGGTGCCATTGATTTTGACACGCAAGAGCTTTCATTCACGTTAAACAATAAAAAGAAAATCGCGTCCATCGTTCCGGTAGTTCGAAATGATGCCCACCGAATGATCGAAGAATTCATGCTGTGTGCCAACGTTGCCACTGCTCAATTTTTGCAGCAACAAAAAATACCGAGCTTATACCGCGTGCACTCTGGTCCTCAGATGAAAAAACTGTCTTCATTAAGAATGATGCTTGCAGACAAAGGGCTAACGCTTGCGGGTGGTGATAAACCAACTTCTCATGACTACAACGCATTACTGGAACAAGTACGAGATTTAGATGAGTGTGATGTGATTCGTACCCTACTGCTACGTTCTCAGAGTCAAGCCGAGTATTCGCCGAAGAATATGGGTCACTTCGGTTTAGCCTATGACGCATACGCACACTTTACTTCGCCAATTCGTCGTTACCCAGATTTACTCGTTCACCGCGCCATTCGCGCTAAACTTCGAGAGCAAAAAACAGGCAAGCTACGCAGTCTGCTCATGAAACTAAAACCTATTCGTCAATTGACAGGTGCTGCGAACAACTACCCTTACGATACAAAAGTGATCGAGCAACTGAGTGTGCACTGTTCGCATCAATCTCGTCAGGCAGATGAAGTGAGCCGAGAGGTTGAGTCAGCACTGAAATGTCATTACATGAAGCCATTTATTGGGCAACACTTCACGGGGACAGTGTCTGGGGTCACACACTTCGGGGTATTTGTTGAGTTAGAGGAAAACCGAATCGAAGGTCTCATTCCTTTATCAAGTTTCCAAAATGGTGAGTTCGAATTTGATGCAGTCAAACAAAAAATTTCCAGCCAGAGCACCACGTTTACTTTAGGGACTAAAGTGCACGTGTTAGTTAAAGACGTCGATTCGAAACAAAGAAAGATCATGTTCAATTTAAAAGATGCAGAACACACGGTAGGTTAGTCTGTTGTAGTCTATTTTCTAACCCATTGTTCAAAAATAAAAAATAAGCTTTAGATACCGCGATTAACTTGTGACATTTCGCTGACATCAGCTCATTCTAAAACCCTAATATCTGGCAAAGGAAACGAATCTAACTTTTGTTTCCAGACACCATCGCAGAGTGTATTTCTGTAGTGGCATAGTGAATTTGGCCACCTGATTAAGAGGTGATGTATGATCATCTCGATACTAAAACAGGTGACATTATGACTAAGCGTGAAAGA
>NZ_NCTH01000011.1:0-168768 GCF_002105475.1 Vibrio sp. ArtGut-C1 | reverse complement strand
TGTGACTCTTCCAGAGATCGCAGGCTCTTTGGCATCTCGAATTAATGATAATTTTCAGGTTCTCAAGCCTGCATCTTCAAGTTGATTCGGTATAGATAAACTAACTACTGTCGTAGAAGAGCGTCGTGAAGCAGAAGAAGCAGAACGTGCAGCACAAGCTGAGCAAGAAGCTAAGCTAGCAGAGATCGCAGAGAAAATTGCTCAAGACGGTATTGACGTAGAAGCGCTTATTACTGCGCTATCTGGCGAAACTAAGACGAAAGGCAAAGCGAAGCGTGCACCTCGTCCAGCTAAATACAAATACACAGACTCAAACGGTAATGAGAAGACTTGGACAGGCCAAGGTCGTACACCTTCTGCAATTCAAGAGCAACTTGATGCAGGTAAATCTCTGGATGATTTCCTGATCTAAATCCGCGCTATTTTTAAAAGGCTCCCAATGGGAGCCTTTTTTATTTGGTTCATTACAAATAAAAAAGGCGCATTTTTTAATGCGCCTTTTACTTTAGTTATAGAATGGTTAATTAAACTACTGTGTATTAACGTTCCCAGTATGCTTCTTCTAGGCTATCTTCTCGCTCAGGAAGCCCACGTGACAAACGTGGAGAATGTTGCACGAGAACTTCGTAGCTCGCACGGTTTGCGTATTTACATACTTGAGAAAAAGAAGAGTAAGTTAAATATTCGTTACTGTGCTTGCTTGAATTAGGCACATTTTCTTTATGGTATTTATTTGCCGCCATATCATGAAGAACAGCAGATAACGCAGCATCACCTGCACCATTGGTATTCTTGATTTTTTCTGGACCACCCATATATGGCGAGATATGTGAGTACACTTTTATTGGTGTTTCACATGTGTCTTTTTTCGCCGGACGACTAAATTCATAGCGATTAAATTCAGCGATTGACCCCGGAAGTAATGGCAAAGAAGTTTCGCGCTTCGCGCTGTCTTCCGTATAACCCGCCATAAATAGGCCTACAGGCCCCGCGGTGCACAATACTAGATCTGCCCACTCCAGTGTTTTATCAGATGCAGCAAGTGGGTCTGACTCACCCGTCAGAGCTTCTGCTTCATCTTCATTCATCGCAACGACTGAAACGTTATCTCGAATGAATTCTTGCCAATATTTCGGGTCATCTTGAATAACGAACTTCGTCCCAAGAGTCAGAACAACGGGCACATCATTCTTTTTCGCGTACTCAATCGCTTTCATTGTTGCTTCAGGCATTGGGTCGCCTTCTTTACAACGTACTAAATATGACGTTAGTACAAGCGCCGATGCATTTTTAAAGATTTTTTCTGGAATGCTATCAGGATGCAGTTGGTTCATTTGCCCTTCACTGATCGCAAAAGTACGTTCACCATCTTCTGTAATAAGAGCGAAACAACGACCGATAGCGCCATCAACACCTTGTAGATAGTTCAAGTCCATGCGGCTTGATGTATTACAAAGGTAACGGTAGCCATAGCTGCCAATTTTGATATCCTGGCTCATCACTCCAAGCAGCGTAGAGCGATCATCTGCTAGCACAGAGTAGTTGTGTAGCGTGTTACCAATTGTGCCACCCGCATACTCATTGGTAATTAAGTTCTCTTCTTTAAGTTGCTGGTACAACTCTTCTGCTCTTTCGTCATCAATAACCAAAGAGTGACCTTTACTCAGACCGTACTTTTCAATCACATCCGTTGTAACTTTAGCTTCAATATCAACCAAAGTTTGGTCAATACCAATGATGTGAGTGCGCGTCATCTTCTTGCTTTCTTGTGCTTGGCTCACCAGCGGGTCACGAGCATGAACAGGAAAATAGTGCTTCGATTTGCGTTGTCCAGGAAATTTCATATTGTCAGTCTGAGTAAGGGGATGAAAAGGAGAACGGATTCTATACCGCTAATAATAAAGCGGCAATAAAAGCAATTATAGCAAACGTTTGCTAGCCACTTTTTTCTTCTAGACTCCTTATTCACCTTCCATAAAACTTAGATCTGGCAGTTGCTCAAGGTGCTCGCAGTAACGCTTTAGGTTGAACTCACCTTCATTTTTCATCACATCGAAAATTTCAATCGACATGGCACATGCCATCATTGCAACCGCTTCTTCTCTAGGTGTCCCTGTCATCATTAAGCGCATTAGCGTCTCTTTAACTTTTAATGGATTGCCGTCCTCAAGTTGGTTTTCAACAATTTCAATCAACTCGGCTTCTTGCATAAACTGGTTTTCTTCGGTCATTTGGACTTTCCTCTTGGATTTTTGCCAACTATGCCATATATACCTCTTCTATACTTGCGAAATTGCCCGTTCGAATTTCTGTTGAAGAAAAATGCAGCGAAACGAATTGTGATTTCGATCTCGGATCTGTCACCGGTCTGTGGATTCTGATAGAATCTGCATCCCGTTTATTTAAGTGGTGTTTAGTAATGTCTGATAACAGCCAAAAGAAAGTCATCGTCGGTATGTCCGGCGGCGTTGATTCATCTGTTTCTGCGTATCTTCTCAAGCAACAAGGCTACCAAGTAGAAGGCCTGTTCATGAAGAACTGGGAAGAAGATGACAACGAAGAATATTGTACAGCAGCAGAAGATCTTGCTGATGCTCAGGCAGTATGTGACAAGCTAGGCATTCATCTACACACCATCAACTTTGCTGCCGAATACTGGGATAACGTATTTGAGTACTTCCTTGCTGAATACAAAGCAGGTCGTACACCGAACCCTGACATTCTTTGTAACAAAGAAATCAAGTTCAAAGCGTTCCTAGAATTCGCTGATGAAGTGCTTGATGCTGACTACATTGCAATGGGTCACTACGTACGTCGCTCTTTCCCGGATAACGGTGAGAAACCAGCGATGTTGCGTGGCCTAGATGGCAACAAAGACCAGAGCTACTTTCTATATACACTAAGCCACGAACAAATTGGCCGTAGCCTCTTCCCTGTTGGTGATTTAGAGAAACCTGAAGTACGCCGTATTGCGGAAGAGCAAGGTTTAGTAACAGCGAAGAAGAAAGACTCGACAGGTATTTGTTTCATCGGTGAGCGTAAATTTACCGACTTTCTAGGTCGTTACCTTCCTGCTCAGCCTGGTAATATCGAAACGCCGGAAGGCGAAGTGATCGGTCAACACCAAGGTTTGATGTACCACACATTAGGTCAGCGTAAAGGTCTACACATCGGTGGCCGTAAAGGCGGCGGTGGTAACGAAGAGCCGTGGTTTGTTGGTGAAAAAGACCTAGAGCGTAACGTGCTAATCGCAGTCCAAGGTAAAGACCACCCGATGCTAAAATCAGAAGGTCTACTTGCGTCACAACTTCACTGGGTAGATCGTGAGCCAATTCGCGATGTTATGAAGTGCACAGTGAAAACTCGTTACCGTCAGGAAGATATTCCTTGTACAATCATCCCGATCGATGATGAAAACATTAAAGTGATCTTTGATGAACCACAAATTGCAGTGACGCCTGGTCAATCAGCAGTGTTTTATAAAGATGACGTATGTCTAGGTGGCGGCATCATCGAGCAACGCATTAAATATTCTCAAGCTTAGGAGTCGTTACGTGGCGAATACACTTTATGACCGTACTATCGCTTTCGCTGGTATTTGCCAAGCTGTCGCTTTGGTTCAACAAGTTGCGAGAAACGGGCATTGTGATCAAGATGCTTTTGAAACATCAATCAACGCTATTTTGAACACAAACCCTGCTAACACCGTTGGCGTATTCGGTCGCGAAGCCGATCTAAAGCTCGGTCTGGAGTGTCTGGTTAAAGGGATTGATAGCACCCCATCAGGCAGTGAGATCACTCGTTACATCATTAGCTTAATGGCGCTAGAGCGTAAGTTAAGCGCTCGCAACGATGCCATGTCCCAGCTTGGTGACCGTATCCAGATGGCCAAACGTCAGTCAGAGCATTTTGAGCTGCTAGATGATCAAATGATCAGCAATTTAGCAAGCATCTACTTGGATGTTGTTAGCCCTATTGGACCACGCATTCAAGTAACAGGCACGCCTTCTGTGCTGCAACAAACGGCCAGCCAACACAAAGTCCGTGCTCTACTGCTATCTGGTATTCGTAGTGCTGTTCTGTGGCGCCAAGTAGGCGGTAAACGTCGTCATCTAATTTTTGGCCGAAAGAAAATGGTCGAACAGGCTCAAATCCTGTTAGCCAGAATGTAGAATACTCTGCTAGCTCGCGTTTATCGCGAGCTACTTTTTTTCGAATAAAACAAATCCCGCGCAAACGTTTGCGCAATATTCGTGACAATTGCCACAGTTATTGGTATAACGCTCACGAAATTTAGAAACCCAATTCAGGAGAACATCATGGAACTGTCAGCATTGACTGCTGTTTCACCAGTAGACGGCCGTTACGGAAGTAAGACGATTGCGTTACGCGAAATTTTCAGCGAGTACGGTCTACTAAAATACCGTACTATCGTAGAAATTCGTTGGCTACAGAAGCTAGCGGCTACTGCTGAAATTGCAGAAGTGCCAGCATTCAGCGCAGAAGCTAACCAATTCCTAGACGACCTTGCTGCTAACTTCTCTGAAGAAGATGCACGCCGTATTAAAGAAATCGAGCGTACAACTAACCACGACGTTAAAGCGGTTGAGTACTTCTTAAAAGAGAAAGTAGCAGACGTTCCTGAACTGCACGCTGTTAATGAGTTCTTCCACTTTGCATGTACTTCTGAAGACATCAATAACACCTCTCATGCGTTAATGCTAAAAGAAGCACGTGAGCAAGTGATTCTTCCAGAAATCCGTAACCTAATTGACGCTATCAAAGCACTCGCAGTTGAATACCGCGACATTCCTCTTCTATCTCGTACACACGGCCAGCCTGCTTCTCCATCTACAATGGGTAAAGAAATGGCAAACGTGGCGTACCGTATGGAGCGTCAATTCAAGCAAATCGAAAACGTTGAGATCCTAGCGAAAATCAACGGTGCAGTAGGTAACTACAACGCACACCTTTCTGCTTACCCAGAGCTAGATTGGCACAAGTTCTCTGAAGAATTCATTACAGAGTCTCTAGGCGTAACTTGGAACCCTTACACAACACAAATCGAGCCGCATGATTACATCGCTGAGCTGTTCGACGCTATCGCTCGTTTCAACACTATCCTGATTGACTTCGATCGTGACGTTTGGGGTTACATTGCATTAGGCCACTTTAAGCAAAAAACCATTGCTGGTGAGATCGGTTCTTCAACAATGCCGCACAAAGTTAACCCAATCGACTTTGAAAACTCTGAAGGTAACCTAGGTCTTGCGAACGCAGTATTCGGCCACCTAGCACAAAAGCTGCCTATCTCTCGTTGGCAACGTGACCTAACTGACTCAACGGTTCTACGTAACCTTGGTGTTGGTGTTGGCTACGCAATCATCGCTTACACTTCTACGCTTAAAGGCATCAGCAAGCTAGAAGTAAACCGTGAAGCACTTCTTGCTGAACTAGACAAGAACTGGGAAGTACTAGCTGAGCCAGTACAAACAGTTATGCGTCGTTACGGCATCGAGAAGCCATACGAGAAACTAAAAGAGCTAACTCGTGGTAAGCGTGTAGATGGCGAAGCAATGCGCAACTTCATCGACGGTCTTGAGCTCCCTGAGCACGAGAAAGCACGTCTGAAAGAGATGACGCCAGCGAACTACATTGGTCAAGCGGTTGAGCTGACAGATAAGCTGTAATCACACCTTGATGATCTGCAATTGAAAAGGTTGACGTGAAAGCGTCAACCTTTTTAGTTAGGAAGAAATAATTTCGGTTATTTGGTAGTAATGCAAGAGGATAAATCCCTCAACTATTATGGCTGTTTTTGGAAGAATAAGGTTATTGTCCCGACCTCTATACCAAACTTTTTAATTTTGGTGAGGTTGAAAACATGCTTCTCGTCCTGACGATAAAGCCAATCATCAAAAGCGACCGCTACTGTTGAGTCATCCATTTGCAACTCAAACTCATACTGCCACTGCAACGCATTGCCTTGCTCAATCCCTGTGGCTACACCAATAATATCCTCTGCTTTACCTTCATAGCGTCCATCTTCTAATTTGGTAATAACCCAAATTCGCTGGTCAACCTCTCCATCATCAAACACAAAGTCTTCCACCAGCGTCAACGTGTTACCTTCCACAGTACCCACGATGTCGACTTCAAAACGACGAGTTTGTTGTTCAGTGTAATCTTGGACCATCCCCCACGCCTTTGTATCGCCTTCAAAATAGCCGAATAAATCAAAAGTCGGTGTAGAAGATTGATAATGATCGATATCCGCTGAGCATGCTGAAAGTAAGGCCGCAGCGACCAAGGCGATTGATTTTAAAATTCGTTTAAGCACTATCTAACCTGCCCTATTAATTGTTTTCGAAGTTTCGGGAACTCTGTATTAGGTGACAACCATATAGACAAAAACGCATCGTTCATTCGCTCATCTTGAACGAAGCCGACTGTCTTAATTTGTGTAATGCCAGCTTGTCGGTAAAGAAGCTGACCAGTTTTACCATCGGTTAAGTAAGTAAGCTCATCCCCCTTTTTTATATCAGGGAACATACGGTTTAGTTCACTGATCCAACTTTTTCGATATGATTCAGCAAAACCAAGCTTTGCCCATTGCTCATCAGTTACATCAAGCAACTGCTGCTTGCTGATGTCTCTTTGATAGTTAATTTCCAATGCCAGAGGGTGTGGTGATACATCGCCATTTACAATGAACTTTCCATCGGGTGCTCTTAGTCGAGACTGATATATATCGAAGATGAACCATGTGAGTTGTGCCTCACCGACAGTTTTCCACCCCTCCCAACTCGACATCTTATCTGCGTTTTCACTGTTTCCAACTGGCTGAGCTTGTAGAGCAAAGGAGCCCATAACTACTAGAGAAGCAACTACCTTAATCAGCCTCTGGGTTAAATCTCTCTTCAAGCTTTTCATATCCGTATACCTTGAGTATCAAAAGCGTCATGGCAAACCATTCAGCAAATAGAATGACCAACGTAACGCTGGTATTAAATCCATATTCAACGACTTGGAGCTTGTAACCGGCGTAGTAACTGACGGTTCCTCCAACGCCACCTACAATTGATACGTAGATTTTTGGGAAACGGTACAAAACAGGCTTGAGCTGATAGGCATACCAAGAGAACAGAACCCAAAGGCACAACAACCAAATGGGTAACCATTGTGTTGGAAAGACAAAAACAGAAAACTGTTGATTGAGCGTATCGAGCACTACACCCGCCAAAACGATACTCGCGATGTGCTTCAAGGCAGAAGCGTCCGTCCTCCAACAATAGACAAGAGTAAGAAATGTTAAGATCAGTGTTAGCCACTGCCATTGATAGGTCCCAAGCACTGCAGAGAACCAACAGAGCTGGAACCATGTAGAGGCAATCAGCAACTTCATAACGGTTTAAGGTCGCTGGAATGTCATGTGAACGGCACTGATACTTCGAGCTAAAAAGCCACCTTCACAATAACTCAGGTAGTAGCGCCACATGCGGACAAAGCGGTCGTCATAACCGAGAGAGCGTACGTGCTCTTCAGCTTGATTAAATCTAGAGTGCCACTCGCTCAAGGTTTTCGCATAGTCCAGGCCAATATCAAATAAGTCTCTCACCACCAAGTCACTGTATTTGGTCGCAGCTTGAGTTAAAGATGTAACCGAAGGTAAAAAACCACCTGGAAAGATGTATTTCTGGATAAAGTCAACGTTGTTACTGTAGTAATCATAACGCTGGTCAGCGATAGTAATGGCTTGAATTGCCATTAAACCACCCGGTTTGAGTAGTGATTTGCATTGCTTGATGTAGGAAGGCAAAAATTGTTTTCCAACCGCTTCGATCATTTCTATCGAGACTAACTTATCGTAGTGACCCGAAAGGTCTCGATAGTCTTGTTTTAGTAGAGTGATCTTGCCGCCCAAATTTCGCTCTCTAATTTTTTGTTCAGCGTAAGCATGCTGCTCTTCAGAAATCGTCGTTGTCGTCACATGACAACCATATTGCTCTGCCATGTAAATGGCCATAGCACCCCAACCTGTACCTATCTCAATCACTCGATCGGATGGTTGAAGCTCAAGTTGCTGGCACAAACGATCCATTTTGTTGATTTGCGCTTGTTCCAAAGTATCGTTGTCTTGCACATATAATGCCGATGAGTACAGCATATTGTCGTCTAAAAATGACTCGTACAAATTGTTGCCCAAGTCGTAATGCGCATGAATGTTTTTACGAGAGTTCTCTTGAGAATTGCGGTTGGTCCAATGACTGACCTTGTACAGTATTTTAGTCAGCCAACTTCCTTTCTCTTCAAGTTTATCTAGCGCTCGCATATTGAGAGCCATAAGTTTCATTAACGAGGTTAGATCCGGGCTGTCCCACCAACCATCCATATAAGCCTCACCCGCTCCAATGCTGCCACCTTGCAAGATTCGCGAGTAAAAGCCAGGATGCTTTACCTCAATCGTCGCCACAACAGGCTGACCGCTGTATTCACCGTTGGGCGCATTAAAGCGCTCGCTTCTTTCTTTCGTTTCCGTCTTAAAGCTTTCAATAACAGTTAAGCAGCCGATTTCCATTTTTTGCAGACATTGAAAAATAACTCCGCGAGCCGCCTTTTGTGTTGTCGTCAATTTGCGCGGCAATGTCATAGAACTGGTATTTAACATGCAGAATTCTCCTTGTGCTTTTTATTTTTTTTGTCTGTTTTTTTAGTGTCGGCTTCTATTTCGTCGTGTGTTGAATATTTAGGATGAGAATAAAAAGGCGCGCCTTTCACCCAAAGTTTTAATGCGTGCCAATAAATACCAACCATTACTTTTACCGTCTGTATTGGCGTAACGATCAAACACTTCAATAAGCTTTTGCTCGAAAACACTTGAGCTTTCATTGTCATCGTCGCATCAAAGTGCTTTTCGCTTGTGTGGCATTCAAGATGAATCCTTAACTTGTCCGTCAGTGGTTTAATCTTCCAGTGATACTGTTGGTCAATTGGATTAAACGGAGAAACATGAAAGGCTTTCTCTTGTTCCCATCCAAAGTTTTCATCGTTTTGCTCAGCAGCGACTGCGTAGTAATGACGCTCGTTCCAAGGTGTATTGCTGACTTCAGCTAAGAGGTATTTCCATTCCCCTTCTTTGTTATAAACGTAGTAGAAATTCACCGGACTAAAATAAAGTCCTAAATAGCGCAAATGACAAACAGCGATGACTTTGCCGGTACAACGAACACCTGTTAACTCTTCAATTTTGTCGTGCACGGCCACCTTTAAGCAGCCCTCACCAACATAGTCACTGCGTTTAAAGCGTGCCCAATGCCACCAACGAGAGCCAAAACCCCAAACTTTTTCCTCTAGTTTTTTTAGCTCATCGACGTCAATAGCTGGCATAAACAATGAGTAGTTCAATTCATGTTTTATCGGCGTGAACCTGCGATGTCGAACGTTGCCAACAAACAACTGGCTGTTCATTTGGCTATCCATATCACGCTGCACCTTTTTCTAAGTTGACGGCAGTTTGAACGCGATATTTCTCTTCAAGCCCTTTCACTACGTCCAATGCGCTGCGAACGCCATCCTCGTGGAAACCGTTGTACCAATAAGCGCCGCAGAACCAAGTATTGTTCAGCCCTTGCACCTCTTCTTTACGTTGCTGTGCAGCGATAGAGTCGGTGGAGAACACTGGATGGTGATAGGTAAACGTCCGTAATACTTTGCTCGGTTCGATCTGCTCAGTGCTATTTAGCGTGACACAGAATGTGTGCTCAGATTGAACATGTTGGAGAATATTCATGTTGTAAGTAAGCGAAGGGAGACGTTGCTGTTCGTCTTCACTGCCCTCCAGTAGGTAGTTCCACGAAGCCCACGCCGCTTTACGCTTTGGAAGTAAACTCGTATCAGTGTGAAGCACCACTTCATTCGCTTGATAAGCCATATTACCCAGCACCTCTTGCTCGACTGGGCTAATGTCACCTAACATGTTCATCGCTTGATCACTGTGACAAGCAAAGATGACATCATCAAACCAATGCATTTCACCGTTGACTTTTAAACCCACACCATTCTCACTACGTAGTACTTTTTCTACCGGACTATTGAGTCGAATTTTATCGATAAAACCTTGAGTCAAAGGTGGAATGTACTCACGAGAGCCACCTTTAATTACATACCATTGCGGCCTGTTAGTGACATCAAGCAATCCGTGATTTAAGAAAAAGCGAAGGAAAAACATCAGCGGAAATGCGCGCATGTCCGCTAAAGTCGAAGACCAAATTGCAGCGCCCATCGGCAAAATGTAGTTATCTGAAAAGAAAGTACTGAAGTTGTGCTCATCAAGAAACTCACCTAGCGTCTGAGAATGACTCGATTGTTTGCTAGCGACGCTTTTGGCAAGTTTGTTGAAACGAAGGATCTCGAAGATAAAACGATAGAACTTAGGATTTACCCAATTACGCTTTTGAGCAAATAATGTCGACACGGTGTGACCGTTATATTCCAAACCATTGCCGTCGTTTCTTACACTAAAGCTCATCTGGGTTGGCAACCCTTCGACACCAATCTCGTTCATCATTTTGATGAAATTAGGATAAGTGCGATCGTTGTAAACGATAAAGCCCGTATCAATCGCATATTCTTTACCATCGAGTTTTACATCCACCGTCGCGGTGTGCCCGCCAATGTAATCGTTAGCTTCAAATACGGTGACATCGTGCTCTTTATATAGATAGTAACCACACGTAAGGCCAGAAATTCCGGTCCCCACAATCGCTATCTTCTTTCTTCCTGCTGTTTTCATTTTTATTCCTTCTTATGACACGAGTTTAGCAGTTAGGCGAGCTTGCCAACTGTATGGAAGTAACGAGATAAAACGTAAAATACTGGTAAACCTCGCGGGGAAATAGATGTGAGTCTTGTTGGCAGCCAACTGTTTTCTGATAGAGTTCGAGGCTTGCTGCGTAGAAATAATCATCGGCATTTCGAAGTCATTTTTGTCAGTTAACGGGGTTTCCACAAAGCCTGGGAACACGGTCACCACTTGAATGCCCTTCTTCTTCAAATCAACAGCTAATGTGCGAGCAAAGTAGCTCACAGCAGCCTTAGAAGCGCCGTAGGCTTCAGCCCTTGGCAACGCAACTTCTGAAGCAATAGAACCCACGATAACGATGCGATGCCCTTTATCTAAGAGTGGTTGGCAACCTTCTACGCAGTTGGCAACACCAACGACGTTTACATTCATCACACGCGCCATGAGTTTCGCGTCAACCACACCGTTGTCCATATACTCACAATCCCCTGCATTAAAAACCCAGGTACTCGGCGTGAAAGGCAAACTGGACAGCGCCTGCTGAGTTTGTTCATGGTTTGTCACGTCAAACTGCAATGTATGGATATTAGAAGAAGCAGCCCCCAATTCAGCAAGAACGTCTTTGTTTCGCCCACAAGCAATAACGCTCCAATCAGAGTTCGCGTAATCTAAAGCCAGTTGCTTCCCTATTCCGGAGGTAGCGCCAGTGATTAAGATAGTATTGTTCATTGTCCTAACCTCTGCTTGATGGTTTTTACGACGGAGCCAAGTAAAGGTAAGTTTTCGTAAAGCATTTCTCCGAGATCAAAGTAATCTCGGTGATAAATAACTTGGCCTTCGCTGAATTTAAGATGCGACACACCATTAACGAGAATAGGTGCACCTTTTTGAAGTTTGGGATGCTGAAGATCCATGGTCCACGTTAGGAAGCCAGTATCTCCGACTTGTTGATGTTCGTGGATAACAAAGTCACAGCTTATGACGTTGGCATATAATGATGTGAAGTAATCTGAAAGTGCAGGCCACCCCTCTAAACGATGAGCAGCATCTTCAAAGACGACATCTTGGTGATATACGTCTTTAAGCAGATGTAAGTTCGCTTTATTCAGCTTTTGATAGATATTGCCAACAGACTGTATGTCCATGTGTTTACTCCTACATGCCCACCAAGTTGTACAAAATTATTATACGTACAAGATAGTTCATTCCTTAAAAGTTGTACAAAAATTATTTTGTATAACTTTGTTTCTGTAGGTAGATACGTGATGGATCTCGCAAGCGATCAATCGATCAAAAAAAAGGCTTGGTCAAAACCAAGCCTTTTCAGGAAATTAACGATTACTTTCGTGTGCGCTGTCAGTTTTTACAACTAGTATTGCTGACTACGTAACGCTGCAATACGTTTATCTAGCGGAGGGTGACTCATCAGTAGTTCAGTCAATGACTGCTTGCCATTGATACCGAACGCCATCATTGTGCCATCAAGTTGAGATTCGTGACTCATCTTCAAACGTTCCAATGCCGCGATCATTTTCTCTTTACCAACTAAGTGAGCAGCACCTGCGTCGGCATGGAATTCGCGATGACGGCTGTACCACATGGTAATAAAGCTTGCCAAGAAACCAAACACTAGCTCAAGCACCATAGATACACCGAAGTAAACCATCATGTTTGTACCTTGACCTTCTTCATCATCGTTCGATGCCACAATATTGGCGATAAAACGGGATAGGAAGATAACAAACGTGTTCACAACGCCTTGCATCAATGTCATCGTGACCATGTCACCATTTGCAATATGGCTCACTTCGTGGGCCAGTACCGCTTCTGCTTCATCACGAGTCATATTGTGTAAAAGGCCAGTGGAAACCGCGACAAGAGAGTCATCTCGCTTTGCCCCCGTCGCGAATGCATTGATATCTGGTGAGTCATAAATAGCCACCGTTGGCATACCAATACCCGCTTGCTGAGCTTGACGACCCACAGTTTCGACTAACCAATGCTCAGTTTCGTTACGCGGACTTTCAATGACCATACCGCCAACCGAGCGCAGTGCCATGCCCTTTGACATCATCAACGAAATAAGTGCACCACCAAAACCAAATATGGCGGCCATAACTAGCAAACCAGAAAGACTGCCAGGTTGCATTCCAGTGGTAGCGTAAACAATATTCAGAACAACACTAAGCACTAGCACGACAGCTAGGTTAGTTGCTAGGAATAACATAATTCGCTTCATTACTTTTCTCCGAGGAAGCTTATCGTTTTTTTAAAACGGATTGTTATAAGGAACAGGTGGTAATCGCTGTAAAAGCCAATTCCGCTAAGTTTCATGCTCCGTGCGTTATAGATATAGTCTATCCGCGATAAAAACAAGGTTAAGCAATAAATTGCAACATTTGTTTTCGAGACTGAAAGATTATGTTCAAGCGATTTCTAGGCACGTTCTGATAAAAGTCATTACCTCCATTCATATTCATTCCTTTCCGTAATGAAAAGTACTTTGAATCGCACCTCATCTATCAATGGATGACCTTGATGTTAAATCTATCACCTCTGGGCAACTTAGCTAGAAATATTTTACTAGACCAAAAACAGTATGTTAGCCCCGCTATAGACTTTGGTCTTATTGTGCGGCGACATGGACATGCTAGATTCAGGTGAGATGAACAAAACAGAGCCACTCTAAGTACATTAAAAAGGTACATTAGGTGAGCTCAAAACTTCCATGTATTGAGGGAAAAACCATGGTAGAAACTAACGACTATCAAATGGCTATTGATTTACTACGTTGTCATCTAGGCATCTCAGAGGATGAGGCGAAGCAACAACTTGGTATTTCAACCGATCATCATATGTCTCAGCGTGTTGCAGAAACTCAGCAAGCATTGATGGGGCTTAGCCAAGATAAGTAATCTGATGTTATAGATTACACCAATAAAAAAGGGCTGCATTGCGCAGCCCTTTGGTTTTTTTAGTATTTTAAACACAATCAGTCAGTATTTAGCAAAGGCTCGATATTAATGTACTTGCCTAGCTCTTTGCGCTTAGCACTTGGAATGTATGGGATTTCGCCAAGCTTAGGCGCACCGATACGCGCTTCAAGCATCTCGATAATATCAGCATAGTGCTCGGTGCCAGGGTTAACTCGGTTTGCCACCCAACCAACAAGATTCAAGCCATCCGCTTTAATACTCTCAGCCGTGAGTAAAGCATGGCTCAAACAACCTAATTTAATACCAACCACCAAGACCACGGGTAACTGCTCTACTTGTACCCAAGTAGATAAACAGTCGGTATCTGACACAGGCACACGCCAACCACCAGCGCCCTCAACGAGAACGACATCAGCTTGCTGCTTGTGTTGAGCCAGCTTTTCACTGAGGAGTTCGTATTTTATTTCGACATGTTCATGTTTTGCCGCGATGTGAGGAGAAGCAGGCAACTCTAAAGCGTATGGATTCACATCATCATAAGCGACATCGAGTGTCGCGGTCGCTTGTAAATGTAAGGCGTCAGAGTTACGCCATCCAGCTTCAGTCTTATCACTCCCTGCTGCCACTGGTTTATAACCAATAGTGTTTAGTCCTTTTGCTGCCAACGCTTGCAAAATGGCTTTAGACGCTACCGTTTTTCCTACATCAGTATCCGTACCAGCAATAAAAAAAGCATCAATCATAGATGTATTACTCCAAAACAAACCTGATAACTTGCAGGTAGAAGACCTTGATCATTTTTAAACGCTTGGTACTCATGCTCAACTTGCAACAAAGTCTCTCGACTGGTTAAACCATGTGAGCGCCCGCTTACGTGATTTGCACCTATACCTTTGAGGTCACGCATAACTGAAAATGCTGAGTCGTACCAAACTGTGATGGTGGTCAAGTCTAGTTGATGGTTGTCACATCGAGATTGCGCTAACGCAATTTTTACCTGATTGAGCGACAGAAAGTTATTGACGTGTTGATATGCATCAATTTTTTTCCATGATGCTCGCAACTCGCACAGTGACCCTTCAGCTAGGGTAGAAAAAGCCGCCTTCCCATTAGCTTTTAGTAAACGACGAACTTCTCTCAGGGGATAACTTAAATCGGCACACCATTGCAAAGCCAAGCTAGAGAATACGTAGTCGAAGCTTGTATCGTCGAAAGGCAAGTTTTCTGCGTCGGCTAGCACATAATTCATTCGTTCATTGCCACAGCGCACCATAGCTTTGCTTAGCATCTCTTGAGAGATGTCCACACAAAACACTTCAGCGCCACGCTCTTGAAGAAGTTGAGAAAAATAGCCCGTACCACATCCTAAATCCAAAACACGTTTATGAGTTAAGTCATTCGGAAGTTTGTCTAGTAAGCGATGGCCGACATCACGCTGGAAAGCGGCATGTTTGTCGTACGTGTTAGCTGCTTTACTAAAGGAAGCGGCGATCGCTTGTTTATTAGGCAGTAAGCAATCCAACTTCATTTGCTCTGCATTATCCATTACTGCGTTCCTAATGCTTGCTTCAATGCCATTGAAAGCGTTTTAACTTGTTCGTTAGTGTGATTAGCAGTGAGTGTGATTCGCAGACGAGACGTCCCTTTCGGAACTGTTGGAGGACGAATAGCAGTAACCCAAATACCGTTTTGGCGACAAGCACCTGCTACTCGCAAAGCCAAATCAGATTCACCAATCACAAACGGCTTAATCGAAGTTTGAGTCTCAACAAAGCCCTCAACGTCGCTGAGGCTATCTCGATACACTTCACTTAACTCTGTGAGCTTTTCACGTCGCCAAGGCTGCTCTTGAACCATCGAGACAGCATGCGTGAGCGCATAGGCTTGTGCCGGAGGCATCGCCGTGGAATACACATGGTGACGAGCAAACTGAGTTAAAAAATCTCCCGTTGCGTGGTCACATAAAATAGCCGCGCCAGACATACCAAACGCTTTGCCGAAAGTAACGATCAGTATCTCAGGCTTAACCGCCGCTAATTCACATGAGCCACCGCCAGATTCCCCTAGAACACCGATACCATGAGCGTCGTCTACAGCAAGCCATGCATCATGATTACCGGTGACGTCAGCGATATCAGCAAGTGGTGCACAATCACCGTCCATGCTGAATACCCCTTCAGTCACAACTAGATGGTTGTCTTCGCTATTAATCAGCGACTTCAGGTGTTCGATGTCATTGTGCTTGAAGCGCTTCATCTTAGCTGGTGACAACGCCCCCGCTTCCATCAACGAGGCATGGTTCAAACGGTCTTGGATGAGTACGTCTGATTTTTCTAGCAAGGTGAATAACAAAGCTTGGTTAGCACTGAATCCAGAGCCAAACAGGACTGCCCTTTCGTAACCCAGCCATTCGGTTAGTGCCGCTTCTAAATTGCTGTGCGCGGCACTAAAACCAGTCACCATCGGTGATGCTCCACTGCCACTACCATATACGCTTAAACCTTGCTGCCAAGCACGAACAAGCGCTTGGTCATTAGCCAAGCCTAAATAATCATTACTTGAGAAGTTGATGTAGCGTCTGCCTTCGTGTTCCAAAACGGACTGGTTACCAGCAAACACCACATTCATAGAACGATTCAACCCTTGCGTCTTACGCTCAGCAAGGGCGGACTCGATACGAGATTTAAACGCTGGCATCGTAGAAAAGGTCGTCTTTTGTCGGACGAGCAGCAACGCGCTCTACGACGCGATCCAGCAACTCGTTTTCTTCGATTTCATCAGGTTTTTGAGACACCTCTTGGCTGTTAATGCCGAGCTTGTCGAACAGCATCATGTCTTTGTCTTCTGAAGGGTTTGGCGTGGTCAGAAGCTTGCAACCATAAAAGACGGAGTTGGCACCCGCCATAAAACACAGCGCTTGCATTTGTTCGTTCATGTTTTCACGGCCAGCGGATAAACGAACGGCTGATTGAGGCATCATGATTCGTGCTATTGCAATCAGACGAATAAAGTCGAACGGCTCAACGTCGTCCACTTCTTCCAATGGTGTGCCCTTTACCTTCACGAGCATGTTGATTGGAACGCTTTCAGGGTGTACCGGCAAGTTAGCCAATTCAACCAACAAACCTGCTCGGTCGTTAGCACTTTCACCCATGCCGATGATGCCACCGGAACAGATCTTCATGCCAGCATCACGAACGTGAGACAAAGTGTCTAAACGGTCTTGGTAAGTACGTGTGGTAATGATGTTGCCGTAAAACTCAGGTGAGGTATCTAGGTTGTGGTTGTAGTAATCCAGACCAGCGGTTGCCAATTGCTTTGCTTGATCTGGCGTCAACATGCCCAATGTCATACACGTTTCTAAACCCATGCCCTTCACGCCTTTGATCATGTCGGTCAAATGCGGCATGTCACGCTCTTTCGGGTTTTTCCATGCTGCACCCATACAGAATCGAGTAGAACCAGCATTTTGGGCTTTTTGCGCAGCATCGAGTACGCGTTCTACTTCCATCAGACGCTCTTTTTCGATGTCTGTGGTGTAACGAGCACTCTGAGGACAGTACTTACAATCTTCTGGACAAGCACCTGTCTTAATCGACAGAAGCGTGCTTACTTGAACATGGTTGGTTTGTTGATATTGACGATGTACAAGCTGCGCTTCGAATAGGAGATCCATGAATGGTTTTTCCATGAGATCGCGCACTTCAGCATGCGTCCAGTTATGACGAACTTCCACGTGTATTCCTTTAGTCACTTTTGTTGTTGTGTTGACAGTCTACTGAGTCTCGATAAACTGTCAACACAACACAAAACAACAAAGTTTACATCTGTTTGTTTTTTAATCTCATTTGTTATTGGAATCGCACATGGATCTCGCCTTCGACCGCCAGCATATCTGGCATCCTTACACTTCGACATTAACACCTCTGACCTGCTACCCAGTAGAATCAGCAAGTGGTGTTCACATTAAATTGGAAGACGGTACTGAGCTTATCGATGGCATGTCTTCTTGGTGGTCGACGATCCACGGCTATAACCATCCGCACTTAAATCAAGCGGCTCACCAGCAAATCGATCAAGTCTCTCACGTGATGTTTGGCGGGATTACCCACCAGCCAGCAATCAGTTTGTGTAAGAAGTTGCTACCCCTAGCGCCAAGTAATCTTGAACATGTATTCCTTGCCGATTCAGGCTCCGTTGCCGTAGAAGTCAGCTTAAAAATGGCACTGCAATATTGGCATGCAAAAGGTGAACGCCGACCGAAGTTTCTTACTTTACGACACGGTTATCACGGTGACACCTTTGCGGCCATGTCGGTAACCGATCCTGATAACTCCATGCACTCTCTCTACAAAGGCTTTCTGCCTGAGCATATCTTTGCGGAGTCGCCAACTTGTGGCTTTTGGGATGAGTGGAAATCTGAAGATCTTGCTGACTTTGAGC
Source organism: Vibrio sp. ArtGut-C1 (assembly GCF_002105475.1). Taxonomy (NCBI): domain Bacteria; kingdom Pseudomonadati; phylum Pseudomonadota; class Gammaproteobacteria; order Vibrionales; family Vibrionaceae; genus Vibrio; species Vibrio sp. ArtGut-C1. Next base: position 150,588 of record NZ_NCTH01000011.1, on the reverse strand, counting down.
ACAAGATTGAAACACATCATCAAGAACTCGCTGCGGTGATCCTAGAGCCTATCGTTCAAGGCGCAGGTGGCATGCGCATCTACCATCCAGAATTTCTCAAAGGCGTGCGTAGACTTTGCGACAAATACGGTTTGTTATTGATTGCAGATGAGATCGCTACCGGTTTTGGACGCACAGGCAAATTGTTTGCCTGCGAACATGCAGATATTCAACCAGACATTTTGTGTGTCGGGAAAGCACTCACAGGCGGCTACATGACCCTCTCTGCGACCCTCGCGAGCAAACACGTAGCAGACACTGTTTGTGGTGGTGATGCTGGTTGTTTTATGCACGGTCCAACCTTTATGGGGAATCCACTCGCTTGTGCTGTAGCTACTGCAAGTTTGGAATTGATCGAGCAAGGTGATTGGAAGCAACAAACCCAACAAATTGAAACGCTGTTTTCTGAGTTACTACCAAAACTTGAAGAATACGACTTGGTGAAAAACACCCGTTGGTTGGGTGCTATTGGCGTAGTGGAGACGCATCGCCCTGTGAATATGGAAACCATCCAGGCTCTCTTTGTTGAGCACGGTGTTTGGATTCGTCCATTTGGCAAACTGATTTATATGATGCCGCCGTTCATCAGCAAGCCGGAAGATATTGAAAAGTTAGTGAATGCTATTGATGCTGCGTTACAACGCAAAGACTGCTTCGCTTCATAGTTCAATTCAACATGAAAACGGTTTGAGTATGATACTCAAACCGTCTCGTTATTTATTAGAGCAGTAAAGCTATCGAAGTTGACTGTCTTTACTCGCTCGTCGATTAAATAATACTTGGCGTTGAGAGACCAATTCGATAGTTGACTGACATTCGATACACAAACGAACGCCTTTCATTGCAAGACGACGCGCTTCCGGAATCTCATCACCACACTCATCGCAGTAATAGGGTAATAGGCGCTCTCACCCTTTGTGATACTGCCACGAACACGGGAAATTTCGTCGTCTATTGTGTTTTGAATTTGTTGGCTGACGCTATCGTCGTTTGCCCACCCTACGGCCATAAGCCCTCCTCGTTACTTGAGTGAGAAAATCTACTTACCGTGGTAAGGTGGATGATTATATCGATTACAAATAATAAGATAATTAGGGTAAATTCGAAAACACTATTACGCTTTGGTAATAATTACTCTGCAATCGATTATTCGGCACTCTCATGGAAAAGCAATGCAAGGTTACTCATACTCCCTTCCTCACATTCAAAGTACTGCGTTTGCTCAGGCTCTCTCAAAGTAACACTGAGTATCTTCTCTACCTCACCAAACTCCTCGCTAAAGTACTCACTGACTAATATGACGCGCTCACCAATACTAAATTCCAAAGACTTCTCATCTACCAACGCTCGATGATAATGTTCAACACGATAATCTTGAGGTTTTATCCGCTGTAAAACAGAGCTTTGATTCTCAATGGACTCATTAAAGATAATCCCACCTTTGCCTTGCTCTATAAAAATACTAAAGTTCATAGTTTGGTTCACTGAGCATTCAAAGACTTTTCTGGGCGAGGTGTTAGCAACAGCAAACGTGCTCATCATCGCAACACTTAAACCCAAAGTGACTGCCAATCGTTTCATTACCATTCAGCCAACACTGTAAATAGCGCTTGTTCAGACATACGGGTTAATACATATCCGTGTGAAGATGAATACGAGCCACTGAGTACACTATTCTCTTTCTCAATAACGATATCCTCGATGCCGTCAGCGTTGTAATCACCTTTTGCGGTAACGGTAATAACCTGAAAGCCATCAGTCGAATCGTAATACTCTGCTCTGACTTCACTGATGACCTGAGTTCTTTGGATATGGTCTGCTTCATCCCACGTTGATAGTGTCGTTGCTTTCTCTGCACTTTCGTCAGAAATAACAAAAGCAAGTGCACTTGGAGCGAAATTAGGAAAGGTATCGTCTAACTTAAAGTCTGATATAAATGAGCGCTTAGAGGCAGCTAACTTTGCCATCTCACTCCATGTTTGGCACTGAGTTAAATATGCTTTAAACGCGCCGTATTCATAGGCTTTTGCCGCAGTAAAGCCCGTAGAGTTTGCCGTAGCTAAGTCTTGGCAATTAGATACTAGTTTTTCTTCATCAGATGCACGTTTCAATTCAAGTTCATAGCCCCAATCGAGTGAGTTACGAAGTTGCATATTTTCTTTGGAAGGTTGCGCTATTTCGCGCGCGAAAAAGCGATCGGTTCGCTCACTATCTAAGTATTGAGGCTGAATAAGTTCACTTGCGATAACACTCTTACTAACGAGCAAAGTAAGCGCAAAAATAACAAGCAATGAAAGATGATTTACTGGCATAACGTTTAACAACAAGGGCAAATGATGCCATTAGCTTGTCACGTGAAAAACCGTTTAGAAAAATATCATTTGTCTCGTACTGCCAGATTCTGGGCGAGCTCTTCACTATTGCGTGTGCTAATTACATAACAACGTATTTTCACTCGACGCAAATAACAAAAAACCCAGCACTATGGCTGGGTTTTGGTGTTCTAGTGGCTAATGCACTAACCGATGTGCGTTGCGCCGCCCATGTACTTCTGAAGTACTGCAGGGATTGCAATGCGACCGTCTGCTTCTTGGTTGTTTTCTAGGATAGCAACCATGGTACGACCAACTGCTAGACCAGAACCGTTTAGCGTGTGTACAAGCTCAGGTTTCTTCTCGCCTTTACGACGGAAACGCGCTTGCATACGACGAGCTTGGAAGTCCCACATGTTAGAACATGAAGAGATTTCACGGTAAGTTTCTTGAGCAGGAACCCAAACTTCTAGGTCGTAAGTTTTACGAGCGCCGAAGCCCATGTCACCTGTACAAAGAACCACTTTACGGTAAGGAAGCTCTAGAAGTTGTAGAACTTTCTCAGCGTGACCTGTTAGCTCTTCTAGCGCATTCATTGAATCTTCTGGCTTCGTGATTTGTACTAGCTCAACTTTGTCGAACTGGTGCATACGAATCAAACCACGAGTATCACGACCGTATGAACCCGCTTCTGAACGGAAACACGGCGTGTGAGCTGTCATCTTGATTGGTAGATCCGCTTCGTCAGAAATCGTGTCACGAACTAGGTTTGTTACAGGTACTTCTGCCGTAGGGATTAGAGACAGTTTACGTGGCTCTTCGTCGTTTACTTTTTCCGCTAGAGGCTCTGTGTGGAAAAGGTCTTTACCGAACTTAGGAAGCTGACCAGTACCGAATAGGCTGTCAGAGTTTACTAGGTAAGGTACGTACATTTCAGTGTAGCCATGTTCTTCTGTGTGAAGATCTAGCATGAACTGAGCGATTGCACGGTGTAGACGAGCAAATTGGCCTTTCATCACGATGAAACGTGCGCCAGTGATCTTAACTGCACTTGCGAAGTCTAGACCGCCACCCATTTCACCTAGGTCAACATGGTCTTTTAGTTCGAAGTCGTAAGTCTTAGGCTCACCCCAACGAGAGATTTCGACGTTGTCGTTTTCATCTTTACCATCTGGCACTTCATCAGCAGGGATGTTTGGTACAGAAAGCGTGAATTCGTCTAGTTGAGCCATTACTTGCTCAAGTTCAACTTTCTTCGCATCAAGATCGCTACCTAGAGTACCGATTTGCTTCTTGATCTCTTCTGCGCCTTCTTTGTCGCCAGCTGCCATTTTTTGGCCGATTTGCTTGGAGATGGAGTTACGCGTGGATTGTAAATTTTCTACTTCTACTTGAATGGACTTACGTTGTTCTTCAAGTTTACGAATAGTCTCTACGTCTAGCTTAAAGCCACGACGCGCCAGTTTAGCAGCTGTTTCATCCAGCTCTGTACGAAGTAATTTAGAATCCAGCATTGTTAATCCTATGCTTTTTGTTGTGAAATCACGCGCACTTTCCAAGCGTACGCGTTAAAAAAATTTACTGAACAAATGTATCCAAAAACGCCTACTTTTCATAGCGCTTTTGTTGGCTATTTGCGTCTAATTTAGCCAAGTAATCTAACTTTTCGCCGATTTTGGTTTCTAGACCGCGATTTGTTGGCTGATAATACTTACGATCCGCCATTTCTGGTGGCAAATATTGCTCACCGGCTGCATAGGCACCCGGCTCATCGTGAGCATAACGATACTCTGCTCCATAACCCATGTCTTTCATCAAACTGGTAGGTGCATTTCGAAGGTGATGAGGCACTTCATATTCAGGTAAGTTATGAGCATCTGTGAGCGCTTGTTTCCATGCCACGTACACCGCATTACTTTTTGGCGCGCACGCTAAGTAAACGATCGCCTGCGCAATCGCGCGTTCACCTTCTGCTGGACCAACGCGTGTAAAACAGTCCCACGCGGAGAGTGCAACTTGCATGGCTCTAGGGTCCGCATTGCCGACATCTTCCGATGCTATCGCAAGTAATCGGCGAGCGATGTAGAGCGGATCACAACCTGCAGCGATCATACGTGCAGCCCAATACAAAGCGGCGTCTGGATTTGAACCACGAATGGATTTGTGAACCGCAGAGATTAAGTCGTACCAGATATCACCTTTGTTATCAAAGCGAGAGACCTTTTCTCCCGCCACTTCCGCAAGCAACTTAAGCGTGATTTCTTTTTCACCCTGCGCATTGTCTTCTGCCATATCGTATAGCAGCTCAAGGTAGTTGAGAGACATGCGAGCATCACCGTTAACTAGCTCTGCTAGGCGATCTAGTACGTTATCGGCGAAATGTGCTGGTATATTCCCCAAGCCGCGATCTTTGTCGTTAATCGCTTGATCAAGCGCCAGCGATATTTCGCTCTGGCCAAGAGAAGTCAACTTATAAACGCGAGCACGCGAGAGTAATGCGTTGTTTAACTCAAACGAAGGGTTCTCTGTGGTCGCACCGATAAACGTAACCGTACCGTCTTCAATATGCGGTAAAAACGCATCTTGCTGCGATTTGTTAAAGCGATGCACCTCATCCACGAATAAGATAGTGCGGCGACCTGCCATTTTGTTCTCACGCGCTTTGTCGATCGCAGCACGGATCTCTTTAACGCCAGACGTCACCGCAGATACACGCTCAACTTCGGCGTTGGCATAGTTTGCTGCCACTTCCGCTAATGTCGTTTTGCCTGTGCCTGGTGGTCCCCATAAAATCATCGAGTGAATGTGTCCAGCCTCTAGCGCTCGGCGTAGGGGTTTACCCGGACCTAAAATATGCTGCTGCCCAATATACTGTTCGATTGTTTGTGGTCTCATACGAGCAGCAAGGGGACGAAAATCTTCGTCCCCTGAGAAATCTAACGTGTAATTACTCACTACCAATTAATTCCTTTGGTCATCCACTTCCACGCCATCTGGAATTGTGAATGTAAATCTGTCTACCTTTGGTTTACCAAGCTTAACATTACTAAAAGTAAACAGCCCTTTCTGACCATCTTGCTCAATGACGTTAAAGCCTTTCACTACGCCTTTTGTATCAATATTAATTTGGAATTGGCCTTGAGTAGAGTCAATTGCCGTTGGAATGAGCGTAAACTCATTACCTTTCTGAGAAATCTTATAGTTATCCCAATCGCTTGCTCTATTGCGAGTTAACAGCACAAATGGTGTTTGCTCGGTCGCTTGCTCTTGCCAGTAAATGCTTACTTGTTCAATGAATGGGCTGTAATACCACAACGTCTTACCGTCAGATATTAAAAGGTTTTCATCTGGGAAAGTCGTACTCCAACGGAACAAACTTGGACGAGCGATTTCAACCGTGCCCTCACCTTCCATTACCGTTTCACCTTCAGGGCTGATCACTTGTTGGGAGAAATCGGCACTGAAACCCTCGTTCATTGCGAGACGTTTATTGAGTTCATCTTTTGGAGATGCTGCATTCGCAGCTGAGAAGAAAGAAACACTTAAAACTAGCGCTGAGAAAAATTTCGCTGAAAATCGTTTTTTCATTCAGATACCTATCAGAGGGTCAAAGACCTAAAGTTACTCACCTCAGTTGGACTGAAGTGAGTAAAACAAGTTCATTAATCTTTTGGCGGCGCAGGAGCTAAAACTTCGCGGTTACCGTTGTGACCCGGTGCACTCACGATACCTTGCGCTTCGAGTTGCTCAACAATACGGGCGGCACGGTTGTAACCGATCTTAAATCGACGCTGTACGCCAGAAACAGAGCCTCGACGTGACTGAACTACGTGCTCAACGACTTGATCGAAGAGTGGATCCACATCTTCATCCGCTTCCATTTGCTCACCTGGCAATAAGCTTTCTGGACTTTGATCTCCGCTGATGATCTCTTCAATGTAGTTCGGTTTACCACGCGCTTTCCAGTTGTTTACAACAGCATGAACATCATCATCTGATGCAAATGCACCGTGGACACGAGTTGTATGACTTGAGCCCGGCGGTAGATACAACATATCACCCATACCAAGCAGTGATTCTGCACCACCTTGGTCTAGAATCGTACGGGAGTCTGTTTTAGTCGATACCGTAAACGCAACACGAGTTGGAATATTCGCTTTAATCAGACCCGTGATAACATCCACCGATGGACGCTGAGTCGCAAGAATTAAATGAATACCTGCCGCACGCGCCTTTTGTGCCAAGCGTGCAATCAGTTCTTCTACCTTCTTACCCACCACCATCATCAGGTCAGCAAATTCATCGACAACAACAACGATGTAAGGCAGTTTTTCTAACAATGGCGGTTCCGTATCCATACTGTCGCCTTCTTGCCAGAATGGATCATGAATTGGGTGACCCGCTTCTGCCGCCATCTTCAACTTCTCGTTAAAGCCTTTCACATTACGAACGCCCAATGCCGACATCAATTTATAACGACGTTCCATCTCACCCACACACCAACGTAGAGCGTTTGATGCGTCTTTCATATCAGTCACAACTTCAGAAAGAAGATGAGGGATACCTTCGTAAATAGAAAGCTCTAGCATTTTCGGATCAATCATGATGAAGCGTACATCTTCTGGGCCAGCTTTATACAGCATGCTCAAAATCATCACGTTCACACCCACCGACTTACCAGAACCTGTTGTACCTGCTACTAGCACGTGAGGCATCTTCGCGAGATCGGCCACAACAGCTTCGCCCGCAATGTCTTGACCTAACACAACCGTTGTGGGTGACGTTGCTTGCTCAAACTGAGGACTACTGATTACATCAGATAAATAGACCGTCTGACGGCTCATGTTTGGCAGTTCCAAACCGATGTAAGGCTTGCCAGGGATTACTTCTACAACACGTACAGCCATTGCAGACAATGCACGCGCTAAGTCAGTTGAAAGACCAGAAATACGGCTTACTTTTACCCCCGGCGCCAAATCAAGCTCAAAACGAGTGATCACTGGACCAGGATAAATCCCCACCACGTCGGCTTTGATTTTGTAGTCCGCTAGCTTGCTCTCAACCAATCGAGCGACCTGCTCTAGCGCATCTCGGTCGATAAAGTTTTCGCGTTTTTCTGGATGGTAAAGCAACTCGAGCGTTGGAAGTGGTTCTTCTGGAACAGGCAAGTTTTCTTCTTTCTGTACCAAAAATGGGTTCTGTGTCGCTGCTACTTTGGCTTGCGCACTAGAAACCATGTCTTGGAATGCCGCTACATCTTCGTCGCCGTCTTGAACCTCTTCAACCTCCGCTTTTTGAAGTGCAGGTTCAAATGTTGTTGAAGGTGTTGCCACTTGCTGATGAGGTGTTGTTGGAGCTGGCTGTACTTGTTGTATAGACTGTGACTCCACTTCGTCTTCATCGTCTAACACGTCAAAATCAGAGATCGTAGGTTCAATGTGTTGACTCGATTCTGTTTGCTCCGTGATGCTATCTAGCGCAGCGGAATCAATTACAGGCTCTTCATGCACAGGATGCTCAATACTTGGCTGCTGTACTTGCTCTGCTTCAAATTGTTCGTACTCCGCATAATCTGGTTCAACACTGTTCGGTTCTTCTGTAGCTGTATGTTGCTCTACATAGGAAGAGTAAGTGTCTGCAAATGATGGGGCTACCTGTTCTTCAGTTCCCCAGTCATCTGCTTGTTGCGCTGCAGCTTCAAGCTCTTCTATCGTGACATTCAGCTGCTTGGTACGCTCAAGAAGCGGATCAACGTTATCAGTATTCACCGCATGGACAGGTTGCGTTTGGTGCTCAGGTTGAGCATAAACTGGCGCAGCATTAACCGTAGCCTTGTGTTGTGGTGGCGTCGGTTCCACCATCATTTGTTCCGCTGGTTTCTCAGGTTTAGCTTGCGGCATATAAATAGGATACTCATGCGCAGGCGCCGATTCTTTCGGCTCATCGACATCGAACGCCGTTAAATGAGGAAGCGGTTCATCATCAATGTCATGGTCTACGTTATGTCTAGGCGTAGAGACTTTATCTTCCACGAACTCATCTAACTGAGGTTCTAAAACTTCTTGCTCAGAGCCTCTTATCTTATTTGCAAGCGCCGCAATTAGCGCTAATGCACGATCACCAAGCCACTCCACAATATTAAGCCATGAGATGCCAGTAAAGAGAGTAAAACCCGCTCCCCATAAGAACAGCAGTACCAATGTCGTGCCAAGTACATTCAATGTAGGTAAAGCTAGGCTAGACAACACGTCCCCGACGACACCACCGGACGAGAAATACCAAATATCATCAAAATTAATATCGGCTAGACCACAGCTAGTCATTATAAGGACGACAAGGCCGAGTAACCTCGTACCCCATAACATGAAATCAATTGGCTCATCTTCTCCTCGTTTACGGCAAATCACCCATGCAGCCGCAGCTAGCAAGAAAGGGATGGGATAAGCGAGAGAGCCAAATGTGAAGAATAGTGTGTCCGCAAGCCAAGCGCCGAAAAGGCCACCAGCATTGTCGATCTCCCCTCCCCATGCGGTTTGGGACCAGGAAGGATCGGCCGGACTGAAGGTAAATAGTGCAACCGCAAGCAATACCGAGCTAAGAACGCCAACGATAAAGCAGCACTCTTTTAAGCGTTGGAAGCCATTTAAGCGTGAAGACTGGGGCTCTTCACTGGTTTTGATAATGGTTTCGACTTTCTTTGCGTTCTCTTTGAACATAAATCAACTTGAATATGGAAATGAAATAGGAAATTGCAAAACATTCCGAGCGGCATCAAGCCGCTCGGTAAATTGATTTAACCATATCAAAGAGAAAAACCCAATTACTCTCTGGCGAAAGCGGAAGCATATACCGCTTTCTTTGCAAGAAATTAACGAGTTTTGATCACAAGCTGGTTAGATTGTTTCACTTCTTCCATTACAACGTATGTGCGAGTGTCATTTACGCCAGGTAGGCGTAGTAACGTATCGCCCAATAGTCGGCGGTAAGCCCCCATATCTGATACACGGGTTTTAAGAAGATAGTCAAAGTCACCTGATACAAGATGACACTCTTGTATGTCGTCTAGCTTTTGAACAGCTGAGTTAAACTGCTCAAATACATCCGGCGCACCACGGTTTAGTGTAATCTCAACGAATACTAATAGTGACGCATCCAGGAACTGCGGATTCAATAATGCAGTGTATCCTGTGATGTAACCCTGACGCTCTAAGCGACGTACACGCTCCAAACATGGCGTTGGAGAAAGTCCCACACGTTTTGAAAGCTCAACGTTTGAAATACGACCGTCTTTCTGCAGTTCATTAAGAATGTTGCGGTCGATACGGTCTAGTTCCTTGGACGGCTTTTTATAGTTGTCTGCCATTTTTTATTCCACCTTATTACTTCCTTGCAAAAAAATATACTACAACTTTTTAATATTTGGTGCCAAATTTTACAAATCTATAACTATACTAGTTATTAATTCGACAATAACACCCTACAAACAGTTAATACAACCATTATAGAAAGAGGATACAGGATGATCATTGGCGTACCTAAGGAAATCAAGAACCACGAATATCGTGTTGGTATGATCCCAGCAAGCGTGAGAGAACTCATCTCACATGGTCACCAAGTTTTAGTTGAGACCAATGCAGGTGCCGGCATTGGTTTTTCAGACGATGATTACATCGCTGTCGGCGCATCCATTCTCCCTCATGCTGCAGACGTATTCGCGCAAGCAGACATGATTGTAAAAGTAAAAGAACCCCAAGCAGTAGAGAGAGCAATGCTCCGCGAAGGGCAAATTTTATTTACTTATTTACACCTAGCACCAGATTTTCCACAAACTGATGAGCTAATCAAGAGCAAAGCTGTCTGTATAGCCTATGAGACTGTAACAGATAATATGGGTCGTTTGCCACTGTTAGCACCAATGTCAGAAGTGGCAGGTCGTATGTCTATCCAAGCTGGAGCCCAAACTCTAGAAAAATCACACGGGGGTCGTGGTTTACTTCTAGGTGGCGTTCCTGGTGTTGAGCCAGCGAAAGTCGTCATCGTTGGTGGTGGTGTTGTTGGTGCAAACGCAGCCCGCATGGCTGTTGGTCTTCGCGCTGACGTAACCATTCTAGACCGCAACGTAGATACACTTCGTAAGCTTGACGAAGAGTTCCAAGGTCGCGCTAAAGTGGTTTATTCTACTGAAGACGCTATCGAGAAGCATGTTCTAGAAGCTGACCTTGTTATCGGTGCCGTTCTAATTCCTGGAGCAGCTGCGCCTAAGCTGGTAACAAAAGAGCACATTGCTAAGATGAAACCGGGTGCGGCAGTGGTTGACGTGGCTATTGACCAAGGTGGCTGTTTCGAGACATCTCACGCAACAACCCACGCAGATCCAACTTACATCGTTGATGAAGTGGTTCACTACTGCGTAGCAAATATGCCTGGTGCGGTTGCACGTACTTCAACTTTCGCATTGAACAATGCAACACTCCCTTACATTGTGAAACTCGCAAACAAAGGCTACCGTGAGGCACTTCTAGAAGACAAAGGCTTCCTTGAAGGTCTAAACGTTATTCACGGAAAAGTAACATGTAAAGAAGTAGCAGAAAGCTTTGACTTGGAATACATTGAACCAACTCAAGCTATCGCTATGTTCAATTAATGACAAAATAAAACACAATTTGTCACGTTTTATTTACAAAAGCCCACGCATAAGTGGGCTTTTTCATATAGAGCGTTTAGCTATAAAAAATAACTAATTCTTATATGCGCAAATTAAAATATTTCTAGGTGTAACTGATTTAGGGCAAAACTCTGACAATCTAACACGATAACCACGTTCTTCAAGATAAAGTGCTTTGTCCAATGCGAGCCAGATCTCCAATGGACGTTGAAAAACCAGTTGCACTAAGCTCATTCTCTCCATTTGCCAGAAGCGTTGTTCGCTTAACTTTTCAAAATGATCGAAATCGATTTCTTGAGAAAGAACGATACCTTTCTGCTCCGCCGCCCAGCGACACAAAGATTCAAAGCCTTCACTTAATTGCGACTTACGAATACTGGGGACAGGTTGGTACTCTGCCATGCCTAACGCTCGTCGAGTAATCAAATCGAAGCCAAGACGAAACACCATTTCCTGCTGACGATGGCGACGTACACGCTCTCCCCCTGTCACCGTTTGCTGTAACGGGATACGCAGTTCTTGCTTAGACAATGAGAGAGAAGAAACCCTCCCCGGTTTCGACATCGGCTGGTATTGTTCCGACTGAATCAAGTGATAACAACAAGGTGAGATGGTCATCGCAGCAATCCCACTCTCACTGCCGTACTGCATTAGACGAACATGGAGGTCACCACACGCATGCAGTGCCACCGCGTGTTGCGTTGGCTTGAATACCGCTTTTGCTTTGCTATCGAACGCGTCACCTTGAATAAACGTCATTTTCCAATGGTGTTCATTCGCAGCTTGTTGCCCCGAATCACACAGTACTTGTTGATATTCGAAACTGGTCACAGGCTGATCGGTTTGTGTTGCCAGGATTCGTCCTAAATAACCTTTCCCTGAACACCACTCTAACCATTCTTCGCCACAGTGTTGTTGAATTGCAGCTTCACCCATCGAGCTGATTTGCTCCAGCTTACGTCCGGGAATGCCGTTTTCTAAACCACGAGCGAGTGCCAAACCATTTAAGGTTAAAGACTCTAAACGCGTGTGATAAGCGAGTTGTTCGAGTTGAGGCACGAACGCGCTTATCGCTTTTAAGGCGAGTTCAGGTTCCGCTTTATACTCTTCGATTTGAGAGGGAGAAAGAGACACTAACCACTGGCACAACTGAGGGTGTTGCTCTTGCCAAGGTAATGCGGTGTGAATGCTACTTTTAAATGGTTCAAACCGCCATAGCGATTCGTTTTCCAATAAGCAGTCATTAATAAATTGAAATTGCGTTTTCATAACTCCCCCTACAACGAGCGCATTGTAGAGGGAATCGAAACATCAATGAAGTGTTATCTCACCGGGAGCTCGATGTCTTTAAACATCTCTTCGATTTCTGCATTAGATTTCAACGAAATCGCCTGCTCTACCACTGGGCGAGTTAAATGAGGAGCAAAGCGTTCCATAAAATCGAACATGTATGAGCGCAGGAATGTGCCGCGACGGAAGCCAATACTTGTCGTACTAGCCCCGAATAAATGGCTCGCATCTATTGCGACTAAATCGCTGTCCTGCTCTTCATCCACAGCCATGCTCGCAATCACACCAACACCAATACCCATGCGAACATACGTTTTAATAACGTCCGCATCAGTTGCAGTGAACACCACTCTCGGGGTTAAACCTTCACGATTAAATGCGGTATCTAACTCTGAACGGCCCGTAAAACCAAACACATAAGTGACCAATGGATAAGCGGCAAGATCGCTGATCGTTACCTTATCTTTCTTCGCTAATGGATGATCTTTAGGCACGACAATTGAACGGTTCCAGTGATAACAAGGCAGCATGATGGCATCTTGATATAAGTGAAGCGCTTCTGTCGCAATCGCAAAGTTCGCCGTACCTTTAGCAATTGCCTCAGACATTTGTGACGGCGTACCTTGATGCATGTGTAATGACACTTTTGGGTAGCGAGAAGTGAAACCTTTGATGACATCCGGCAAAGCATAACGCGCTTGCGTATGTGTCGTGGTGATATTCAGCGTCCCCATTTCTGGGTGGGTGTGCTCCCCTGCTACAGCTTTGATACTTTCTACACGAGCGAGAATTTCTTGAGAGATACGTACAATTTCTTCACCAGCAGGTGTCACCTGTGTTAAGTGCTTACCGCTACGTTCAAAAATCTGAATGCCTAACTCATCTTCCAGCAACCGAACCTGTTTACTGATACCTGGCTGAGAGGTATACAAGCTTTCTGCCGTCGCGGATACATTCAGATTATGGTTTACAACCTCAACAATATACTTCAGCTGCTGCAGTTTCATCGTAATCCCTTACTTGTTCATGAGAGAATTTATTGGCCACTCGGACGAGCGATATAATAATTAGTTATAACGCGTTCAAATCGAAATGAACAGTAATTTCTAACTTATACCTCAATCACATACTGATAATCCTCAACATAGAAACAATATGCACAAAGTTGAGCCAATAAATGACTGAATTTCTATGATGTGACTTCTATCAGTAGCTAAAACGTGGGAGAGACAAAATAATCAAACAAATAGGGTGCCGAGTAAGATAAGATTCATGTATTCTTTAACGCTAGCCGTAGAAAAGTAAAGCAGACGCAAAGATATGAATATTGGTTTAATAATCGCTTTGGTAGCCATCCTACTGGTGTTGATCCTAGGCTATAACATTATGTTGCAGTATAAGGTCAAGGTAGAGACTGCGAAAAGACAGGAGTCCGCACGCTATGTTGCCTTGATTGATGGCACTGAAGAGTTGATTGGTCATGCGCACCATATCCCTTTTAGCAAGGAGCTGTTGCTGTGTCTAAACAATCGTATTCTTGACGCGCTAGAAAGCATGCATGAGCTTGACCCGAAGAATAAGCAACTTGCTCAACGTATCGAAAACATGAAGCAACAGATTGAGCAACTGAAAGAGAATGGTCCCACTGGCGAGAGTACCACGTTCAAAATGCCGAGCAGTGATAAACAAGCCATCGTCATGCTTAAGTTGGTGAAGCGCCTTCGCGATACTATCCGTAACGAACACAATAAAGGCCGTATCGACACCCAGACTTATGTCGCTGAAAATGCGCGTTTAGAAACGATGCAGATTCGTATCAACATCGAAAACGTCATCAAAAGAGCAAACGACTCTATTGCTCGAGGTCAACCTGGCACAGCACTTCAACTGCTACGCAAAGGTATCGATGCATTGAGTACAAAGAGCGATCCCTACTCGATTCAAGCGAAACAGAAGCTTGAAGACATGCTGGGCGACCTAGATAAAAAACGCCAAGATAAAAGTGATGCTGAAATGCAGCAGATCGCCGATAAAGAGCGCGACAATGACATGGAAGCACTCTTCGGCGAGAAGAAAAAGTGGTAACATTCACTTAAGGTCAGTAAAGGCTGCAATCGCAGCCTTTTTTCTATCCGTAAGATAGCGGATATGCCCAATTAGAATGTGAAGTACTAAAACTAAAATGATGAATCTAGACGCCTATCAAGATCTTCTTGCTCCCATTAACCAATTTCTGCAATGCAGCACACCTGATGAATGGGTAGAGGAAGCAAAGAAACCAGAAAACCTTCAAACCATTTTATTAGACCACCTACTGTGTGAGCTAAAAGCTGGCCAATCTGCGATGTTTTTAATTCGTAAGTATGCCGTTGACCAATCCAGTTCACATGCTCTGCTTGACTGGTTTAAACCCTATGAAGATTTTGCTTATCGCAATGTAGGCTCACTAGAAACGTTAAAAGGTAAGAGCTATATTTCCAAAGCGATCATGGCTAAGTCCAACTCACCTTACAGCCAAGATTTGATCGATAAAATGGTGCTTTTGATTAAAGAGGAGTTACACCACTTTTATCAGGTTTTAGAGATCATGGAAAGTCGTGGAATTGAGTATAAAAATATTCCAGCAAGTCGCTATGCTAAAGGGCTCATTTCGCATATGAAGACTCATGAACCGGAAACGCTGATCGATAAGCTCATCATTGGTGCGTACATCGAAGCCCGATCTTGTGAGCGTTTTGCCAAACTAGCACCACATATGGATGACGATATCGCAAAATTCTACGTTTCTTTACTGCGCTCAGAAGCACGCCACTATCAAGATTATCTTGTATTGGCAGAGCAAATCGCGGGCAAAGACATCAGCGAACACATAGCCTATTTTGGTCGAGTTGAGGCGGATTTAATTTCTACGCCAGATACAGATTTTAAGTTCCATAGTGGTATTCCAGCCTAGCGAGCATATTCTCCCAAGATTGAGCATGCTCTGAACTTATTTATATAGACAGAGAATAAATAAGCCGGACATTTCGTCCGGCTTATTTTTTGTAGCAATGAGGTTAGGAATAAAGCTGAAACACAACAACTAGAGCTGGAATGAACCCATTCGAGTTTTCAAGTTGTGCGCTAGGCTACTGATCTGCTGGCAAGCTACAGCCGTTTGCGAAGCTCCCTCAGCCATCTCTGTTGAAGCACTATTAATATGCTCCACACTTCGATTCAGTTCTTCGGATACAGAATTCTGCTCGCTGCACGCCGTTGCGATTTGTGTGCTCATTTGCGCTATGTTATCGACAGAATGTTCAATTTCTTTTATCTGGCTATCAGCGTCATTGACTTGCTCAACACACTGAGAAATCCCCTCCTGACAATCACGGCTTGAATGCCCTATTTTGCTGCTGCTCTCTTGTAGTTGATTAACAATTTCCACAATTTGTGAAGTGGAGTCTTGAGTGCGTTGCGCCAGAGAACGAACCTCATCTGCCACAACAGCAAACCCACGTCCTTGTTCACCAGCCCGAGCGGCTTCAATTGCGGCGTTCAGTGCTAACAAGTTTGTTTGCTCCGCAATCCCTCGGATCACATCTACGACCACATTGATATTGTTTGAGCTAGATTCAAGCTCACGTGCCAGTTCATCTGACTCTTGGATCGTATGTGATACACGCTCAATTACTGCGATAGTTTGTTGTAACGTCGCCGTTCCTTGCTTTGCCACTTCCGTTGCCGAGTAAGCGGAGGTCGCGCCAACTTCGGTATTTTGTGCCACTTCACTTACAGCAGCTTGCATTTCTGTCATCGCAGAAGCCACCGAGCTAAGTTCAATTTGTTGATTTTGCATACCAGAAGCGGTCTGAGAAGAAATAGCACTCACTTCCTCTACTGCTGCCGTTAGCTGAATCGTTGAGTCATTAATCTCAGAAACCAGCGAATGTAAGTTTGTTTGCATACCGACAAGCTCTTTGAGCAACGTTCCTAACTCGTCTTTGCTCAATTCACTTTCGTCGATTTGATTATTCAATTGACCCTTGGCGATTTTAGAAGCGAATTCCAATGCTCGATCAACAGGCCCGCAAATGACTCGAGAAAGCAACATGGCAGACATTACCATGACCAATGCGACGACAAGCGCCCCAACAGCAGCGCTGTATTGTGTAAATGCCGCTTCATTTTGTACTTCTTCGCCAATCAAATTCACCAACTCATCGTTCAACGCGAGGGTATCATCCAAGCTGCTCAACGCTTTTGAGTAGGTATCGAAACTCGATAAAATCACATCATTTGCACTTTCAGCATCACCTTGGCTTAGCAGTGCGTTGTAAGTCTTCGTTTCCTTGATGTATTGATTCCAAGTTTCTTTAAAAACGTTAAAAGACTGTGTTTCACGCTGATTAAGGTCGAGCTTTTCGTATTCTGCAATACCAGCCTGCACATCAGAACGCCATTGGTCGAGGCCTTTTAACCACTCACCAATTTTGGGGTGATTTGCGTTTGGCAATAAAGAGAACTCATCTTTGCGCACTTTAGTAATATCAACTTGGATACCTTTCAAAATCGCAACAGAAGGTAAGCTTTTATCTGTTAGCACTGAGATGTCTTTATTCAGTGTTAACAAACCTTGCACCAACATTACTGACACTAAACCAAACACGGCAAAAACGGTTAAATAACTAACCGATATTTTCTTTACGACACTTAAGTCTTTAATACGCATGCACTTTCTCCCTGCAGCCTTTCCAAACCTCTCACTTAAGTGAAAGCTTAACCTCTAAAACACACTGTTTTTTGCGCTCGATATCATTGAGCGCTCTTATATACATCGGCCTGAGAGATCAAATCTTGACCAGTAATTGATATTTTTATCACGTACTATTTTAGAGATAGGCTCGCATGCTCCGTATTGTGTCTGCATTTTTTTATGAGCGCTTCCCGGCGCAACTCTAAGATCTCATCGATGAGTTTTTCTTTAGCGTTGATGCCAAAGTGCTGGGCATAATTTTTGACTTTTTCAATCTCATTAGGCTGTAAGCGGTATACCTCTTTCTTTAAACGAGCTTCTGCTTCGCTTCTAATCAAACCTTGGTCTTGTAGTAATTTAATGATGGTTTCATCGATTGGATTTACTGCTCTAGCCATAGTGCTCCATCTATCAATTTAAGTTCTAGCCATGTGGCTGGATGAATGACGCCGCACAACTTATAGAGCGAAGATGACAACTTGATTGCAGTGAGTACGATTCGTTAACCATCGCTATTATTTACAGCCGCTTAAGCAGCCATTAACTCTCTACCCCGGCTCCCCACCATTGAATAAAGATCACATTCTGATAACAATTTTCAGTACTGGCTTCGATGTCATCCATATTTAACGTGCAAGTAATATTTATAAACAAGAATGATTGCTCTAGTTCAAATGATGGAAAAATAAGATGAAATTATCGCAGTGGGGTCTTTTATTAAGTGGCTTGGTGGCATTGCCAAGCATTGCAGATACAGATGTTTATCTAACCAATAACTCTGATCAGCCTTTAACTATTCAAGTAAAGCACGAAGGCAGTGATTTACTTCAATACGGAGAAGAGTGGCAGCAACATGTGCAAGTACTTGGTCCGTGGGAAACCAAACCTGTATTGAGCTTCAATCGTTGGGAAGGCGTGAAATCAAACCAAACTTACCGTTTTGAAACTGTGGTTTCTAGCCCTAAAGGTGAAAGCATAACACTCAATCAGGTCATGGAAGGTCATTGGTATAATTCAACCATTGAATATGGCTTATCGGCGGCCGATGTCGATTTATCTCTTAAAGATGATCGTAATATTCATCGTGCCAACACTAACGCTTTTGGCATCCGAGAAACCGAACTGGCATTTAAGTCAGACAGTACCGCTCGATACGACGATCTTTATTACACCATCACACCAAGCAAAGTAAATGAATCTGTCGATAACGAAGAACAAAACCTTAAGTTGATGACATACAACATCTGGGCTCTTACGGCTATTGCATCGCACATCGGTGATCGTTACGAACTGATTCCTCAATACGTCAAAGGTTATGATGTATTAGCGCTGCAAGAAGTGTTTGCAAGCGGTCGTGAAGCATTCCTACGTGAGTTAGCTAAGGAATATCCGTACCAAACTAAGATGTTAGATAAAGAAGGCGTTAATATTCATGATGGTGGGGTGATCATTGTCAGTCGCTATCCTATCGTGAATGAAGCGCAATATGTCTTCCCCGACTGCTCTGGCACAGACTGCTTTGCCGACAAAGGCGTGAATTATGCGGAAATTATTAAAGGTGGTCAGGCTTACCATGTGTTTGCTACCCATACCGCATCTTTCGATACAGACACCGCTCGCGAGTATCGTCAGCGCCAGTTCAAACAAATCCGCGCACTCGCTAAATCTCTCAACATTCCTTCAAGCGAAACTGTGGTATACAGCGGCGACTTTAACGTAAACAAAAGAAAGTTCCCTGGTGACTACCAACAAATGATCGCTAACTTAAGCGCCATAGAGCCTCAGTATTCTGGATACACGGAGTCAACCTTTGATCCCCGTATCAATAACTTCGCAGGTGAAGCGTTATCAGGCGGCGAAAACGTGGAATACCTTGACTATGTCATGGTGAGTAGCGAATACGGTGTGAAATCATTCAATGACAACCGTGTGGACGTGCCGCGTACAACTTCAGAAAGTTTATGGAAACACTACAACCTTTCTGACCATTTCCCAGTTAGCGCAACAATCAAGCCATGAAGAAAATCGCGTTGATAATCATGTCCGCCATTATGGCGGGCATGATATTTTTAACTTTCAGTCAAGATGGGCAGCAAGAAGCAGCCGTGTCCGCTTCTGCTCCAAAGACAAAAAATAAGAACGTCCCCAGTACATCACTAAAAACAAGCAATATCGCTCCCAGTGCAGATGCTTCACCACAGACCGCAGAGCTCCCTTCTGCGACTCAAATAACGACTGAGAGACTAACTCTGCTCAAAGGGAGAGAACTCGTCGCAGAGCTTGAATCATTTTGGCATGAGTGCATGTCGAACCGCGACTGTGAGGAACAGTTAGCCTTGCTCGAGCCTTATTTATCTTCAGCACGATTTCAACTTTTGGCGAGCTACCATCAACTCAACAGTCAATGGCAAGAAAGTGTGGGTAATTTGTTGTTTGATGAGCAACAACCACTAGCCTCACGTATTGCACAACTTAAAGCCGAGGCAAGAGGCATTTGGGGCGAGTTGGCTGATGTTATTTTCGCGGATGAGTTCGCCCTATACGATTTCAATTTAGAGGCCCAACAGCTCAACACGCAAAGTCCAGAAAGCTTTTTGCAAGCTTTCGAGCAACTCATCATAGACTGGCAAGAAAATGCAGAGGCTATCGGGCTTACAAACGACCAAGCAAAATATGAGCGTGCAGTCGCCCTGATACCCAATAGCATGAGCTTTCCAGATCGCCAAACCATCATCGCAGAGCTGCAAAAAACTTACTTAACGAAGGACGAAAGCGAAGAGATTCACGATCGTCAGCAACAAATTGCTGAGCAAAAAGAGCAAGTCAGAGATTACCAACAAGCATTGCAACAACTTGAGTCCAGACTCAGAAAAGAAAGAACCACAAGCCATTCGAATTTGTCAGAACCGGAATGGCAAAGCTATTACCAACAAGAAGTAGCGGATTTTCGTCGTGAATTTTTTTCTTCTTAACAATGCGCTTTGACTGACTGGGAACTTAAAAAGGCACGTTGCTAACCAGCCGTCGTGCCTTATGTTCAACTCTCTACTTTTAATTCAGAACAAATTTAAACCAAATACATCTTTCACATCAAATAGCACTTTTTCGGTTTTCTCGCGAGAACGCTCACTACCTTGTTTTAAAATATCAATCAGCTGCGCTTTATCATTCAAATACATAGCGCGCTTTTCTCGAATAGGGCGAAGCATCTCTTGTAAGCATTCTTCTAACACTTTCTTGGTCAAACCATCACCTAACCCACCTCGTCGATAATGGTCTTTTAGCTGTTCGACGTAATCTTTATCAGGGTGAAAGGCATCGAGGTAGATGAATACAATATTCCCTTCGACTTGGCCAGGGTCCTCAATTTTCAGATGATTAGGATCGGTATACATAGATTTCACTGCCGCGGAAATCTCCTTTTCGGAGGCCCCTAAGTTGATTGCGTTCCCCATGCTTTTAGACATCTTATTTTTACCATCAGTACTCGGCAAACGAGGTGCATCACTAAGTAATGGACGGCATTCTCTAAGAACCTCTTTTCCACCCAGGTAGTTTATTTTTCTTACGATTTCATTAGTTTGCTCCAACATCGGCAGTTGGTCATCACCTACCGGAACCAACGTCGCGTGAAACCCCGTAATATCGGCAGCTTGAGAAATTGGATACGTTAAAAAGCCAGCAGGAATAGAGCGTTCAAAGCCTTTACTCTGTATCTCATTTTTAACCGTGGGATTACGCTCTAAACGCGTAATAGAGACAAGATTGCTGTAATACATCGTTAACTCTGCTAACGCTGGTATTTGAGATTGCAACGTGATCGTGGTTTGTGTGGGGTCGATACCAACGGCCAAATAATCCGCAACGACATTGAGAATATTGGAGGATACTTTTGATGGATTGTGGGCGTTATCCGTCAAACCTTGCATGTCCGCGACCAAGATCGTTTGCTCATGCTCCGTTTGCAATTTGACTCGTTGTTGCAATGAACCGACATAGTGTCCGAGGTGTAACGGACCTGTCGCTCGATCGCCGGTCAGGATAATTTCACGCTGTGATGTACTTTGAATGGTGTTCATATTTATCTCCAAGTATTTAATAGATCGCTACTGGAGATAAAAAGATAAAACACTCTTAGCTACCATCCAGCAGCTTAAGAATGTGAGTATTCCGTGCCGCTCTATTTAGAGCGCCACCAAAAGAAGGTTGTTGATGAAGGGCTAACGTGTATTTTCATGTTTTCAAACTAACAGTACATCAAGCTGAACTCAATCTGTTTTTGTATTGAATTAGCGTAAGTATTCAAAGAGCCTACAGAAACGATTACATTGGTAAAGACATCGCAATGACTAAAGCTGCACCAAACACCGAACCTGAGACAAATGCACAAAGTACGGTTTTGTTGTGTTTCCTTTTCATCGATGAACTCCTATCCATAACCACAATGACCAACCCTTTTATTTAATACGCATGTGGATGCATCACGGCAAGTAGTAAACCAACATATCGCGCATAGAACCAGTACAGCTTTGTTAAACTGGGACCTCGTCCATAACTTGGAATGCAAATGGTTCTGGAAACAACAAAAGAGGAAAATTTCATCACTTTTCTGTCCTGTCTCCCAGAGTTTATGGCTTAATAGACAGCAGGAATATTTTTCTTTTGCTGCGGGTACTTACATGGAAGCTGTTCTACATCAGTTGCAATTCTCTTTGTCGATAACCGGCCCTATCTGCTTAATGTTAATACTTGGCGTGATGTTCAAACGCATAGGGCTGATCAACGATAATTTTATTGAAGTGGGCTCTAAACTGGTGTTTCAAGTTACGCTACCTGCGATGTTATTTGTCAGTATTGTGGCTTCAGAACACGATTTTTCCGCGGCGAGTGGCTTTGTCAATTTCGGCGTCATCGCTAGCATTTCGTTTTTCATTTTCACCTACCTGTCGGTCAAGCTTCTGTTCAAAGCATCGCCTGACCAAGGTGTTCTTATCCAGGGTGGGTTTCGAGCAAACACAGGGATTATTGGCATCGCTTACGTTGCCAATGCGTATGGTTCTCAAGGTGTGGCGTTAGCAGCGCTTTATGTCGCGGTCACCACGTTTATTTACAACGTCCAAGCGGTAATTTGCTTATCTCCCAAAGGCGCAACTTCTGTCCCACAAGCCGCAAAAATGATGGGCCGAACACTGACGAGGAATCCACTTATAATCTCAATCGTCCTAGGGATGGCTTTCTATTTGCTCTCTATTCCAGTACCGAATGTTGTTATTGATGCAGGGGACTACTTGTCCAAAATGACATTACCTTTAGCGCTGTTGTGTACGGGCGGCTCACTCGATTTTAGCTTGATGAGAAAAGAGAAAGGTCCATCTTGGTTTGCAAGCAGTTACAAGCTCATCGTGGCACCCGTAATGATCACTATTGGTGCTTACTTAGTAGGTTTTCGAGGAATTGAGTTAGGTATTCTTTTCTTTATGAACGCTTCCCCAGTGGCAGCGGCCAGTTATGTCATGGCACGTTCGATGGGAGGCAATGCCACATTAGCCGCAAATATCATCGCACTCACTACGGTACTTTCTACCGTCACGTGTACGTTGGGCATTCTATTTCTTAAGTTTTACGACTTAATATAATTGACCAGCGATAAAGTAAAGGCGCGCTAGATAGCATTAAGATAAGCTACTGGTCGTGATTCGCAAAAGTGAGTTTTCTTACCAGACGAAAAAACTCACTCGCTTCTGATTCAGACAAACAAGCAAAAAATTCTTTCTGTAAATTCGTCATGATTTGATGCACTTGCTTTAAAGCATTTGCCCCCTCTTTTGTCATACTTAGCATTTTGAGACGCTGATTCGATTTACTTTTAGAAACTTGAACAAACCCTCGCTTTTCCAAATTATCCACCATTCGCTTTGCTACACTTCGCTCAGTTCGAACCGCGTCAGCCAGCGCTTGCTGACTCATGGGTTGAAACTCTTCCAAAGCGGCCAGTGCACTTGCCATCTCGAGTGTCATTAAATTTTGCCGAGAGAGCTCAGCTTGAGCACGGTTGCGATACATTCGCTGCATCACACCGCAGACAAACATAGGGCTTTGATCCAAAACGGAAATTGGGGAGATTTTCTGATCTTTCATCGTCGTTTGTTCTTCTTTAGGCTTTCATTCGGTCGGAAGGAGTAAGCAGATTCTGCATAAGGCAAAACGCTCCCCCTTCAAGTTTGCGTCAAAGACGGTAACCACCAAGTGAAAACATAAAATAAAGAGCGCCGAAGCGCCCTTTTATCGTGTTTATTATCACCAGTATAACTTAGTTACAGCAACCAAGTCTTACTCGCTTTGCTGAGCCGGTTTAGGATTAGTCTCAGACAACTCTGCCTCCGATTCTTTTCTCGCACGTCGATCAAACAATCGCTCAACCACCACAAAGAAGATTGGCACAAAGAATATACCTAAGATCGTCGCACTGATCATGCCACCAAGTACACCAGTACCTACCGCATTTTGACCTGCTGAGCCCACGCCAGAGCTGATAGCAAGCGGTACTACACCTAGACCAAAGGCAAGCGATGTCATAATAATAGGGCGCAGACGAACACGAACGGCATGCAGGGTAGCTTCGATAAGGCCAGCGCCTTTCTCGTAGTAATCTTTCGCAAACTCAACAATCAGAATGGCGTTTTTAGTTGCCAAGCCGACCGTCGTTAATAAGCTCACCTGGAAGAATACATCGTTGTCCATACTTCGCGTCATTACCGCGAGCACAGCACCAAGCACACCAAGAGGCACAACTAACACCACGGCGAAAGGTACTGACCAACTTTCATACAAAGCGGCGAGAACTAAGAATACGACGAGGATAGACAGCGTATATAACATTGGCGCTTGGTTTCCGGAAAGGCGCTCTTCATACGAAATACCATTCCAGTTCACCGTAAAGCCTTCTGGTAATTTTTCTACCATTGCTTCAATTTCTGCCATGGCTTCACCAGTACTGACGCCAGGAGCTGCGCCGCCTTGGATATTCATCGCTGGCAAACCATCAAAACGCTGCAAAAGAGGTGAACCATACGTCCACTCTCCGCTCGCAAAGGCAGAGAAAGGCACCATCTCACCTTTTGAGTTACGCACATACCACGAATCGAAGTCTTTTGGCTGCATACGGTATTCCGCATCACTTTGCATCATGACTTTTTTCACTCGACCGCGATCAATATAGTCGTTAATGTACGCTCCGCCCCATGCCGCTGACAGGATTTGGTTGACGTCATTAATGCTAACATCCAGAGCACGCAGTTTAACGTGGTCAATGTTCACTTTGTACATTGGCGCATCTGCTTGACCGTTCGGACGAACACCGACAAGTTTCGGGTTTTGTGCAGCCATGCCAAGCAGTTGACCTTGCGCAGCGACTAATGCGTCGTGACCTTTGTTCAACGAATCTTGAAGATAGAAATCAAAGCCTGTCGAGTTACCCAATTCTTGAATCGCAGGAGGGGCAAATGCAAACACCAGTGCTTCTTTGATGGTTGAGAAGTACCCCATCGCTCGACCCGTAATGGAAGCTGCATCAGCACCCGGCGCTTCACGCTCTGACCAATCTTTCAGACCGATAAATGCCATCCCCATGTTTTGGCCTTGGCCTGCAAAACTAAAGCCCGCAACGGAGAAGACGGATTTCACGTTGTCTTTCTCATCCACAAGGTAAAAGTCGCGCATTTTCTCAAGTGTTTTTTCCGTCTGCTCTTGCGTTGAGTTAGGCGGCAAAATGGCCATTGAGAATACCGTGCCTTGGTCTTCATCCGGCAAGAATGACGTCGGAAGGTTCATAAACAGCCAGCCCGCACCTGCACTCATTGCCAAGAATACAACCAACATACGACCTGTGCGCTTTAGGAGTTTAGCAACGCCGGTTTCATAGCCAGCTGTCATCGCATCAAACTTGCGGTTAAACCAGCCAAAGAAGCCTTTCTTTTCTAGAAGCTCAGCATCGCCTTTTTTCAGTAATGTTGCACATAATGCTGGAGTCAGAATTATCGCCACCAAAACTGAAAGTGTCATCGCCGCCACAATCGTTATCGAGAACTGACGGTAAATAACCCCTGTAGAACCAGACATAAACGCCATAGGGACGAATACCGCAGAAAGCGTCAGACCTACACCAATCAGAGCACCAGTGATCTGCCCCATCGATTTTTTGGTCGCTTCTTTGGGCTCTAACCCATCCTCATGCATCACACGCTCGACGTTTTCCACCACAACGATGGCATCGTCCACCAGCAAACCGATAGCCAGAACCATCGCGAACATGGTTAACGTGTTTACGCTAAATCCAGTCGCGTACAAAATAGCGAAGGTGCCGAGCAGTACGACAGGCACTGCGATCGTTGGAATGATCGTCGCACGGAAGTTCTGCAAGAACAGGTACATGATTAAGAACACAAGAAGAATGGCTTCTAATAGCGTTTTAACCACTTCTTGAATCGAGGCTTTGACGAATGGCGTCGTTTCAAATGGGTAAGCAATCTGCAACCCTTCTGGGAACGTAGCACTCAGTTGTTCTAAACGCTCTTTCACCGCATTAGCTGTCTCAAGCGCGTTTGCGCCAGTACCTAATGAAATACCTAACCCCGATGCTGGGAAGCCATTATATTGGCCTCGAATATCGTAACTTTCTGCACCACGTTCAACACGAGCTACATCTTTCAAATAAACATTCGAACCACTGGCATCAGACTTAAGAATGATGTTTTGGAACTCTTCCACACTGCTCAAACGACTTGCAGACGAAATCGTTGCATTCAACAGCTGACCTTCCTGCGCAGGTGCTGCACCAAGTTGACCTGAAGAAACTTGCGCGTTCTGTTCACTGATAGCATTTGCTACATCGATTGCGGTCAAGTTGAACTGCGTAAGCTTAAATGGATCCAGCCAAACTCGCATCGCATACTGCGCACCAAACGCCTGTACTTGTCCTACGCCAGTTACACGACTTATCGGGTCTTGAATATTCGTTACAACAAAGTCACCGATATCGTTTTCTGTAAAGTCAGGATCTTCAGAATAAACTGCCACCACCATGAGAAACGCCGTATTGGATTTATTCACGACGATACCTTGGTTTTGTACTTCCATCGGCAATGATGTCAATGCCAATTGCAGTTTGTTCTGCACCTGTACTTGCGCGATATCAGGATCAGCTTCGCTATCAAACGTCAGGGTAATTGTCGCATTACCGAATGCATCACTGCTCGATGATAGGTAGCGAAGATAATCTAATCCCGTCATATTTTGCTCGATAACCTGCGTTACCGAGTCTTCAACGGTTTTCGCTGATGCACCTGGATAACGTGCACTGATGGTGATCGTTGTCGGTGAAATCGTTGGGTATTGCGAGACGGGTAAATTGAATAATGACATTACCCCCGCCAACATCGTTAGAATCGCGAGAACCCAAGCAAATACCGGACGATCGATAAAAAATCGTGCCATGATTACTCCTGCTCACCGTTTTGGATAGTTACAGGGCTGCCTGGACCTACCTTTTGTAACCCAGCAGTAATGACTTTATCGCCCGCGTTTAAACCATCAATAATACGCCATTGATTATTGATCGCTTCAGCTGTCTTCACTGGTCTCGCTTCCACTTTGTTCTCACCATTCACCATCATCACTGTTGCTTTGCCTGTCGCATCACGAGAAACGGTATTTTGTGGTATCAGAATCGCGTCAGGGTCAACACCAGTAATAACCGTCGCACGAACAAACATTCCTGGTAGTAACAAACCGTCAGGGTTTGGGAATTCAGCACGAAGCGTCACGCTACCCGTACTTTCGTTCACATTGACCTCGGTAAATTTCATCGTGCCTTTATGTTCGTACGTGCTGCCATCTTCAAGCATCAATGTAACTTGCGCAGAGTCATCTTCTTGCATATGACCTTGGGAAAGAGCCGCTTTTAAACGCAGCAGTTGCGCGGATGATTGCACAATATCAACGTTGATAGGATCAAGCTGCTGAATGGTCGCTAATTTGGCTGCTTGGTTAGCCGTAACCAACGCACCCGCCGTCACACTCGATTTACCGATCACACCGCTAATCGGAGCTTTCACTTGCGTGTAATCTAAATTGATTTTTGCCGTATTGATCTTCGCTTTTGCGACTAGGACCTGTGCTTGCGCTTCCTTGTATGCTGCTTCTGCTTCATCCAAATCTTGTTGGCTGATGGACTTTTTGGTGATCAAGGTTCTGTAACGCTTCACTGTGGCATGGGTCGATTCTGCCGCTGCTTGAGCTCGGATTAATTCCGCTTCAGCGCTCAGCAAATCCGCTTGAAATGATGAATCATCAATTTGATATAGGGACTGTCCTTGTTCAACAAGGCCCCCTTCAACAAAATTTCGCTCTGAAATAATGCCTGTAACTTGCGGACGAACTTCAGCTTCTTTGAATGCACGGCTACGACCTGGCAACTCGACAGTTAACGCTTGGCGAGTTGGTTCCACCGTTAACACTTCAACTTCGGTTGCGGGCGCAGGACCACTACCTTGGCTCGATCCTTCTTCGCTAGGTTGACATCCAACCACAAAAAGGCTCGACGCAATCAGCAGAGATAGCGTGGTTTTACGTCTCATGAATTTTTCTCTCTTTTACCTACAAGCCTTCAAGATTCCTTGCTAAAAACTTCTAGAATGACTTAATGATGACTAACGGATGTATATCCAGAACAAATTAATTAGGATGATAATTACCCAGTGTTGTACATACAACAAAATTTACAGTTCTATACGCTTACGAAAAACGTTTATGGTAAAGGTGTAATGAAGTTCTCAAATTTGAAGATTTTGGGTTGGAAATCACACTTTCCTGTGAGCAATTGCAATGGTTAAAAAGCAGCAAAAGTGATGATAAAAGCATCATCACGCTGTGCAGAGTTTGTCACCGCTGTCTAGGATTATTTGCACCTCTGGTATACAAAGTTAAGTAAAAGAAGGATGTAAATATAGTCGAGCCTTCACAAGTCAGGTTCGACCCTTATCTAAAAAATAACCCGCTCAGAAGCGGGTTATTTCGTCAGTGAGACTGCAGTTCTCAAGCTTATACTTTGAACTGACTAACCTGATGATCTAAGCGCTGGGTTTGCTCTGATAACATGGCTAAAGATGCTTGCGCTTGGTTGACGATTTCCACAATAGATGTACTGCTATCTGCAATGCCTTGTACGTTGCTATTTACTTCGTCACTTACCGTACTTTGCTGGCTTGCAGCCGTTGCAATGTGTGTGTTCATCTCGTTCATACGTGAAATCGCGTTTAAGATTTCAGAAAGGGATTGACTCGCTCTCCCTGCCGATTGAATTGTTTCATCACTGCTATTTTGGCTACCGCGCATCACTTCTACGGCTTGTCCCGCACCAGATTGTAGCTTTTCAATCATGGTTTGGATTTCACCCGTGCTCTGTTGTGTACGACTGGCTAACGAGCGAACCTCATCGGCTACAACAGCAAAGCCTCGCCCTTGCTCTCCTGCACGAGCTGCTTCAATCGCTGCGTTAAGCGCCAATAAGTTCGTTTGCTCTGCGATACCACGAATGACATCCAATACAGAAGCAATGTTACTCACATCATGATCCAATGTGTTAATGACGTGGCTTGCACTTTCGATTTCACTTGCGAGGCTACGAATTGAGCTAACGGTTTGATCCAAAATAACATTGGTATTGGTAAGTTCATCATTCGCAGTCTGGCTTGCAACCGCAGCTTCGTTGGCGCTATCGCTGACATTTCTGCTGGTGACTTGCATCTCATGCACTGCCGCTGCTACCGCCTCGCTGTCTTTTTGCTGTGAAACGGTCGAGTTCGCGATGGTCGTGGTCAACGAGCTAAGATTTTCCATCTCATTACGCAAGGTATTCGAACTTTCAATTACTTGAGAAACTGTCGCTTGGATTTTAGACACAAACTGATTAAACGCATTCGCTAAATTGCCAATTTCGTCTTGTGTTTTCACATCGATTCGCTGGCTTAAATCACCTTCACCAGAAGCAATTTCTGTCATCGCATTTTTGATATCGTTGATAGGCTTCACGACGGTTTGCAACAACAAAAACGCCATCGCAATAGCGGCCAGAATAACAATCACAATGCCCGCTTCAAGAATTACCTGAGCTCTTGTTGCGGCTGCTGAGATTTCATCTTTCAATAGGCTTTGTTTTTCTTCTATCGCATCTTTCACAACATTAAGTTGCGCTCTTACCTCGATAAACTGATTTTCAAAGGTGTGTTTGTGTTCGTTGTAGTAACCAAGCCATTGTGATTGAGGTAAACGCAACATCGCTTCATAACTCGCCAACCATTTTTCACCTAGGGAGACAAGCTTTCTCACTTCATTACCGTGTGAAGAAGACATCACGCCAGCTTGCGATAGCTCAATCATTTTCTCCATACGTGGCAGCGCTTTGTATGCGTTGTCTTTGTATTCACCGATGTGGTGGTCAATATCGGTTTGAGTATCAGAAAGAGCAACACCTTGGATTGCAGATGTCGCTTGGTAAAGATCGCGGTAAGCATCCTCAATCGTTAATAAGTTAGGCACTATCTGTTCGTTAAGTGTTTCACTCAACTCAGATTGTTTCCAACTTGTCATAACGTTTAATACAGAGCTCACAATAAACAATCCAATAATCAGTGACAGCGGAATCACTATCTTCTGCTTGATCGTTAAGTTCTGGAACATGAATAGACTCTCTTTAATTATGGTATACAAACTGCCAGAAATTATATCAAACAAATAGAGTATCCCATTAGGTAAAAGACTCTATTAAACATGATATCTGATGACTTTTTGACAAGCGTTCTAATTTCAACAATTAATTGATTTTATGGAAAATTTAATAAGGAACGCTCATCACAACATGCGAATAAAAACGCACTACCTGTACGGAAAATGTGTAACAAAAGATGAATAAAAAGGAGGCTTTTTGAAGGGCTTGCCGACTCAATGAGTAATTGAGAACCAATACGATATACAGCTCTGGGATTGAACTTGTCGCGTAATACGAAAAAGCCCCAGCATTTCTGCTAGGGCTCAAATGTGGCGGTGAGTGAGAGATTCGAACTCTCGATACGTTGCCGTATACACACTTTCCAGGCGTGCTCCTTCAGCCACTCGGACAACTCACCGAATCAATTTTTGTTAGCATCATTGGCTAACGAGGCGCTAATTTAATGATTATGTGCCTGATGGTCAAGGCTAAACATAAAAAAAAGCGCCCTTTTCCACTCGATTGCTCACTAAGTAACTAAATTGAGCAAAACTGGGGCATTTAGATGCCTTGAGAATAACCGGGAACACGGAACCAACGGCGGCACATGTCCAAGAAGTACCCATACAACACACCCATACCGCAAGAAATAATGGCGTTACTTGTCACCGCGGTCACTATTTGGTCTGTAGACGCACCAACTGCGAATAAAATTCCCGCATAAACTGGAGACTGAAAAAGCACATAAGCGACCAGATCAGATACGTTTTTCATAAATGAAGACGGCGATACCTTGTTACCCTGACGTAGTACCCAATCACGAAAAACGCCATACGGCCAAGCAATAGCAATATTCACTGGAATAGATAGTGTACGTGATGCTAAAGATTGCTCAAACGTCATCCCTGAAATCAAAATCTCGACAATCATCCCTGTGATAAAGCAAAAAACAACCATAGCAAAGGTATCCGCTGCGGCGTGACGAATACAAAATGGTCCACGAGACTTCATTAACTAACCCCTAAAATTAAATACTACCAAAAATAAACAAAATAAAACTATCAACCATCAAACAAATACATGACCAGTTAATAAGACAATTAAATCACACAAAAAGCAGCGTATGGCACTGTATTTGAAATCAAGTTGTAAATTTATAACCATTTTTTTAAAATGAAAGTAGTTTTTTTCACCACTAACAACTAAACACGCTTAAAATGACGTAAAAATGGTAGAAAAATACGGATTTAACTTACACAAAAAGTGGGATAAGTGATTGTTTGGATGGAGGGTTAGGATAAAGTTCGGGGAATAAACGATCATTCTAATAACTTATGCTACTGAGTTGTAAAAATTCAGAGTATTCCCGATGTGAGCGCAACTGAGAGCCGCACCGTTTCTCTTATGACAGAATCCAACAGCAGCGCTAAGCTCATTGAAAGTAAGGAAAAAACAGACGATTCAGCTAAGGTTAGGTATGAAGAGTAAAGACAATTCATGATTGCGTTGAATCGCGCTATATGGATTAAGCTATGATGATGCGAGCAAGAGCGTTAATGTGTCGATATCATCTTGGTTTGGAGACTGCTGACGCTTTAAGTTACGCCTTATTCGCTCGGCAACTAAAGAAACGTCTTTATTAGCATCAGGGGTGACTTGAGCAATAATCGCTGAAATAGCCTCTAGCGCTTCGTTGAGATGACCATTATCTAGAGCAACATAGAAGTTTAGTAGCCACTTTTCCGCATCAAGGATATCCGTTGTATTATCACCAAAGTCCGACTGGTATTGGTATAAACGTGCTGCATGGAGATACAACGCATCATTTAATTCAGACTCCACAATTGGTTTCGCAATTATGTGGTCGGCTCCTACATTTATCATGCGCTCTTGTGTTTCTTTGAATACATCCGCTGTGCAGCCAAAGATCAGTACCGACTTTACAGGCGAACTCATCGCTCGAATGGCTGATATCGCCCCAACACCATCAAGAACAGGCATATGATTGTCCATTAATATCAAATCAAATGACTGAACGGCCACCTCATCGACGGCAAGCTGACCATTTTCAACACTTGTGCACTCAAAGCCTTTGGCTCTTAGGAAAGTTTCCATAATGATTGCATTTGTTCGGTTGTCTTCGACAATGAGCGCTTTCAAACCTTTGCAATTCAGCTTATGTGCATTGACTGCTTCCACTTTCCCAGGCTCACAAGGCGTAAGCGCGATCTCGACGGTAAAGGTTGTCCCGACATTCTCTTGACTCTGCACAATCACATGCCCTCCCATATGCTCGGCAATTTCTTTTACTATCGCCAAACCAAGCCCTGTACCACCAAACCGCCTAGTCGTCGAGGACTCCGCTTGTTCAAAAGGACGGAAAATGCGTTTTTGCGCTTCTTGAGAAATACCGATACCCGTATCTTTCACCGCGAGAATAAGCTTGGTACCTGCCTTGCTCGATTTCTCGGTCAGCTCTACCTCTACGATGCCTCGGTCGGTGAACTTGACAGCGTTGTTTAGTAGGTTAAACAATACTTGGCGCAGACGGGCTTTGTCATTGTTGTACCAGCGCCCTGTTGGTAAATGAGACACGACTCTAAAACGAAGGCCTTTTTCTGCACATAGTGTTTGATAAACACTTTTTATGCTGCCGATGATCGACTCAATTGGGAAAGGCGTATTTTCGAATTCAACATGCCCTTGCTCAATTTTTGAGTAATCTAAAATCTCATTAAGTAACGTCATCATATGATCACCTGAGTCATAAAGTGTTCTCAGGTGCTTACGTTGATCATCGGTGAGTGGTGTTTTTAACAATATCTGAGCGGTTCCTAATACACCGTTCATTGGCGTACGAATCTCATGGGATAATGTGGCTAAAAATGCCGTTTTAGCGTTCGTCGAAGCCTGGGCTTTTATTCTCTCTTGCTCTAGATAGATGGTTTTTTCATTGAACTTCTCGATGAGCTGTCCAATTTCATCTTCGCTATCGTAATCAATGTCTATGATCCCGCCAGTTTTCGAGTCATCAATCTTAGCGGCAATACGGACAATCGGTTCGACAATGTAACGATTCAGCAAGTAATACCCGACCAGTACACACAAGAGTAAGAATGGAATGATCCTCCCCTCAACACTCATGACTTGTTCAAACACTTGATCGGCTACTTTAGCTTTCGCGTTGACAACTTCCATGCGCCAATCGAACTCTCCAAAATCAAGCTCACTGACATAAATTTCGTCTGTTAGTTGGAAGTTGTGCTCAATAATCACGTTCGAGTCAGCATCGCGAACCACCACACCTAAAGAATGCTGGTTAGTGTGCTCTCGAATAAACTGAAAAAGTGCATCAAGTGATAAGTCTACCGTTACAACGCCAGCGAATTGACCGTTTTGATAATATGGGGAAGACGCAGTAATCATCTGAACCTGAGTAAAAGTGTCGATATAAACCGTAGACCAACTCACAGAACCAACTGGCGCGTCAGCTGCTGCCTTATACCATGGTTCATTGTCATAACCGCCAGATTCAGGATTATTGTAGGAGTGAATTTGGTCAATACCGCCATCACTGTTTTTATTGAAGAATAGGCTTTTATATCGCCATTGTTCAGCTTTGAGTTCTGGTTTAGGCCATACGCCACCACTGACGAGCATCTCATCACTCAATTGGAGAATATGCGGAATTGTTGTGTTGAGAGATTGAATATTTTCAGTCCCCTGGGCGAGTCCTGCAAGGCTACTCAATACACCGGTAGAGCTAAGGAGAGGCTCTTTAATCTCTAGAGCAAGGAGTTGGGTGCGTAACTCTAGGTTTTGCTCTAGCTTTTGCCTAACCGGAGGCTCGACAACCAAATAGGCAACAGAACCAATCGTTGCGATAAAGAAACACAGGTACAGTGTCAGGGCGAGAATGCTTTTTTTTCTAAGTGATGAGCGAATTTCCATGGATGTCTGTGAATCATTCCCTAATATCGATTTATCACAAATTGATTGGTAAGATGAGCGCAATCAACCAGCCCATTAACAAATGGTATTCTATTTTGAAACTACAAGACATCCTTTCTCTCCCAGAACTTGACGGTAAACTACTAAACCTAGCAAAAACTCAAGGCTTTGTAACAGCGATGGCTGCTGCGCCAAACGTATTAATGCCTCAAGAGTGGTTGCCATTCTTGTGGGGTGGTGAAGAAACGGCGCCATTTACTGACGGTGAGCAATTAGAGCAATACATTGATGAGATTGTACAAATGTGGAACCAAACTCGTCCTGCTCTCCTAGAAGGATCTTGGCAGTGGCCTGAGGGATGCGCGTTAGATGAACAAGATATCGTAACAAGCCAGACCCGTGATTTCTGTGAAGGTGTATTACAAGGTTGGCAACTTGCTCGTGATGACTGGGAAACGCTAATGCCAGAGGACAGCGAAGATAATGCTCTGCTCGGCGGTGTTTTGCTTTCTCTTACGATGCTTTACGATCCAGAAACGACCATTGAAACGTTGGCAGAACAAGGCATGGAAGGCTTAGAACAGTTTGAAGAGATCTTCAATGCCATGCCAGTGATGCTATGTGGTCTTACTCAGCGCGGTGTTGCATTAGCTGAAGAACAATAAGACACAACGCTGTCGACCATCAAGATTGAACCGCTGAATAGACAAAAGCTCTCTGGATGGAGAGCTTTTTTGATCATGTTAAAATCACATGTGGAATATATCGCGCCATATCTTGCGTGACTAAGCTAGTGTCTTCCCGAATCGAAATCCCAGCGGCTCTATCGTTGACTAGCCAACTGCCAATTAACGTATGGCTTTGCCCAAACTTGGGTAACGGACGATACTGCTGGACGATATTGAATTTAGATTCATAAGGCCCTGCCGTTTTGAGTATGCGTTTCCCACCTTTGACGATCTCAATATTTGCGCCTTCTCGAGAGAATAGTGGTTTGATTACATAGTCTTTCAAACCGTTCGCTTTTGAATTGTTAGCAAAATAGGCAGGTAAAAGATTAGGATGATTCGGAAAGCGCTCCCACAATAACGGTAAAAGTGCTTTGTTGGATAGAATCGACTTCCACATGGGTTCTAACCAATTCACTTTCGCGGTCGCTAAGTATTTCGCATATTCCTCTTCAAACATAAACTCCCACGGATAAAGCTTGAACATCCAACGAATCGCTCTGTCATCTGCATCCACGAACTGACCATCTTCCGTCGCACCAATATCTTCGACATAAACAAACGCCGTCGCTAACCCAGCTTCGCGCGCGCAATCTTCTAAATACTGGACAGTCCCTTTATCTTCTTCAGTGTATTTGCAGCAGCTAAAGTGAAGGGTTTGCCCGGGTTGATATTTGGCTATCTCGGAAAAACGCTCAATCAAAAAGTCTTGAAGAATGTTGAATTGATCCGCGCTCTGGTGAATTAGACCTTTATTTACAACATCCTCTAACCACACCCACTGTCAAAAACCCGTTTCAAACAGGCTGGTCGGCGTATCCGCATTGTTCTCCAGTAACTTAGCTGGCGAAGTTCCGTTGTATGCAAAATCCAGACGCGAATAGAGTGAGGGTTCATTTCGGTGCCACGAAGAAGCAACCTGCTCCCACATAAATTCAGGGATCGCACATTGCGTCAGCAACCTCTCACTCCGAACTACTTCATCCACAATAGCCAGACACATCTGATGCAGCTCTTCAGTGGGCGCTTCAATATCGTTCTCTATTTGCTCAAGCGTGAATTGATAGTAAGCACTCTCATCCCAATACGGTTGGTCATACATGGAATGGAAGCCAAAACCAAACTGGCGTGCTAAATCACGCCAGTTTTCTCGTTCTTGTATTTCTCGTCGAAACATAGTGCTTATTAACCGCCTCGGCTGACCGATACCGTTTTACCAAACCCGCCTCGAGACATTGCTCTACCAATAGTTCCGCCACCACGTTTATTTAGGTTACTGGTCGCAACCTTCGTCGGCTGATTACGATAGGAACCAAAAAATTGTCCGGCACCATTATAGAATTTGGATTTATAGCGATACATTGGTTCAGAGTAATAGCTCTTGTTGTAACCTTTCAAACCGCTCAGTGCTCGACTGTAAAAGAAGCCTCCAAAGTGAGGCACATAAGCTCGGGAACTGGAACTGTAGTAACAATCGTCTTCGTAAAAATCATTTTCACATTCGAACTCATTGTTGTAGCGAGGGGCATTTCGTTCGGCGCGAGCCAAAGCTTCTTGATAAGCAATGTCACACTGCTCACTGAACTCTGGCGAGTTTGATTTGCATTCATCAGCGTCAGAAAAAATGTAGCCTTCGGTTTTCGATTCTTGTGTCGCAAAGAAGAAAATACCGCCAAAAGCAGCAAAGGGAATAATTTTCCCAAGCTTTAAACTTTTGTCCATGGAAGAACGTTTAACGTTAGAACTCCGCTTCATCGTCCCTCCTAGTACGTCATACAAGCGGCATTTAATACACCGACCGATATAGAAACAGCCGCTAATACAATACCGGCAGGCAGCTCATCTTTTTCGATACGCTCAGTCACTTTTGGAAGTAAAACAAAACGTACAATCGCAAATGCAATGATCTGCGCCAGCATTGCAACAACGCCCCACACCATAAAATCGACAATGTTGACTGAGTTTTTTGCAGCCCCCGAAATCGCAATACAATAACCAAGAAATGCGCCACTTAGTGCAATCGCTGCCGCTGTATTTTGCTTTTCTTTGATCAGGTGCCATTCATCGTAAGGCGTAAGCTTGACGTAGATGAACTTAAACGCCAAAACGAAAATAATAGAAACAGAAAAATAGAGTAAAAAATTGGGAAAACCTGCTAACAGGTCAGCAATCATGTGCATTATTGTTCCTTGTTCATTTCTTTCCATGCAAAATCTTCAATACGTTCATCTGCAATGTAAAACAGCTTGGTACTCGGTGGTACTTCTGCATCTAAATCTGGGTTGAGTTGGATACCATGGCCAATGTCAAAAGCAATTAGCGTGGCATGATGACGTCTTTTGAGAAAAACGAAGAGACTCTCAACAGTAGTTACTGGCAGCCTTTCAGGATAAATGACCGAGTATTGAGTCATACCCCGTGTTGAAGCTAATAGCTCTTGGTGAAGTGCACTTGAGCCTGGATCTACCGCCGCTTTTGCCAGCATTTCTGCGCCAACTGCAGGTATGCATTCCGCTTTAGGACAGTGTTGACTTAAAAGACGGCCTAACGCCTCATCTTTAAAGTAAGCGACCAAATGTGCGGAAGGATTCACAGAAGCACAGTACAGCGCGGCTGACAGCGTGATATCGTCCGAGAGGTTATCAACAATAACGCAAGCTGCTTCAGCAATATTGGCGTTTTTCATCTCTTGTGAATCCGTGTAGCTGGTCACTTTGATAAAACTGATCTCGCCTGGCAACGGGTTTTCTATTTCTGAACGGCTGCATAAAACAATCGGACGCTTCCCCTCTTCTTCATGTTGTAACATGCGAATAAGGTGCATCGTTCTCGATCCATTCCAACCCAACAATACAATATGGTTTTCCACTCTTACTCTCCGTTTTCCTAAAATACCCGCTCGCCAGTAATCCATCGCTGCTCCAGCGACACGTCCCAATAATGCAGCGAATAGGCTCAAGCCGCCTGGGATCACAAACAGTACAACAACCCATTTACCCAAATCTGTCACTGGAGAATGATCACCAAAGCAGTATCAAGTATAATTCTGAAGAGTGAACCTGAAATGCAAGCGGGAATAAAGCCTGAGAGTAAATTATATGGCAAGGACGTATTTTTCAGAGAAATTCAAATCATGAGCCTATTTGGTATGTTTTTTCAGAGATCTGGAAGTGTTGGAGGACATTAAAGTTTGAAACTTTTCTACTTCTGAAACTCGTTTCTATCGTAGCTACCAGAGGCCAAATGTGACAATAAAGAATGAAACTTAGACTCAATCAACATGGCTAGTGTGACAACAAAGTGTGACAACAAAGTTCGAACTCACTTTTGGACAAATTTTACTTAGAGTAAAGCACCTATTCCCTGAAGTTTTTTACTCGAACCAATACAGAAGCCACTAATGAAGATGAATAGCTATTCACTTTGTAGGTTGCTTAATACTCAGAATAGTTAGTAGCGCACTTTTAATCATCCACAACTTCAATCGTTATATGTTGGGCACCAAGATATGTGCCTTCATCAACCTCATAACGTAAAGTTTCACCACAATGAGGGCACTCAAATTCTTCATTGGGGTCAATACACTCATCTTCGAGCCAATCCCAGCCAATTTGTTTTTCACAAGTAGGACATCTCATTCAGTCATCCTTATTCATTCAAGTACAACTCCGCCATCCCATCTAAACGGCTCTTCACTTCTTCCCAGTTCGGCATCACGCTGGTTAATAAGCGCCAGAAGCGTTCACTATGGTTGTATTCCGCGATGTGGCAAAGCTCATGTAAGATCACGTAATCAATGCACTCTTTAGGCGCTTTAATCAGATGAGGGTTGAGCATCAACGTTCCTTTGGCAGAGCAGCTTCCCCATTGTTTTTGCATTGGCATAATACGAAATGATGGGATGCCCTCTACCCACGTTGCTTGCGGTAGAAGTTCAGCCAAACGTTCGTGGAAAACCCGTTCTGCACGAACGCCATAC
Source organism: Vibrio sp. ArtGut-C1 (assembly GCF_002105475.1). NCBI lineage: Bacteria > Pseudomonadati > Pseudomonadota > Gammaproteobacteria > Vibrionales > Vibrionaceae > Vibrio > Vibrio sp. ArtGut-C1. The sequence goes on along the minus strand of NZ_NCTH01000011.1, from coordinate 112,126 downwards.
CAACCAGACACCAGTGATTTGACGAGCTTTGCCTTATCTTCATTAAAGCGGTTGAGCGTGACTAACAACTTGCCTCGTTCCATCTTCACGTTGGAAATGGCATCTCTGTCTTCAACCACCTTTAACACATAGCGACGGCCTAGATAGAATTGCATCTCGCCGCTCACGTAGTGTTTGGTTTGCACATATTCTAAGTGAGTTCGAAACTCGACCAGTGCATTCCAAATCCATTGAGCGCGTTGCATGACCGCTTCATGGATTGCCGATTTCTCTGCATCTTGAGGCGCAGTAACAGCCACTCGGCAATCTGGATGCACTCGGATGGTGATTTTCTTTTTCTTGCTTTCAGCAAATACCTTGCGGATTACCTCGTAGATAACAGCTTCATCGCCATAGATAAAGCTGTATTCTTCGGTATTGCCTTCTTTATGGTTAACCGATGTCATGCTTAGCGACCTGACTTATTGTTACCAGACAGGCCAAGACGGGTGATCTGAATAACATCCGTAATAATGGCTTGCGCTTTATCGATACCTACATCAGCGAACAGCAGTGGCAAAAGCCCCAAGCGGATCTGGTTTTCAATCTCCGATGGGTTAATTGAAAACTCGGCAACAGCTTTACGCACAATACCATCAATGCCTAACGCATACTGAAAGCATTGCTCTTCGGTCAGAGGCAACGGCTCTCCTAACACTTTCAGAAACAGTCCATAGTAGGCTTGAGCATGGCGTTTGATTTTAGGGTCAAGTTCTGCAAAACGGTCGGTTGGTAAACCTGCCACATCACGGTCTTTAACCTGCTGCTCAAAATCCGCGAATAGAAGATACTGTTTAACAGGGCTATCAAACATCTCCTTGGTTTTCTCGATGGCTTGCTTTAACAAGTTTGAGAAATACTCTTGGGCATACGGGTCGTCTGCCAAATCTTGCTCAATCATCTTGGTTACACGACCTGTGATGACATCCTTTTTGTTTTTGGCTTCATCATCGGTCATTTGCTCTGGTTTGGCATCTTTACCCATATTGCCAACCAGATAAGCACCTTCTGGCTCTTCAATCGACACGCCTGCAATGTGTTTGTCTAACATGGCGCGAATATTTTCTGAATACTCGTCGTAGTCCACGGTTTCTTCTGCATCAGCACGTACTTGCTGGCGCAGTTGGCTCATGGACTTCAGCGTGTCCTTATAAACTTGGCGCTTGTCATCAAAGCTTTTGTCTTCAAAGTACGTTGCTGATTGAAGAGCTACTTTTAAGCAGTTAGCAAACGCAGTCAGCGCATCATAAAAATCATTACGCAGCTTTAAGTTGGTATCCGTCAGTTGACCATCAATCGTATCGATTTTAGGTGCCAAAGCCTGACGAAGTGCTTGTCCATCTTGCTTGTTCTTCACACCAGAAAAAATTGCCCATAGGTCATCATACAAACCTGGCAACTTCTTGTACTCGGTATCCATGCGGTTATATAAACCTTTGAGATCATCGATATCAAAGCCGCCCTGGGTGCGCTCAGCTAAGTCTTGGTACTTTTCAATGGTGGTATCCAACTCTTTGAGGATGCCTCGATAGTCAATCAAATAACCAAACTGCTTTTTACTGTGTAGGCGGTTAACACGTGCAATTGCTTGGATTAGGTTGTGCTGCTTTAACGGTTTGTCGATATACAATACTGTGTTCTTAGGTTCATCGAAGCCAGTTAAAAGCTTATCGACCACAATCATAATGTCGGGACCTTCATCCTTTTCAAATTCTGCAATGATGTGTTTGGTGTAGGCTTTTTCATCGCTCCAGCCTTTCTGTGCGACGTTCTCTTTCCACCAATTTTGGACCAGATCGGTACTTTCATTATCGACGTTATCGTGTCCCTCACGGGTATCGGGTGGTGACATCGCAACCACTGAAGTGACTTTACCGATTTGGTCGAGAAGCTTCTTATAGCGGATCGCAGAGGCTTTAGAGTCGCAAGCAAGTTGTCCTTTCAAACCTTGCTGCTTGAAGTTCTGGAAGTGTTCAGAAATATCGTGCGCGATTAACTCTAAGCGACCTTCGGTTTGGTAGATCTGACCTTTTTGAGCGAACTTGCGCTTTAAGTCAGCGCGTTGCTTTTCCGATAGGGTATCGGTAATACGGTCAAACCATGCATCAATGGCTTTGTCGTTGGTGCTGAGATCAGGAATACGCTCTTCGTATAACAGAGGTGTCACCGTGCCATCTTCAACGGCTTGCTGCATGGTGTAAGAGTGAATGATCTTACCGAACTTGTTCTCGGTTTTATCGTCTTGCAGTAGGGGGGTACCTGTGAAGCCGATGTAAGCCGCTTTTGGCAAGGCTTGTTGCATTCGGATATTGTTTTCACCGTTTTGGCTACGGTGTCCCTCATCCACTAATACGATAATGTCTGGACTATCGTTGTAGCATTCTGGTAGGTTAATCGCCGTACCAAACTTGTTGATGATCGAGAAGATTATACGTTCATTGCCTTTACCAATTTGCTCGGCAAGGCGTTTACCTGTGGTTGCCATCGCATCTTTTTTGTCTTTATCTGACAGTGCGCCGCCAGAGGCAAAGGTGCGAGCAAGTTGGTCTTCTAAATCCACACGGTCAGTCACAACCACAACGCGGCATTTAGCTAACTCTTTTAGCCAAATCAGTGCTTTTGACAAAAACACCATAGTGAATGATTTGCCCGAACCTGTGGTATGCCAGATCACACCGCCATTACGTGCGCCTTTGTCATCAAAAGAGGTGATGCGCTCCACTAAGGCTTTAATGCCAAACACTTGCTGATAACGCGCAACAATCTTGCCTGCTTTTTTGTCAAACAATGTGAATAAACGGGTTAGCTCTAGTAGGCGGTCATGGCGCAGTAAAGATACCAATAAGCGATCTTGGTCTGTCACCACCAAATCACCGCCTGCAATCAGTGATAGATATTCATCTTTGATCGCTGGCGTGCGATGGCTGAAAATCGCATTCAGTTGCGCATCATTCAGTGGGGTGTTCTTAATGCGTTCAAAGGTGCTTTCGGTGATGTCTTCTTCTTTCCATTTCGCCCAGAACTTCTCAGGTGTACCGCACGTACCGTATAAGCCATCATGTCCATTGATGGACAACAACAGTTGGCTGTAAGCAAACAGATGCGGAATTTCATCCACTTTTTGGTTGCGGATGTTTTGCGAAATACCTTCGGTGATGGTGGGTTTACCATTGATGCTGCTGTCAGGGCGTTTTGCTTCTATCACCACCCAAGGCAAGCCATTAACGAAACAGACCACGTCAGGAGTGCGTTTACCTGTACTACGGGCGTTATCAACTTCCATCTCTTCGGTGAAATGAAATTGGTTGTTTTCAGGCGTGTCCCAATCAATGATTTGAATGGTTGGGTTGGCTTTTTTACCCTCGACAAACTCAGTCACGCTAATGCCGTAGGTTAACGCGTTATAGAGCTTTTCATTGGCCGCTTTTAGCCCTTCATTCATCGCAGGGTTGGCAAGCTCTTGTACGATTTTATCAATTGCCGCTTGCGATAAATGACGCTCTTTTCCCATGAATGAATAGGTTTTAAAGCTCAATACTTTGCGCAAAACCTGCGGCAAAATCACCGTGGTTTTGTTGCCACGCATTACCATACATTCACTCGGCGAAATGAATTGATAACCAAGGTTAATAAGCAAAGTTAGTGCAGGGATTTTTGCGCTTTGTTCTTCTTTGAAGTTAGGCAGATGATTAGAGTTATTCATTATGCAATCCATTGCCTTAATACATTAGCAACCACAGGTGCAAAGGGCTTTAGTTTGCCATTATCAGGAGTAAGGAGATCATTGATAACATCTGCAAGCAGCTCTGGTTCTTCTGCCCAGTCTTCTTCATCCTCTGGAGCAATTGCATGCTCAGTCAACAAAGCGAGAGATAACTGCTTTCTCTTTTCTATGAGGCTTTTATTATTTTTTTCGGTATCCCCAAGATTTAAAACTCTTATGGCCTCAATAGCATCAGGAGTTTTACCTGAAACACGACCACTGAGTTTAAACACTAAGTCAGTCTCGCATTGAGCCATTAATGGTGTAAGTGGCAGAGGTTGAGATTTATGAGAGTCCCCACACTGCTTTGGTGTATTGCAGCTCGCTATAATGTTGCTGAAATCTAAAGTTCTATTCTGATTGAGATCTTGTGCTTCAGCATGTTCATTATGACAATCGCCATCACCAGACAAAGTCTGACAGCAGTGACCACATAAATAATATTGTTCTGCAAGAGCTTCGGTTCTAATGGCTTGGCGAACAGCACCGTCTTTGAGCTGTGGGTATCGCTGATTCGGATTAGAGCGCTTCCAATCTGTCAGTTCTTGTGGCTCGTATCCTGCGCGTTTAGTTATCTTTCGCAATTTTTAGCTCCTTCTTACGAAGCAAAAGTTTTGCTTTAGATAGTTCTAAGTTACTCGCTGGTAAGTCATCTTCTAAGCGTGTCAAAAGTTCTTTTGCTCTATCGATTTCAGAGTCATGAATAGCATCAAGCAAGTCACCCAACTTCTCATTGACCTTAGCATTACGGATATCCGTATCCATGATTTCAAGTAAAACAGAATTGGCATCTTGACCGTATAATTCTGGTACTGGAGTGGCTTTTTCTGGGTTATCCAGCAAATTCACATACACGCCTTTGATGTCACTGATAACTAACGGGCTGTGGGTTGTCACAATAAACTGAATCTTTGGAAACGCCTTTTGTAAACCACCAAGAATATGGCGCTGCCATTGCGGATGTAGATGCATATCCACCTCGTCGATCAATACAATACCATGTGCCTCTCGAATCACATGCTCCCCCTGATGAGGGTTCAATTGGATCGCTCGGCGAGCAATATCAGCAACCATACCAATCATGTTACGCACACCATCACTGAGCAGTGAAATCGGTACATTACCTTGTACTTCGTGCGTTGCCACAACTTGTTTTTCAGTTGCAGAGTAATGAACATTTGACCAGCCCGATGGTTCCAGTACAGCATTAATAGCTTTTTGTAATGCGTTTAGGCGAGCCTCATGGACATTACCCGAAACCAGGTTGCCAGACATGCGTTGTTGCTGCTGTTTCATCGACTGTTCAAAACTTGCCATGGTTTCTTGATAGAGCCAGCTGGCAAATGTTTTGTAACCACTGCTCGGCTTATCCCAATCACGATACCCCTCTAAGCGGCTCATCTTGCCCAATTTTGGCATGTCGCTAGAAGTATCAAAGCTCTGATTCCAAAGTCTGTCTGTACCATAGCAGGCAATAACAGGCAGATGTGGTTGCGCCCCATCTTGGACTATTTTTTCTAAGCGCTTAGCAACATTAACCAATTCAGATACTTTGGTTCCCGTACTTTTCTGTGTATTACGCGCACGAGACCACTCAATGGGGAAGTCATCAACATAATCACCAAATGATTGAGCAGAAACGACAACAGGAAATTGTGATTCCATGGTGAAACCATGTTCACCCGAGGCAATTTTACCCAAGTGAATATCATTATCACGGATGGCTCGGTCGGTACTAGTGCCAAATCCACTCATAAACTGTCCGTATGCCACCGTAATCGCATCAAGGAGTGATGATTTACCAAACCCATTCAAACCAACCAATACATTGATGCCAGGCTTAAAGGTACATTCAAACTCTTTAAAACCACGGAAGTTCTTTAATGTTAATGCCTTTATTTTCATATTATTATCAACTCAATCATTTGAGAACATCTGCTATTCTCCCCTCGAATAAGGGGATTATTCAATTAAGCGGCTTCGGTTTCCGCTACCTTCACACGACGTTTGCCTGTCAACAACTGCTGCATCAACGCCTTTTTCTCTTGCTTGAAGTGTGCAAGCTTGGCTTCTAGCAACTCGATTTCTTTATCGGCAGTGGTGAGCACTGAGGCAATTTTTTGTTGTTCTTCAATACTACTTGGAAGCTTAAGTGGCATTTTTTTTGAACCTTTAATATCTAAGTGCAAGACAGTTGAGCCACTAGCTCGTGCCCTCATAAAGTTGCGATTTTCTCTTAGCTTTAATAGATAAAAAAGAAAGATCTTATTAAAAGATGATGAAACCTCTAACTGCATTAAATCCATTGAGATAAAAATATTTTCATATGGCAGATTAGGAACAATTATCGGAGCGCCAACAACCTCTGCATTTCTGGTCAGATCCGTTACAGCGAATACAACATCTCCCTCTTTTACCGAGAACTTATTGTCAACTTTTTCATTAAGGTATTTTATTCCCTTTTTACTGTATCCACCGCCACGCAAAATACTTTTTAAGGTCAAAAAGCCATATTCCGTTGGCTCTTCAGAGTATTCATGGGATTTGTATGTGTAACCCTTAGTATAATTGGCTATATCGCTTAATTTAAATTCACTCCATTCCCCCCCAAACGTTTTACCCGTTTCAGGATCAATCAAGCGCTTTTTACCCGTCAACAACTGCTGCATTAAAGCATTTTTCTGCTGCTTGCTGGCATTAATCAGCTTTTCTGTGGTTGCAATACCGCGATCCCATGTTGAAAGGATTTGGGCGATTTTGCGTTGTTCTGGGAGTGGTGGGAGCAGTAAAGGAAACTCTTTTATTTGCTTTGAACTAATGTGTGGAACAGCCGTTTCCGTTTGAACACCCTTTACATATTGTTCAAATCGATGGCTTGAAAAATATTGTCTTAAAAGAGATTGCTCCAGAGTAGGTAATGATCGAATACGAGCGACACGCTGAACCAATAAACAAGGCAGATCGTTTTTAGTTACTTCAGCAACTTTTAAGCCTGAGGATACCCATGTACGATCCATCGCAATTACAAAGTCATTTTCACGTAAATGGTACTTCTGTAACTCGGCATATTGGTGCTTGTCCCACGTTTTTACACCGTCCCAGCGTAACGTGTTAGGAGCTATGTTATCCCCTCGAAGTAAACGAATATCATCACTGTTTTCTGTGTATTGAGCACTTTTAAAAGCAAACCCACTCAACAAATCAATATGATTCTCAAATGTTGTAAACTCCCAACCATTAGGCACCATAACCCAACTCCTTCAGATAACCCGCCATTTCCGCTTCTAGATCGGCTAGCTCAGTTTGTAGTGCCAAACGCTCACTACGTACCGCCATCAAATCGATTTCTGCTTCTTCTTCAAAGGTATCCACGTAGCGAGGGATATTCAGGTTGTAGTCGTTCTCACGGATCTCATCGAGCGTTGCCACATACGCATATTTATCCACGTTGTCGCCGCTGCGGTAGGTTTTCACGATCTTGTCGATGTTATCGAGAGTCAGAACGTTCTGGTTTTTGCCCGACTTAAACTCACGCGAAGCATCAATGAACATCACATCCTTGGTGTCTTTCTTCTTCTTGAAGATCAAGATTGCCGCTGGAATGCCTGTACCAAAGAACAGTTTTTCAGGCAAACCGATCACAGCGTCCAAAAGGTTTTCTTCGATCAACTGTTTACGGATCTTACCCTCACTTGATGCGCGGAATAGCACACCATGAGGCACCACCACACCCATACGACCAGTTTCAGGTTTTAGAGTTTCAATCATGTGCGAGATGAAGGCGTAGTCGCCTTTAGTTTTTGGAGGTACGCCACGGCGGAAACGACCAAAGTGATCACTTTCTGCGTCTTCATGTCCCCATTTATCCAAAGAGAATGGCGGGTTTGCAGTTACAACGTCAAAGTGCATTAAGCCACCGTTAGCATCTTGCAGCTTAGGGTTGCGAATGGTGTCGCCCCATTCAATGCGGTGGTTGTCTTCGCCATGTAGGAACATGTTCATTTTTGCCAATGACCATGTTGAGCCAATTGCTTCTTGACCAAACAGAGCGTACTGCTTAGAGCCTGCAAAGTTCTTCTGAACCTGTTTACCACACTTCATCAACAGTGAGCCTGAACCACATGCAGGGTCACAAATGCTGTCACCTTGTTGTGGCTCTAGGATGATAGAAAGCAGATCCGATACCTCTGGCGGAGTATAGAATTCACCTGCCGATTTACCGCTGCCAGCCGCAAAGTGTTTGATCAGATATTCGTAAGCGTTACCAATCACATCCAGCGAACCAACACGGCTTGGACGTAGGTTTAGGGTTGGCTTACCAAAGTCTTCCAATAGATGGCGTAGAATGTCGTTCTTTTGTTTCTCATCACCCAATTTATCGGTGTTAAAGCTGATGTCTTGGAACACACCTTTTAGCTTGGTGCCGTTGGCTTCTTCAATCGCGTGCAGCGCTTGGTCAATGCGAGTACCGTTACCTGCGGTATTACGTGCATCATACAAATCCCAGAAGGTTGAACCTGCTGGAATTTTAAATGATTGGCTGGCAAGCATGGCTTCAACCATCTCTTTGTTGTCTCCGAACTGTTTAGTAAGTTCTTCGACTTTGTCTTGGCGTACATCTGAGATGTATTTTAAGAACAGCATGGTCAAGATGAAGTCTTTGTAGATAGATGGATCTACAGTGCCACGGAACGTATCGCACGCCGACCAGACGGCTTTGTTGATTTCATCTTGGTTGATAGTAGAGTTTGGCATTAAGTTATCTCGAATAGCGTTAAATTTTTCCAATTAGCGATGCTGCAATGCGTTTAAATGAGGCAAAGCAGGTATCAAAATCATGGGGTTCGGTGTTAAACACCATTGGCGTGACAAATTCCTGAAAGCGTTGGCGGAATATTGCATTTTCCTCAAGCTCTTTGAGACCAAGTTGTAGCTCTTGTTTGGGGTTGGCAACAAACTCGGCATGTTGATTGCCAAAGCGGGCAATATCTTCTGCCAATACCGCTTTGAATAGACCGTCAATCGAGTCGAGTTCTGGCATTGAGAGCTTTGTTATGCAGTGAACATCGTAAATATGGCGAACTAAAGCAACATCATCGCTTCGCTCCGTATTGCGTTTTACCGACATGGTACGGCGCAGCATTGAAATAATTTTTTCAACCAATGTGGCATGGATAGAGACGCAATCAAATGCACTCACTTCGTGCGGTTGTTGGTACAACTCTACTACCAGAGATTGAATGCTGCGCGACTCCACATCCAGTAATGGAATGGTTTCGATTAACTCTAACTTGATGATGGGGCGAAGGCAGGGTGCTTGACTAAACTGCTGCGGGTATTTAAGTTCAAACTCGACGTAGCGGTACTCATCTCGCACAGAACGCTCTTCAACGGTAAATAGCTCTGACTGGGTGATCGCCTGTTCAATCTCATTAACACATGCCTTTCTCGCGGCTTTCTTTTTCGCTCGACTCAGTTCATCAAATGCTGGGTTGGGGATGAGTTTTATATCCACATCTTCCGACATTCTTAGAATTTTAACGTTTGATTTCGCCAACGCAGTGCCGCCAGAAAACACCATTTGATGATGCTCAGGACAAACTTTCGCTAGCTCAGCCAGTAAAGCCACGACCCAGTAATCTTTTTCAATGATGGCTGGGTTTCCGAGCTCAAGCGCATCGGAAACCTCAAGGAACTGTTGTTTTAGTGTGTTCATACTAACTTGGTAAGTTCAGCACACGGCTACCGACCACCAGTTTGCGATTAAACTGTTTTGGGTCCCATGAATACTGAATAGAAGATGGAATTTGGGTGCTTGAACCTGAAAGACTTTGTAGCGATAGACTATCCATCTCAAAATCAACGCCTTTCATTTTAAGAATTTCTCGCATAAGGGCATCGGTGCCACCTGGATTGGTGGGCATAGGCTTACCTGTGAGGCTATTGATTCTTGCTTTGGTATACAAACCATAACCAAGCTTCATTAGTTCCCCTTGCTGCACAAGCTGCCTGAGTGCCCGGCCTATTTGGTCGTAACTTGCAAATCCATCAAAGTCTTTGCGTTCAAATACATAACGTCTTGAACGCTTTATCTTTTGATAAATGCGGTCTGCTGCTGTCATTTGAACCTCCTTACGTACAATAACAGCAGTATAACTGACCGTGTACATTCAAGGAATAGATACGGCATGACAGAATGAAGAAAAACGGCATCGCCATACATCTAAAAATAAATAAGTTAATGTAAATAAATAACTTTAAGTGACGAGATTCTAATTCAGCCATTGCCAATAGCAAATGCTGACCTAGTTCAAGAGTCGGTATTCTCAGAGATCTTTAATGCATCTTCTATTTCAACACCAAGATAGCGAATGGTATTGTCGAGTTTTACGTGTCCGAGCAATAATTGAACCGCACGGATGTTCTTTGTCCGTGCATAAATGAGTGTTGCTTTCGTTCGACGCATTGAGTGAGTACCATACTGATATGAGTCGTAGCCAAGTTTTGTTGCCCAACGACGAATGATTTTTAGATAACGGCTATAGCTCATGGATTTACCCTGCTTTCTGGAACTAGGAAACACGTAATCTGACGCGGTAATTTGGCTTTTCATGATCCACTGTGCTAACGATTGTGCTGTACGGGAAGTGATCTCAAACTGCACCTCTCGCCCCGTTTTACTTTGACTGTAGAGCACACGGTCTTGAATAACACCACCAGAAGATATGTCTCTCACTTTCATTCTAAGCAAATCACATGATCGTAACTTGCAATCTATGGCGAGATTCAGCAAGGCGAGTTCCATGATGTTTTCTTCGATCTCAAGTCGAGTGCGAATTCGCCATATATCCTCAAGCTTGAACGGCTTTTTCTGCCCAGTTAGATGACCTTTCTTCGTCCACATAATTGACCTCCAGTCTAAGTTTAGAAGTGGCCTTAGTAAGGTTAGTGGATGGTATACAGAAGAAGTGGTGCTGGTAATTAAGAAGATGCTTGACGGTTGGTTGTGGCTACTCTAGTCTCGCTCCCCTTCTTGGTGCCTTTTTAAAATCCGTCCAAGACTTTCGATGAGGCACCTTGAGGAAGAATAGAGGACGTTTTGTTCTCTTTGGCGGCTTTTGTACCATTCTAATGCAGCGATTGGCAGGATTTGCAAAAGCCGTTTCTTGCTAATCGATAGCACTCATCGTTTAAGGCTTTGTTTATATATCTTTCGCAATGTAGAACGATTCATTCCAAGCATTCGTGCGGCCTGTGCCTGATTACCTCGGGTATGCAGCAAGAGCACTTCGACAATCGTGCACTTCACTTCTGGTAGTAATTGGCTGAGATCGGGCGCTGCATGCTTTTTATCTGCAATGCCTGTCAATTCAAGCTCTTGTTTCACACATTGAACTACCTCATCCTGCATTATCAAGGTCGTCATACTTTTTTCCTCTTACTTTTTTCTTCTTTGAACGATGTATAGCAATGTGCAACTAAGCGCCCTTGTTGAGTTTTGTAGGGCAAACCAGAATTACCAATGTTGATCCTTTTTCGCCAGACTACAAGTGCCTCTAATGAGCTCGCAGCGTTCATTTTTCGCTGTATTTTTTCGAAGTATCCGTCAAAGCTCATGAATTAAGCGCAGCTGTATAGAAAATGAATAAGCTCGGAGTCCGAATTAACAGGAAAGTTCCCTAAATCTTTTGTTGATTGGGATGAGAGTAAGTTCACAGCCTTTGTAGACAGAGTGCTCATCCGTGCCATAGATTAAGATGATTTCTCTTACCGCGATAGCCAATAGCCTTATTGCTACCTGAGTCACACTTTTACAAGGTCTGACGTGCAAGGTTAATATCACAAAATAACGCACCCTTCCTTCGCTTTAAAAGCCCTAAAAGTGCTTTGAAAAGGGAGTTGCGTGCAATTCACTACCACCAATTACTTTTTCCCCACATAAAGAATAAGCGCCTTGATTCATTTCGATTGTTAGAATCCAAAGTTATTTGTTTTATGGAAACAGCAATGAAATCGTCGCAACCTGATGCTTCAAAAGAGGTCTACCCACGAATCGGTAAAGTCTATGAAGTTCACTCAGATAAATCTCGCGTTAAAGTCAATTTTCACGGGAATCCAATCGGTCAGCCTATATGGGCAGTCATAGGCCGAGCGTTTAAAGCTTCTGACATAGATCTCGCTATTGATAACCAATTGAACTGTCAAATCAACTTTATGGATGGCGATCTTAGCCTTCCTATCCTTGTTGACATCTTCACCTCTCTACTAGAGGAAGACCTCTTGATACTCCGAGCCAAAAACATGGTTGTTCAAGGCGATGAAAGTGTCGTCCTACGCTCAGGGGAGACTCAAGTATCAATGACGGCTAAAAGTGGCACGGTAAAAACCACCGCCCAAAACATCAATACTTCGGCAGATAAATTACAAAAAATTCAAGCGACAAAAGTACGCTTAAACTGAGGTTAAGGAAAGCACAATGGCAGCAACAATTGGCGCAAATGGTCTTAGTATCGTTCATAAAGGCTCAGGCGGTGAAGCTACCGCATCGGTCCCCGACGTTTGTTTAACCACGGTAGGCAAAGCGACAAAAGAAATTCCCTACGGTAACAACGCAAAGTCGTCTGATTTAGTCGATGGCTCAACCAGTGTCACCGCCGATGGCGGCAACAGCATTGCGCTACAAGGCAGCAAGTTTAGCACCAGCACGGGCGATGAAGGCGGGGACAAGAAAGGTGTCAGCTCAGGAACCATCAATGGTGAGGCGCAGTTTGTGACGTCATCACCTAACGTGCTGATTGAAGGACGAGGGGTAGCACGTCAAAGTGACCAAATGACCATGAACAATGGCAATACCATGTGCTTTGGCGTGCAAAATCCATCGGTCACCGTAGAGGAAGATTTAGAAGAAACCTTTATCATGGACGTCTGTGTTCGACATCCCAACGGTCAACGCTTGGTGAATGCGCCTTTTAAGCTCAGTGATGAGCAAGGTTCGACGGTGTATGAAGCCACGTTGGATGAAAAAGGCCGCAGTGATGCCGACCCGCTCAAGGGAGGCAAAGTCAAACTGCTGGTCGAAGAGAGTCAAGACCCGTTTGTGGTGACTCCGGTTCGTCGTGAGAACCCTCGCCATGTAGACAGCCAAACGGATGAGGATTTTTTCAATATCGCTTCCAAAGGTCAACGCGGCTTTTGGCAGCCAACCAGAATTGAGACCGTTGGCACGGCTTGGGGCAGTATAGGCCAAACGTTGAGTAGCGATCGCTACTTCCAAGAAATGGTCAGTGGCGAGGTCATTCACCACTTTACCCATTATCACCCAGATACAACATTCGATGTATCAAAGACCTGTGATGCACTCATTGGCAACCTTGATCAACCCTTGCCGCATACCACCGAATCGCTGCTCGCTTATACCCTGCCTCAAGTACTAGAAGAAGGAGAACTACTGTCGGTACTGCTGAGGCTAGCACCACATGAGACCACTGACCGAATGCTGGCGTACATGCGTGCGCGAGGTAAAGGCAACCCACAAATCTATTTGGCTGACTACGATTGGCAAGCGGCACAAAAGAGCATCAATAGTGAACTCGATGCGCTGCTGAATAAGCTGAAAAGTCGGTTAGCCTTCTTGCGTGATGAAGCCAGTAAACTGCAATACGCGTACCTGTCTGAGGATGTGTTCGATAAGCATATCGATACGTTAAGCTCGTATATGAAGCTACTACCCGACCTCATTTCTGGTGTGTTCAGTAAAATGCAAACCAAAGCCAGCGAGCTGTTAGCGAACACTGACAACGTAAAGGTCATCAAAGCGGCAGACGACTTGCATTCGATTGAGAGTGAATCGATTGAAGCCGTTGTTAATACCACCAAAACCATCGACACGGTGGAGCCATTCATGAATGAAGTGGCTGGGGTGATTGATAATGTCATACCGATTTATCCGGTGCGCTATGGCTACGCGAATTTCTTTGATGAAGTGATGCCAGCGCAAGCCCCGCCGAGCATGACAGAAATGAGCGGTGCTAGCGGGCTGAAAGACACCGGAGGCTACGTGCTTCGCCTTCTGCGTGAAGGTTGGTTGTACATCAAAGAAGAGAGCGAAGAAGACACCGCGCCTTTCCACATCTTCAAATACGCGCAAACCCAAACGCCGACAGGGGTGATTGAAAAGTTTGAGAAATACTATTTCACCAATGAAGAAAATGCTCAAGAGGGATTAACGCTTGATACCTCATCGGGTTCCACTTTCTATCCTTTTGCGTTTGTGACGCCGAAAGCGAAAAAAATCTCCATCGTCTACTCTGAGCACGAATGGTCTGCCGCCATCATTGATAACATGAACGACGATGAAGAGTTGCGTAAAAAAGCGATGCAGCAGGTGGATTTGAGTACGCCGCAAACCGAGTTTAGCCAAGCGGCAACGCAAGACAACCTCAGTACCTTTGTGGAAGATTACCGCAATAACGATGAAAAGTGGTTGGCAGATAAAGACAGCGCGAAGCCTATGGCACACGGGCTTGATCTCGCCACCACCACACTAAGTTATCACCTTACGGCTGAAGGCATTGTCGAAACCATGCAAAAAAGCCATAGCGAGCATAAAGACGGCACATTGGTGGCTTTGTTTGACCCAGTTGGTCGTCAACGAGATCTAAATCATATCTTGTCCTTCAATGTTGCTGATGAACAGGCGTATTACGCCAATAATGCCTACCCATTAACCATTGGTAAATTTGCTGAGGCTTGTTTAAGTTCAGATGTCCCAATAATCAAAGAAGCCGCAGAAAATAACTTAAATCAACAAGAACTCAGCAAATACCAAAGTGCGGTAGAAGGGTATAAAGCAAAACAAACCAAGAAGCGTCATCAGTTACTGGGTCTTATAAATGAATACATGGTTGGTTCTCTTGCTATAGATGAAGTCGGCAGTTTGCCAACTTACATCAAATATTTCTTTGAAGACGGCTCAGAACAATCACTGGAGCCCGAAGCTGAACTGAGCAAAGTACTCAACTTAACCGCAGAATTGCTTGATGGGATCACGGCTTCCAAAGAAGGCATCACGTATCTGGACGACTGGGTAGGACAAAGTTTTAGTTCTGATCAAAATGACATCAGCGTAGGTATCCTATTCAAAACGGCTAAAATACTATTTACTCAGTGCCAGAATGCCTTTCCTTGGGATGAGGCACCAACAAAATTAACATTAGCAATAGGCCCTTGGCTTGCAAGCGTTCATGCTGATTTGGTCTACGATATCAAGTCAGGGATCAAAGAAACTCGCTTAGGTGCAAACCAAGGCCTGAAGCGATTTGCGACCGAGACACTGCCAGATATGATTGAGATCCTTTATGGGATCGCTCGTACTGGTGCAACCCTTGAATTTACAGTAGAAGAGTTAGAAGAGATCATTCAAGACCTTGCCAAGAAAGGCAAGCTTGATGTGGACCCTTATAAATATAGAAAAGGTAAACTGAATATCGGCAGTAAGCTGTATGAATGGGCGGACGATATCGCGGATCATGCGAAATCAAGAGTTATCAAATTGGATGAAATTAGAATAACCAAAAAAGCGCCTGCCGAGATTAAAGAAATGGTAGAAAAAGCGCCAGTTAAAACACTATTGCATTTAACGGGAGAAGCCCTAGATAAAGGCTTTGCTGCTTGGTCATTCTATGCCAATGTCGATGCTATCCAGAGCATTGTATCACAAAGCGATTATGAAAAAGCAGACCCTGTCAATGACGCTGGGTTGGTTTATAGAGTATTCGCATTAACAGGATATATGACGGCAATTAGCGTAGACACGGCAACTTTGGCCCATGGTACACTCAAAATTACCAATAAAGCACTTCCGAGGGTGAGCGGAAAGCTCACTGCCAAAGTTGGTCCAAACTTAAAAATTTATGAAAATCGATTAGGGAGTACACTAACTGCAACAGCAATGAAACGGCTGATTTTTGCTGCAAATATGGCAATATCAATTACCAATGCCATGTCTGCGTACCGTCATTACCGCTCCGGTAATCAAGGGGCTGCTATCGGTCATGGAATGCAAGTCGCAGCTAGTTTCTACCTTGGATTGGCCGTGTACGTCACTGTGTTAGCGAACCCCGTAGCTCTTACCATCGCATTTGCTACTCTCGTTTCGGGAGTGTTTATTGCTGATCATTATACTAAATCCAATTTTGAAAACTTGCTGTACAGTTGTTTTTGGGGGAACAGTGAAACTTATCCATTTTGGGCAGAGTTTGCTGACAGTGACTTAGTAATCAATCCAGACGAAAAAGTGAAGTATTATTTTGATGCTAAAAATGGGCATTTAAGACCATACTTTGATGCTGCACTAAGCATTGAATCGCAAGAGTTTTTTAACTATTTCTATATGCCGACACTGAACATTACGGATCGCAGTATTAAACCTTACAATGGACCATCGAAAACGATGTTGACCTACGAATTTATTTTACCTGAATTCATCAAAGGGGAATCGCAACTTTATGGCTCTGTATATTCCGATTTAAATCAAAAGTCATACCCGCTTTCGCAAAAGCCTGAGCCAGATGAAAGAGCAACACAAGCACTTAAACAGGCCGTTACCGCTGCGATAAATAGCACGACGAGTGATGACTTTAAACAAAGTGGGTTGTATTTGATTGTGCATGTAGAATTCGATCAACCTGTCACTCTATTTTGGTCATATGAGCCTAAAGTTGGACTCGTTGTGCCACAGCGCTCATTAAGTGGCGATACAATAACAAACACCAAACTCATTGGTATGAAAGATGAACAACCAAACGAGACACCTTGGGGAAAATAGATGAAACGTCAGAAAATGGGGATATTTACAAAGTTTGCACAACCTTTTTCAAAGTGGTGGGCGCAATTTCGAACAGAGGTAGCCGTTGTCCCAATGGAAGATCCATTGGAACCAATCATGTCTGTCAATGATGACATTTTAACCATCCGAACTGGCTTCCATAGCCGAAGAAACACAATCGGCTTACCTTTGCTGTTCACGGCAATCTTTAGTACCTATTTATGGCTTGGTGTAGTTCCTAATTTAGATCAAAAAAAGGAACACGCCATTTCAATGGTTGAATTTCTCCAAAACCAAAATATTCAAATGGAAGAGTATCTTCTAGAAGCTCAAAAAGAGAATAATATAGAAGACGAGAAAACTTACTCTGAAGGAATAGAATATAATAACCAGTCGATTAAAAATTACATGGTTTACGTAGAAAAGGATGGCAATCCAACCATATTTACCTATCTAGAGAGTAAGTATCGACAAGGCGATTTGTTATGGACACTTTTTGGCTTTCTGATGTTAGGTATCAGCGCGATTTCTGCCGCTTGCTTTTTTGGATTATCTTTTATAAAGCCTAGAGATGCAGAGATTTACTTTGATCGTAACCGCGGTATTGTCTATACATGGCGTTGGGGACGTATTGGAGCAGCTCGCTTTGAAGATATCGGAATTAAAGAAAACATGATGGGGTTGAGTATCTATCTTCAGTTCGAGAACAAGAAGCAAGGTGGCTTCTGGCCCTGTGCTGTATGGGGAATCGATGCAGATAAGCTTATTTTCCACAAAGAAGAAGACCTTAGTTACCTACTAGCCCAATTGTTGGCTTTCATGGAAAATGGAAAAGAAGCCGTAATTACTGGCGAATCTTTTCAGCGCGAGCCTGCACGATTTTTTCTATTCGATGATAAGAAGCCCAAGAACTTTGATCAGCGATTAGAACGAGTGCTTGAGGCAAGTCACAACTTAGTCGAGCTCTACGAAAAAAGTGTTATTAAACCGTTAGCGATGTAAAGACATTTTTTGAGGCCTGATGGTGTGTGAGGAAATAAATGAATCGCGGCTCTAGAGGAATATTCACAACAAAAGCGCAACCTTTTTCAAAGTGGTGGGCGCAATTTCGAGCAGAAGTGATCGTTGTTCCGATGGAAGACCCACTCGAACCTTTTATGAGGGTCAATGATAACCTGTTGACGTTAAGGACTGGCTATCATACTCGCCGTAATACCATTGTCGTGCCATGGATGCTGATGCTAACCGTGTTGACCCTGTATTTTATCTACGCCTCCAGCTATAAATATGATTTTGAGTCTCACAAAGCTCAGGCTGCGCGTATGATTGACTTCCACAGAGATAGAGCCCCCGATTACAAACGATGGATTCTAGATGCTCAAAAGACTGGTGATACAGAAGAAGAAGCGTATTATCAACGAAGGCTAGCTGAGAATGAAAAGCAAATTCAAGCCTACAGTGTCTATTTTGAGCAAGACGGTGATGTGTCATTGTTTACACACATGAGAGCGCTTAAGCAACTTGGAGAGCTAGATCATTTCCTTTTCGGTATCGGCCTTTTTTCTTTCATGGCCGCTTTATCTTTAGGTTTGTGGTTGCTTTTTTTGTTGAAACCTCAAGACGCGGAAGTTTACTTTGATAGAAACCGGCAGATTGTCTACTCGTGGCGACATGGAAGGGTTGGCGCGGCGTCATTTGACAAAATGGGTATATTAGAAAATCACCTTGGCTTAAATATCGTGTTGCAGTTTGAGAACAAAAAACAAACGGGCTATAGACCGATGGGGATCGTGGGCATTGATATCGGAAAGCTTTCTTTTCATCGAGAGAGTGATATGACTTACCCATTAGCTCAAATATTAGCATTTATGGAGCATGGCAAAGAGGCAGTAATTACAGGAGAGTCATTTACAAGGGAGCCAGCAAAATACTTCTTACGCAAAGATAAAAAGCCGGATAACTTTGAACAACGTGTTGAAGCAGCTCTTGCTGCTCAAAATGATCTCGTTTCCCACTACCAAACGAATCGGGTAAAAGGTCATGCGATTTAAAGTTTGAGAACAATCTCGTTAAGGTAAGTTAGTGCGGCAGGACTAACTTACCTTTACTCATCTTTCGGAATGTATATTCACAATACCTAAATATAAAGTCACGATTAATATTATGGACATGTGTGGCGTGTATAGACAATAGCCACACGTGTCGTCATGCTCGAAAACAATAAAGGGGCAAAACCTTCTCAGAGCAAAAGGTAAACTACGACAAAAGTAACGATAAGTTTCGAACTTTAATGTCATAGTTCTAGTCTTTATTGTCGAGTTTAAAACTTTAATGTTCAACGACAGGAAGAGTCTAATCACCACGTTCGAGCGTTGATAACGTGGCGTCGAGTGAAGGAGCTAACTCAAAAATGCCTAGTAACGTTTTTGGTGGTTTAGGGAACATCTGCACGACTAAGTCATGTTTCACCACTATAAGTGTCAGATTCAGTACACATTAGATTTGTGCAAAGTTACGCTAGTCGCTTCACTTTGCGAGGTTATCCATTTTTTTTCAGCTCTGTGCGTCTGCATTTAGGCTTTTCTCAGCTTGTCGAGCGTCAAATGTTTTTGCATTTATTAGGGAAAACAACTCTGCATTACATTTTTCTGCGAATGCTAGCTTTTTAGTTAGCTCATCAACCTTTTCTTGCAGCAGTATGTTTTTCTGTTTTGCTTTTTTTAATTCATCAGATGTTTTTGATGGCTTTCGGTGATTGCTTTTTCCTGAATCTACATTCTGCTTACTCTTGGCCTCTTTGATTTTAGCAAGTGTGTTGCTATATAAAGAGTAGTATGAAATACCTGATGCCAGTCCTGCCTCTTCCTCTACAGCTGCGGGGCTGATTTTTCTTTTAGGGTCTACTTTTATAGGTTTTCCATCTAGCATTCGATGCAAAGCTTGGAGCAACCTTACCTCAGTGTTATCCATAGTGCCTCCTAGTAATCCAAACTAAATTCATTCATGATGCTTTCGGCGACTTTGTTTTGAGCTTTTAACATTGTCTTGTGTCCATCGAAGCCCTCGATCAAACCTCCGGACAACAACGACTTATTTCTCTTATGGAGTTTCTGCCAATTTAATGCATTCTCTCGAGCGATAATCATGGTTTCGCAACTAGCACCACAAAATGATGGATCGACTACATCGTTCTTATCGCACAAATCACCCTTTGTGCAATATCCAAATGGAGTTCTAGTGACCTTAAAAATGCCTGCTTTAACCATGAGTCTAATTTGCTGATCTGTTTTAAATTCGGGGTCTGAGATTAGACTTCGCGTTTGTCGTAACTCTTTTCCTTTTTTTCCTGAAAAGATCTCGTTTGTGTAGTGAATCCGTTTGTATAAACTAACCTGGATGTCTTCTGATTCTGTTTCAATTAATCGTTTAAAGTCGAATGACTGATTCACTTTTTGTGCGACAGCAAGAGTTGAGTTTTTTGAATAGTGTTCCGTCATACCTATGTACATGTGCTTTAGCTGTTGCTTTACTGCGGCTAAAGTTCCCAAGTTATTTGTTACAAAGTTGACAGCCAACGTTCGTCTAAATTGGTGCGTAGCGATAGGCCAAAGAGACCCTATTTTCAAAGTAATGCTAGATTCTGAGTTGATCAGCTTATGCTGCTTCATATCTTCGCCGTCTACTCGGATGTCAAAGACTTCGATGAATTGAATCAGACTGTTCTTAAGCGTAGAATAGTCCCTGAAGCCGGGGAGGTATTTTTTCGAATTTCCGCTCAATAGAACAAAGTCGTTATCTCTATTTTCCGGACATAGAATTCGTACTGGCTGATGTAACTTGACTAGTGCATCAAATGCTCTTTCGACAATAGGAGCTGTAATGTAATCAACATGTTCGCCACCCGATATCTTGCTTTCGTATGCTCGAACATAATACATCCCTTTTTGTTTTCTGAAGCCATCAGTCTTGATTGTAATGAATTCGTCGTATCGCATTCCTGTGAATGTAGCAATAATATTGTAACAGGCGGCGGCTAAGAGCCTGTAATACCGTGGTAAACTGTGAGAGCAATTGCCCGTTATACAATCGCTAAAGCCGTGCTCATTCACTACTTCTCCGAGGGTTTTTATGTCTTTGTATCTTACCCTACACTTGCTTACATCTAGCCCTGTTTCAAGTACCTTTTCTACTGCTAGGTCGTGTTGAACACTGTTTTCAAAGAGCATTTTACAGAAGTCATCAGCCCTTTCTTCATGCTGGTCTAATATGTCCAGAGAGTGCCTAATGATTTTCGAGTGAACATTGCAAGGGATGTACAATGTTTGCTCTTGTCCATTGACATCTTTTCTCGCGTACTGCTTGGAAATATCAACGATTCTATTGTTTTTTACGTGATGACTTTTTCCTTGTGAAACACCGAGATTGAAATGAAAAAGTGAAAGTTCAATTCGACTTGCTTTGTTTAGTAGTCCTAGCGCGTTAGAAATACTAGAAGGCGCATACAAACCATCTAACTCACTCATTACTTGGTGTAGTTTTATTGAACCATTCAACTCTGCAAGACTTTTAAAGCCTAAATTTTGCATAGCCAATAAATACGGCTTCATACTTTTATACGCCTGTACTGCATAAGTTGCATTGCTGGATTTGATGTACTCAGAAGCAAACATTGCGTAGATGAGTAATTTTATTTCCATTAGCAATATAGGATCATGAGCACTATCAAATCGTAATATATACTTATAATTGGCGCGATTTGTATTGCCATCTTCATAGCCTGAGTAGTCCCACTCGTTGCTATTCCACATAGATAAGGGTTTTCTCTCCCCATCAAATGTTACGGGGAAGTTTGTATTTTGCAGTTCATTTTTTGTCATTTGCAAAGGATTTACATTTAAATGTTCTGCACAGGGGGTTCCAAACTGCTTTGCAACCTGAACTTGGAACTGTGTGAAAATACTCAAAAAATCCCCTCCATTTCCCAGATCGGATGCAATCCATTTGACTCTAACTGCACAAATGCAGCTTCCACATTCGATTTTTTAAACCTTGTGTTAAGCAATGAATCCAAACGACGGATAGTAGTATTTAATAATTTTTTATCGCCAAAAAGCCCGCCAGCTTGGTGTGATGACCTGCTGTTGAGTAAATGCTGTCTGAAAGAGACCAACACATACAGATGTGCGATAGAGTCTACGAAGATGTGATTAGGACACGTCATGCATGCAAAAACGTTTGCACAATGCTTTTTGTCTTTAATTTCGATATCTCGCTTGTCCAGCTTTCGTTGGTACTTGTTCGCTTCAATACTGGTTAAGCTGTTTAGGCACTCACCACCGTCCGAAGTTTTTGTTAGGTGAGAGTTTGGTTTGTCTGTCACGACAACGTTTTCAAGTTCTTTTTCAATATCGTGGGGCTCTTGAATTAACATGCTTGCATATTCAAACATACCGTCTGAAAGTAACTTGTTGTTTTCATGAGCATTCGTACTTCCATAGTTTTTCCGTGCAACACCTATAGAGTTGTGGAGGACTGTGTGCTTCTTGCTTTCATCTGTAATCGCGTTGTGAGCGTAAGTATTACGTAGCTTCCTAAATTTCGGGAGAAGAATCTCTCCATACTCACCAACTAGAATACTGCTTCTGGCGAAAAATGTTTTGACGTAACTATATATAAGGGTCTCAGGGAAAGGCCTAACAGTACCGTTTTCATTTACAAAAGGAAAAATCAGATCATCGTCATTAAATGGCACAGACTTAGAGTGCGCAATTACTTCTTCAAAAAATCTTAGCTTACATTTTTCAATGCAAAATGTGTCGGTTATTGCTTTGCCTTTTCTGTTGCACTTCCAGTGAATGAAAATCAGATTTTGCTGCGTTTGTCCAATCTGAATGTCTTTGGATTTAACTGAATATATTGCTTCTTTATTCATGCCTGTCGTCGCGGCAAACATTAAACTTCGCATAAATGTTGAGATGTTCAAAAAGTAATATTTTGCATGTCTGATTGATGCGGTATGATGAACTGGAGAAGTGTAAGCTTTGTCGTCATAGTTGATGGTCAACCTATTTGCTTTAGAGTCACTGAGATGAAATCCTTTTTCATACATGTCTTGGTAGTGTTCTGCCAACGCCATTAGAACCTTAACTAATACACGCTCGTCCTTTACTGTAAAAGACTTTCCTTCCTCTCCAGCTTGTTCGATCCTCGCTCCTGTTAACTTTGAGGTTCGATTACTCACCGTTGGAAACGCAGCTTCAAATTCTTTCTGACTAAGATCAAAAAAACCTTTTGATATACTAGAAAGAGTCTTACGATAGTCGTTTGCAGACCTTTTTGAAAACTTCACGTTGGGATTTTTATACCTTGCCACCAGCATTTCTCTATATTTCGATAGAGCCTTTTGCACTTCTCCTTTGCTTTCCAAGTTTGAATAAAAACCAATTTCATCAAGGGCCTTTAACAATAAAGAGAACCTTACTGCGCGTGTTCTTTTCGAAGCGTCAGACACTAAGCTTTGCCGAATATATTGGCAAAACTTGACAAGAAGCTTCCTTCTTCCTTTCGAAAAATCAGGAACTGCCAAGGAACCTGATGGAAGTGCTGCTGACATATCAACGTCTGAAGTTCCACGGTCTGAGAATTTCAATAGCAAATCAACATTGAGGGTGTTTGTCTCTTGCTGCTGACTAGATGAGACAGTTTCAATAATTTGTGTATTTATAGCTATTTTTCTTCGACGGATCATAGCCTATCAACCTGAGAGTCTAAGAAGTCAAATGCCACAGATAGTTTTTCCTCAGTGTACGAATCTATTTCTTGCTGCACCACTGTTCTAGTCCAATATCTTAGATACTGTTCCGTTGTAGCTAGGTGCTTGTGCCTCATCGCTGTTTGGGCTGTAGCCAAGATTTCAGAATTGGAGAAATTGCCAGAGTCCAAGAGAGACTTAACTAAATAACAACCAAACGAAGCTCTAAGATCATGAAACTTATGATCGAAATCTGGGTAAAGAGGATTAATGTATTCCCGAATGAATCGTCTAAATTCTGTAGAAATTATTTTTTGAGAAAACATTTTCCCAGATCGTGTGAGAAATATGGGAGTTCTACTTTCTTGGCATTTTTCTAGCCTTTTGAGAAAATGTGAACTAGAACTATATTTTTTTAACAAGTGAAGAAGCCTTCGGCTTGCTGTTACTTTGCCATTAATGCTTTTCTTTGTGTGATGATTGGATTGAGGGC
Organism: Vibrio sp. ArtGut-C1; assembly: GCF_002105475.1. Classification (NCBI taxonomy): domain Bacteria; kingdom Pseudomonadati; phylum Pseudomonadota; class Gammaproteobacteria; order Vibrionales; family Vibrionaceae; genus Vibrio; species Vibrio sp. ArtGut-C1. Next base: position 88,254 of record NZ_NCTH01000011.1, on the reverse strand, counting down.
CTACACGAATATCGTGATGAGAAAGACCATTCCAGTCCCTGATCATGTCATGTCGTAGGTCAGCGATTTCACTTGCTCTTAGGCCTGTCAAAAAGCTCGTTAGCACTATCAAGTTTAGTTCAATAGAGGCATGGTTCGATAATTTTTCGAGAAAAAATGATAAGAAATCGAGACTTATAGGGCGGAGTTCACGCTCTCTTTCATTTGAAGAAATGCGAGGCTTGCATGTTGCAGTTAAAAAATTCAGCTCTCTACCATACAAGTGACTTAACAAATCATTATCATATTTTTTTATTATCGCCTCTTTGAATTCGAGTGGCTGTCCGATAAAAGGGTAGAAGAACCTTAGGTGATGCTTATAAAGTCGAACAACCGAGTCAAAGTAAGCACTTGCAGTACTGCCAGAAATCTCTCCTTTCTTATATGCGCTCTCTAAATATAGTGAAAACTGGTGAAGCGGTCTTTGTTGTGGAATGTCAGATCCAACGTCCCATTCCATATTGACTGCCGATAAAAATTCAAAATACAGTCTTAAACCAAGGCTTTCAGACGATGAGTTTGTCAATCCTTCCATGTAACGCTGCATCAGATATTCAAAGACAGGTGCAACAATTACACCTGTATCTTCGTTAACAACGACTGTAATTCTGTCAATTTTTCCAATAATGTTCTCAGGGCGATATAACCCATCCTCCAAGGTGATTTTAATATCCTTGGTGTTAGGAATAGAAAGATTGGAAAAAATCTGCGTTTTGTACGTCGACATCTGAACTCCTTGGATTTACTCAATTATAGTTCAGAGTTTTAGTTTATTCAACTTGACATTATCATTCAGACTTTTAACTTGACCTTACCATAGCCAACCGTACTCGCCGTAACCATAAGGTAATAGATAAAGTTAGAGAAGCTGTCTGTTAATGCGGTTTCACCAGCGAGAACGAGCAGTCCCCATGAAAGGCTCACATATAAGCCACTAAAGATGAGAAGACTTCGGTTGCTCAATTTAAAAAGGTGTGAACTAAGCCACTTTTTAACTACTAACCACACCGCCATAAATTTATAACCTCGACATTCATTGATTGCATCAATAGTAACTCATTGATAGTAAGACACAAAAAAACCAGCCATATTCGGCTGGTTTTTGAGATTTACTTTCAGTTACGCCTACTTTTTAAGCATTACCTTTCACTTGCATATTTAGCTGCTCAGCAAAGTCCAGCATACGATTTAACGGAATGAGCGATTTAACACGCAATTCTTCATCAACAAAGATCTCGTGTTCTTCACCGCCTTCACTAAGCGCTTTCTCTATCGCTTTCAAACCGTTCATTGCCATCCAAGGGCAGTGTGCGCAGCTACGGCATGTTGCGCCAGCACCTGCGGTTGGCGCTTCGATAAGTTCTTTCTCTGGCACAAGTTGCTGCATTTTAAAGAAAATGCCTTTGTCTGTCGCAACGATCATTTGTTTATGAGGAAGCGCTTTCGCTGCTTTGATCAACTGACTCGTCGAGCCAACGGCATCGGCAAGTTCTACGACACTTGCTGGTGATTCAGGGTGAACCAAAATAGCCGCATCTGGATACACGCTCTTCATTTTGCGTAGTGCATCAGCAGAAAACTCATCATGAACCACACACTCACCTTGCCATAGCAGCATGTCTGCGCCAGTTTTATTAGCGATGTACGACCCTAGGTGACGGTCTGGTCCCCAGATGATTGGCTTGTCTTCAGCGTCTAAGTGTTCCACGATTTCAAGCGCAATGCTTGATGTAACGACCCAATCGGCACGAGCTTTAACTGCGGCAGACGTATTTGCATAAACCACAACCGTGTGATCAGGGTGAGCATCACAGAACTCACTGAACTTATCCGCTGGACAGCCAAGATCGAGCGAACATTCCGCTTCCAACGTTGGCATTAGAATTCGCTTTTCTGGTGTTAAGATTTTGGCCGACTCGCCCATAAAGCGAACACCGCCAATGATCAGTGTGCTTGCAGGATGACGATTACCAAACTTCGCCATTTCCAACGAGTCACCAACAAAACCACCCGTTTCTTCCGCTAGGGCTTGAATCTCAGGATCGGTATAATAGTGTGCGATAAGTACCGCATCCTTTTCTTTTAGCAGCTTTTTAATGCGCTCAATGTAAGACGCTTTTTCTTCTTCGCTTAATGGAACTGGCTTCGGTGGGAATGGGTAAACAGTGTCGATTTTATCTAATATATGGCTCATTGCTCTTGCTCTACGCAACTTCCTTTAATCCGAATATTGTAACCTCGTTAATTTTCAAAAACCAACTTGTCGCGGGGATTTCTAGCTATCTAGCCGTATATCTTTGTTACAGGTAGCATTTCTGATTGAAAGGATCCGTTGCAAGATGGGGATAAAAGGCTCGATGCCATTCCTCTCGATTTATTCGATCACCACCGATAAAGAAACGGAAAAGAAAAAGGAAGCCGAAGCTTCCTTTTTAAAACATAACGTCTTACAGCTTAGAGCTGGCAAGTTTTGCAGATGCACTACCTGGGTATTCATCAACCACTTGTTGGTAGTACTTTTTCGCTTGAGCTGCATTGTTATTACGCTCAGCGATTTCACCTAACTTGAGCAAAGCATCGGCTCGCTTATTGGAGTCTTTATATGACACCACCGCAGCAAAGCTCTTTACAGCATCTTTGTCCTGCTTCTTAGCGAAGTACAATTGGCCTAGCCAATAGTGAGAATTCGCTGAGTATGTGGAGTCAGGATAATCTTTCTGGAACTGCTGGAACGCTGCAATTGCGCCAGTGTAGTCACGTTTCTTGAGAATGAGGTCGACTGCATTTTGGTATGCCGTTTGCTCATCAACATTTGGCGTATACTGACCACCTGTTTTAGCCGGTTTCGCTTCTTGCGCAGGCGCGGATTTGATTTCTCCACGCACACGATCTAGCTCGACAAACAACTCTCGTTGACGTTGCAACATTTGCTTCATTTCGTAGCTATTTCGCTCTAATTGACCACGTAATTCACTGATCTCTTGTGACATTTGGTCAATTTGCTGTTGCATTTGGAGCTGAACGCGATTGCGGTTTTGTAGCAAGCGCTCTAGACGCTCTACTTCCGTTTCAGATGAACGGCTCTTAGAGACGGATGATGTGCTGTTGAGATCGGATACTGGAGCTGGTGCAGCGAACGCAAAGTTCGCTGCACTTGCCAGTAACGTAAGCGCAACAGCGCGCTTAGTGTTACTGAACATGAGGATTACCTCGAATTAGTATACTAGAACCGCGCGACGGTTCTTAGCGTAAACTTCATCTGATTGGCCTAGAAGAAGTGGCTTCTCTTCACCGTAGCTAACGATTGAGATTTGGTCAGCTTGAACACCTAGTGCTTGTAGGTAGTTCGCTACTGCTTGTGCACGACGCTCACCTAGAGCGATGTTGTACTCAGGAGTACCACGCTCATCAGCGTGACCTTCGATAGTTACGTTAAGTGCTGGGTTCTTGCTTAGGTAAGAAGCGTGAGCTGCAAGCATCTCTTCGTAATCTGCTGCAATTGTTGAGTTATCAAAAGCAAAGTAGATTGTTTGAGTTTCGCGTAGCGCTTGCTCTTTTAGCTCTTGCTCTGTTAGCTGACCGCTTTGATCAATTGGCGTAGCTACTGTTGTTTCAACTGCGCCATTGTTGTTTGTTGCTGCACCAGTGTTAGAAGCAGCGTCGTCGCTTGAACTACACGCTGTAACAGCCATTACAGGAAGCGCGATTAGTAGCCCTTTTAGAACCTTGTTCAGTTGCATCTTATTTTCCTTTATTAATCAAACTTATTACTACAAAAACGGTGACCATGCAGGCGCTCTAACACGCCCATTTGTTGCCGGTAATCTAGCTTTGAATCGACCATCAATTGACACCATCGATAGTACGTTTTTCTTGTTGTAAATCGAGCTATACACAACCATGCCACCGTTTGGGGCAATACTAGGAGACTCATCAAGCAAGGTCTTAGTTAAGACTTGAAGAGCACCAGTTTCCAAATCTTGTTTCGCCAAGTTAAATCCTGCGTTGCTGCGGTTCACCATTACTAGGAATCGCCCATCAGGAGTAATCTGGCCACCCAAATTTTGGCTGCCTTGCCAAGTCAAACGGTCAATAGAACCGCTGCCCAAATTTACTTGATAAATCTGTGGTTTACCACCCCTATCCGATGTGAAAATCAACGATTTTCCATCCGGATGCCAGAACGGTTCCGTATTATTTGATCTGCCACGCGTAATTTGCGTCAGCTTACGAGTGTTAAGGTCAAATGTATAAACATGAAGCGAGCCTGTCTTAGAGAGAACAATCGCTAACTTGTTGCCATCAGGCGAAAATCTTGGCGCACCATTATGACGTGGGTATGAAGTAATCTTCTCACGCTCACCGGTGTAGATGTTCATGATGAAGATTTCTGCTTGACCATTTTGGAAGCTAACATACGCAAGCTTTTTACCATCTGGCGACCATGCTGGTGACATTAATGGTTGCTTAGAACGTAAAACCAAGCGCTCGTTGTAACCATCGTAATCAGCCACACGAAGTTGGTAAGGGAAACGGTCTTTATCATTCACCACCACGTATGCAATACGGGTCATGAAGGCGCCACGGTCACCCGTTAACTGCTCATACACCAAATCAGAGATGCGGTGAGCGTACTCTCGCATGCGAGGGCCTTGAACGGTCGCGACCTTATTGAACAGCACATGATCTTTTGACAGTACTAATTCGCCATCGCTACCAAGCGCTTTACTTTTCCCGCCCGTTAGCTGGCCACGCACAATATCAACAAGTTGGTAGTTGATAACGTAATCACCTTGAGCATTTTGTTTGATTGAGCCAGTCAGCAGAGCATCTACACCTAAATTAGTCCAGGCATCAAAATTGACTTCTGATTCACTGAACGGAGTTTGTGGCATCTTGCTCGTTGGAACGGGGCTGAACTTACCACTGCGTTGCAAATCCGAGGCAATAACAGCAGAAATATCCGTTGGAAGCGCTTGAGTGCCCTCCCACTTAAACGGAACAACAGCAATTGGTCGTGCTGAATCAATACCATCGGTAATGACCAACTCTAATGCGGCATTCGCCACATTTGTCATACTGCTAAACAGTACAAACATTCCTAGTAAAAGGCGTCTAATCACGTCTTATTCCTTTTAGTCCAAAGCAACAGTTATGTTGATGTCTTTTAGTCTTTCGTTTACCGCAGCTTCTGAAGATTTAGGGAACGTCCCTACCTGAGCTATCGCTCGCTTCGCCGCTGCACATACTCGAGTATCGCCACTCAAAACGGTAACACCAGAGACCATCATATCAGTTCCTGTCGGAATCAATTTGATGTTTACCCTACACTCCTTTCCCAGCAAGTAGTCATCCTTAATCAACTTTTGCTGAATATTTTGAGTATAGATGGATGACATTCGAGAAAGTTCGTCGTCAATAAATTGATTTCGAGCAGCACTATTTTTACTAACCTCATCCTCAAGGCCTGCAAAAATATCATCTAGCGCGGCTTCTTGCGCTTTACGCTCGCGCTCTGCACGTTCCGCGGCTTCTCTCGCTTTGCGCTCTCGCTCTGCCGCCTCTTTTGCCGCTTTCTCTTTTGCGATGCGCTCTTGTTCAGCTTTTTCAGCGGCTTCACGCTCACGACGTGCTTTTTCTTCCGCTTCTTTTGCCGCCTTTTCACGAGCTAGACGTTCTTGCTCAGCTTTTGCTATAGCCGCTTCTTTCGCTAAACGCTCCTGCTCAGCTTTACGCACAGCTTCTTCTTTTGCCTTACGCTCTTTCTCTAGCTTAGCAGCTCGCTCTTTTTCTTTGCGAACACGTTCTTCTTCCTGCTTGCGCTCTTGTTCTTTTTTCTTACGTGCAGCTTCTGCTTCTCGTGCCGCTTGAGCATCTTTCGCTTGCTGTTCTTTCAACTTGCGAATTTGCTCTTCTTCAGCTTTACGGTTTTTTTCTAGCTGCTCTGCTTCGCGTCTCAATTTATCAAGACGCTCTTGTTCTTTTTTTGCTGCCTTTTCACGTTGCTGGCGAATTTCTTTCGCTTGTTGCTGCACAAGTTTTGGATCGATGACAACAGCTTGAACCATTTGCCCTGTAGGCTCTGGTTTAGACATGTTGAAGTCCGTCCCCCAAAGCAGGGCTGCAACGAGAATTGCATGCAAACCAACCGATATTGCTATCGGTTTGGCGTATTGGTTGGGTTTCTTCTTGTGATCTTTCATAGATAATTGATGTCTATTCCCTGATATCGGTCATTAGACCTACCTTAGGGATACCAGCTCGACTTAGTTCATCCAGTAATAGGACAACATCGGCATATGGTGTTGCCGCGTCGCCACCTACCGCAACTGGTGAATCTGGCTTAACCTCTCGCTCCGCTTTCACTCGCACAATAACATCTTGCAACGACAAACCTCGCTGAACTTCTTCATCGTTTACGCTTAGGCCTAAATTACCCTCGCTATCAATTTCGATGATGATAAAACTACTGTCAGTTTCGCCAGCAAGGTCTTGCATAGATTCAGCGGTCGATGTTTTCGGAAGATCAACATCGACGCCTTGAGTCACAAATGGAGCGGTCGCCATAAAAATGATCAACAGTACGAGCATTACGTCGATATACGGAACAACGTTGATCTCCGCTGTCATTTTTCGCTTTTTAGGTTGATAACCCGCCATGCTTTATTCCTTATCCGCGCTGTCTCGGCCAGCCATCGCTTGACGATGAAGGATGCTGTGGAATTCTTCAGAAAATGTTGCGTAAGTGTGCTCTAGTTTGCTCACTTTATTGCTTAGGCGGTTGTAGGCCATTACAGCCGGGATAGCCGCAAATAGACCCATCGCTGTCGCGATCAATGCCTCGGCGATACCCGGTGCAACCATAGACAGCGTAGCTTGTTTTACTTCACCCAACGCAATAAAAGCGTGCATGATGCCCCAAACGGTACCAAATAGGCCGATGTAAGGACTGATAGAACCGACTGTCGCTAAGAACGGTAAGCTTGTTTCTAGTTCATCAACTTCACGAGAGACAGCAACGCGCATTGCGCGGCCAGTGCCTTCCATGATGTACGCTGGTGAGTTTGCGTTGCTCTTACGTAGACGAGCAAACTCCGTGAAACCTGCGTAAAAAATTTCTTCTGTGCCTTCAATTTCGTCTTTACGCGCTTTTACTTTTTGGTAAAGCTGAGAAAGATCAGTACCCGACCAGAATTTGTCTTCAAACTGCTCTGCATTCTTTGACGCTTGAGAAAGCACTTTGCTGCGCTTGATGATCATTGCCCATGACACAATTGACATGCCAAGCAACGTCAGCATCACAAGCTTTACCAACAGACTGGCCTGAAGAAAGAGATCTAAAATGGAAATATCAGCAGTCACTATTTGTTAGCTCCGAATTTATAAAGGTTGGAATAGCTATTGGTTTCATTTTCTTATTATCGATACATGCTACCTTAACAGAGGCCTTGCACAATATCTTGCCTTGATCATTGACCAACTCTTGACAGAATTGCAGGGAAGCACGTTTTATTTCTGACACTCGGGTCAATACTGTCAAATGCTCGTCCAGCCTTGCCCCTTGGTTGAAATCAATATCCATGTGTCGGACAACAAAGCCGATATTTTGTTCCAGTAACACATGTTGAGAAATGCCTTTAGCACGTAACATTTCTGTCCGCGCGCGCTCAAAGAATTTTAGATAATTAGAATGATATACAACGCCGCCCGCATCGGTGTCTTCATAGTACACGGTGATCGGCCAGCGAAAGAGATTTGATGTGCCTTGCAAGGGAGTCCCAATATATTCAATTCTTTAAAGTAATTACTATAACTGAAGCGACAGCAATTGGTACCGAGCTAAGGGAATATTTTTGAAATTTGTAGAAAAAATAAAAGCTAGGCGAAATACCTAGCTTTTATTCGATGATTTAGTAACCGACTTTATTACAGCGTATTTCAGCCTAAAAGAAATAAATTGCAGTTAAATAAATTAAGATAGCTAACGAAAAGTAGGGACTAAACAAAGCTTGCCAGTACCAGTTTCTCGGTTTGAAGCCCACACCGTAAACCATGCTTGAGCATACAGACCAAATCAGTGCTGGTGCGATGATTGAGTTAAAACCACCAATTGCTTGATGGTAAGCTTCAGGATCCCACATCACCAATCCTACATGCATAAAGCCAAGGATGAGAGATAAGACTCTTAACAGAGTCTTATCCATCGGAGCGTGAAGTTGCGCTACCTTATCAGCGAGATTACTCACTGTCTTTGTCCATCATTTCTGAGTGCTCTAACCAAAGAGCGTTGATGATACCGAATGCACAAGCAAGTAGTACACCTAGAATCCATGCGAAATACCACATAGTAAATGCTCCTTAGTAAAGTGAGTTTTTGTTGTCTTCAATGTACTGATCATCAAGGCGACCAAACATCTTGTAGTAAGTCCAAGACGTGTAACCAAGGATGATTGGTACCATAACAAACGCAACGCCTGTCATTAGATTCAGAGTCAGTTCAGATGACGTTGCATCCCACATTGTTAAGCTGTGGCTTGGCATTAAGTCTGAAGGCATGATGAATGGGAACATCGCAAAACCTGCAGTAAAGATAACGCCAGCAACACCCAAGCTTGAAGTAATGAACGAAATCGCACATTTTTCAAGACGAGATGCCAATACGGCAAGAAGCGGCATTGCGACACCTAGTACAGGAGCAGCCCATAGTAGTGGGTAGTTTTCAAAATTCTTCATCCACGCACCAGCTTCACGGATTACCTCTTTGTTTAGAGGGTTAGAAGCTGCATTAGTGTCGATACCGCCAACAATGACGTAACCATCAATATTTTGGATCCAGAAACCAGCAGCTACAAACGCTGCAACCGTCAGTAAACCAGCCAACTGAGCAACGTTGCGAGCACGCACATGCACTTCGCCCGTTGTTTTCATTTGTAGCCAAGTCGAACCTTGCATCAAAATCATGAACAAACTAACTAAGCCACACAGCAGTGCAAATGGGTTTAGAAGACCAAAGAATGAGCCATGGTATGTTGGCATCAAGAACTCACTCAATTGGAATGGTACACCCTGTAGTAGGTTGCCAAACGCTACACCAAAGATGACTGGTGGAACAAAACCACTGATTGAGATACAGATATCCCAGGTATTACGCCACTTTGGATCTTCGATTTTAGAGCGGTAGTCTAGGCCCAGAGGACGAAGCCACAGTGCTGCTAGTGTCAAAATCATCGCTAAGTAGAAGCCTGAAAATGACGTTGCATAAACCAAAGGCCAAGCTGCAAACAATGCACCACCAGCAGTGATAAGCCAAACTTGGTTACCATCCCAGTGAGGGGCTATTGAGTTAATCATGACGCGACGTTGCGTGTCGTTTTTACCGATAATAGGTACAAGCGCGCCTACACCCATATCGAAACCGTCTGTTACTGCAAAACCAACTAGTAGAACACCGATTAGTACCCACCAGATGAGTCGCAAGATTTCGTAATCAAACATCTTGTTATCTCCTTACCTTACGCTTCTACTTGGCGACTAACTTTGTCTTCAACAGAGTCAGCATTTTGCTCGAAGTGGTAGCGACCCGTTTTCAGGCTACTTGGGCCTTTACGAGCGAATTTCAACATTAGGTAAACTTCTGCAACCAGGAATACCGTGTATAGCGCCAGAATTGCGAATAGTGAAGTCCAGATTTCGCCAGCAGTTAGTGCAGAAGCTGCAACGTGCACTGGTAAAATTTCACCAACAGCCCATGGCTGACGACCGTACTCAGCGACGAACCAACCCGCTTCAATCGCAATCCACGGTAGTGGGATGCTGAATAGTGCAGCTTTAAGAATCCATTGTTTCTGTTCGATCTTCTGACGACACGTTTGAATAAATGCCGCACCGAAAACGAATAGCATGATGAAACCACAAGCAACCATGATACGGAATGACCAGAATAGCGGCCATACTGTTGGGATTGAGTCATCCGCAGCAGCTTGGATTTGCTCTTCTGTCGCATCAACAACATTGTCTGTGTAGCGTTTTAGAAGTAGACCGTAACCTAAGTCACCCTTCACTTCATCAAACGCAGTCATGTTTTCTTCTGACTTGTCACCTGCGCGAAGCTTCTCTAGAAGTTCATACGCGTACATACCGTCACGAATACGATCGACGTGCTCATCACGTAGGTCACGAAGACCTGTTACTTGCTCATCAAAAGAACGTGTCGCGATGATACCCATTACGTAAGGGATCTTGATTGCGTAATCTGTGTGCATGGTTTCTTGGTTAGGAACACCAAACAACGTAAACGCTGCTGGAGCTGGTTCTGTGTGCCACTCTGCTTCAATTGCAGCAAGCTTCACTTTTTGAACTTCACCAAGCTCGTAGCCAGATTCGTCACCAAGAACGATGGTAGATAAGATAGCTGCAATACCGAAAGATGCAGCGATAGCAAATGAACGACGAGCAAACGCAATGTCACGACCTTTTAATAGGTAGTATGAACTGATGCCTAGAATAAACATTGCGCCACAAGTGTAACCAGAAGCAACCGTATGCACGAACTTAACCTGAGCAACTGGGTTTAGTACAACTTCAGAGAAGCTTACCATTTCCATTCGCATGGTTTCGAAGTTAAAGTCCGCGCCTACTGGGTTTTGCATCCAGCCGTTTGCGATAAGAATCCAAAGTGCAGAGAAGTTAGAGCCCAGCGCCACAAGCCAAGTAACCGCTAAGTGTTGACGTTTAGATAGACGATCCCACCCGAAGAAGAATAGACCAACAAAAGTTGACTCCAGGAAGAATGCGACAAGGGCTTCGATCGCTAGCGGCGCACCGAAGATGTCACCTACATAGTGGGAGTAGTAAGACCAGTTCGTACCAAACTGGAATTCCATGGTAAGGCCTGTCGCCACACCAAGTGCAAAGTTAATACCGAATAGCTTACCCCAGAACTTGGTCATGTCCTTGTAGATTTGCTTGTTCGTCATTACGTACATCGATTCCATAATGGCCAGAAGGAAGGCCATACCAAGGGTCAATGGTACGAATAGGAAGTGATACATCGCTGTCAGTGCAAACTGCAACCGCGATAGATCAACTACGTCAATCATGGTAACTCCTATGTGTCGGCTGAATGACACTCTCTACATATTGCAATCCATATTCAAGTGTTATTTACACTTGAAAAATGTTGAATTATCACAACTCATTGTTGCAAAAATGTGCTTCATTGGTTAGTTAATTGTTAAGCATCAGCTAATATAGCTAGGGCTAATATTACTTGTAAAAACAGATTGTTTCAAAAGGTTTATAGCCGGAATGCGCTTTGATATACATCAATGTTTATGCGCGGAATTTGCACAAAAATCCATCACATTGATCCAGATCAACCAGTATTAGATACGGATGTTAAGAGAGAGTAATCAGGAGAGAAATTAACCAGTTGTGAGCAAACATAGAGTTAACAATCAATGCTTTTTACTTACTAAACTGGTATGAGAAGAAATTCAAAAAATGTGAGTTTGGTCAACTTTAATGAAGAGCTGGGCCGCAAAGGCCCAGCGAGGGAATCTTATTTTTCAATTCCGAAATGCAAATACGCACGATCTGTCGCGATTCTTCCACGTGGAGTGCGTTGTAAATAACCTTGCTGAATAAGATAAGGCTCAAGAACGTCTTCGATAGTATCCTTTTCTTCACCAATCGCTGCCGCCATGTTATCGAGTCCGACCGGACCACCACCAAATTTCTCCATAATTGCGAGTAGCAGTTTGCGGTCCATATAATCGAAACCTTCGGCGTCCACATCAAGCATATTCAGCGCTTTGTCGGCAACCTCTGCACAAATGTGACCATTTCCTTTCACTTCCGCATAATCGCGAACACGACGTAGTAGACGGTTAGCAATACGTGGTGTGCCACGTGCACGTCTTGCCACTTCCAATGCACCTTCAGGTTCCATTGACAAACCTAAACAATCCGCGCTGCGCTGCACAATATCTTGGAGGTCTTTTATCTTATAAAACTCAAGGCGCTGAGTAATACCAAAGCGATCGCGCAATGGTGACGTTAAAGAGCCCGCTCGGGTCGTCGCACCAATTAACGTAAATGGTGGTAAATCGATCTTAATAGAACGAGCGGCCGGACCTTCACCGATCATAATATCCAGTTGATAATCTTCCATCGCCGGATACAGAACCTCTTCAACCATCGGGCTCAAGCGGTGAATCTCATCGATGAACAACACATCGTTTTCTTCTAGGTTAGTTAACAGCGCGGCCAAATCCCCTGCTTTCTCAAGTACAGGGCCCGAAGTGGTGCGAATGTTCACTTCCATTTCATTGGCAACGATATTCGCAAGTGTGGTTTTACCCAAACCTGGAGGACCAAAAATCAAAAGGTGATCAAGAGCTTCACTACGTAACTGAGCAGCTTTAATGAAGATCTCCATTTGGTCACGGACATGATCCTGACCTTGGTAATCCGCTAATTTTTTTGGCCGAATAGCACGGTCAATGACATCTTCATCACGAAAGGCAGGGTTTTCTGGCGCGATTAAACGATCGGCTTCAATCATCTTTTTACCTTGAAAAATGGTTACCTGAGAGAATAATGCCGCTCGTTTAACAGCAAGTGGCATATTTTTTCTATATCTCGTCATCCTGTACAGCGACGAAGGAGCGTGATACAGGATCTTCTATCCGAGCGGTTTATGGTCAAATTGTTTCATTAACCGCTCAGCGTGCTGCTATTAGATTCCCAGTCTCGCTAGGCTCGCTGGAATGACACAAAAAATATCGTTAAGCGATTGGCATTAACCTTAGAGAATGAGTTATCTTGAACAAATGCTCACTGTGAAACCAGCGTTACACCATTGATTTTAGAGCTTCACGGATCATTTGCTCACTGCTCATGTCCGGTTTAGCGATCTGAGACACCACTTTCGACGCTTGAGTCGGCTTGTAACCCAAAGCTAGAAGCGCGCTAATTGCCTCTTCTTCCGCGTTGTTGGATGTCGCACCAGAATCCGCAGGAGCAGCATCCGTAAATGGTGTAAATAGATCGCCAGCGCCCCACCCTTTCAAGCGGTCTTTCATTTCAACAACCAATCGCTCTGCGGTTTTCTTGCCAACGCCTGGAAGCTTAACCAGCGTAGAAACGTCTTCATGTTCCACACAAGTAACAAATTGCGTTGCTGTCATACCAGAGAGAATACCAAGACCGAGTTTAGGACCAACGCCATTGGCTTTGATCACTTCACGGAAAAGTGCGCGTTCTTTTACTGTGTTGAAACCGTATAGCAATTGTGCATCTTCACGGACGACAAAGTGAGTATAAATAATGGCTTCTTCGCCAACATTTGGCAGCTCGTAAAAACAGCTCATTGGCATCTGGACTTCATAACCGATGCCATTAACTTCAATTAATACTTCAGGTGGTTGTTTTTCAATCAGTGTGCCACGAAGACGTCCAATCACTATAAATACTCTTTGGAAATGAATTTGCGACAGGATAATAAAGAACTGGATAGACATCCAGTTAATTTTATCGGTAGCGCCCTTTTCTGGCACTGGTTGCTTTGCCCGCTAAGGCAACGAGGGTTTTGTTCGTATTGGCATGACAAATCGCCACACCTAAAGCATCGGCTGCATCCGCTTGAGGCTTGGCGGGCAGTTTAAGCATTTGCTGAACCATATGTTGAACTTGCGCTTTGTCCGCACCACCAGTACCGACTACAGCTTGCTTAATAAGACGCGCGGCGTATTCGTATACCGGCAACTCTGCATTCACCGCAGCAACAATTGCGCTGCCACGAGCCTGGCCAAGCTTTAATGCTGAATCCGCATTTTTAGCCATAAACACTTGTTCAATCGCAAATACGTCCGGTTGAAACTGGGTAATGATTTCCGTGACGCCAGCGTAAATCTGCTTAAGACGGCCCGGAAGTTCTTTTTCTGAAGTACGAATACAGCCACTACCAAGGTATTGCAAATGACGTCCATTTTGACGAATGACCCCATAACCGGTAATGCGTGAACCTGGGTCAATGCCCAAAATAATTGACATGAATATTCCTAAAAATGAGGCCGAATACGGCCTCAATTTCTTATTATTACTTTTAGCTTACTTTCTAACTTCGGAGCGAATACCGCTCACTGCACATTGAGTTTACTCTAGAGAGGCCGCAACGTCGTCAGAGATGTCACCGTTGTGATAAACCTCCTGAACATCGTCCAAATCTTCTAAAGCGTCAATCAAACGAAGCAGTTTTGGCGCAGTGTCCACATCCAGTTCTGCTTTCGTTGAAGGGATAAGCGACACTTCGGCGTTCTCCGCCTCAAAACCTGCGGCATCAAGGGCATCTTTTACGAGTCCAAAATCGCTTGGTACGGTGTAAACATCAATCGAGCCATCTTCTGATGTTTCGATGTCATCAGCGCCACTTTCTAACGCCACTTCCATCACCGCATCTTCATCTAAACCTGGAGCATATGAGATCACGCCTTTCTTGTCGAAAAGATAGTTTACACTACCATCCGTACCCAGATTGCCTCCTGACTTCGAGAACGCATGGCGTACACCTGATACTGTGCGATTTCGGTTATCCGTCATACATTCGACCATGACCGCAGTGCCACCCGGACCATAACCTTCATAGATTACGGTTTCCATATTGTCGTCGCCTTCACCACCAGCACCTCGGCTGACAGCGCGGTTGACAGTGTCACGCGTCATGTTGTTAGACAACGCTTTATCAATTGCAGCTCGCAAACGTGGGTTATTTTCTGGCTCACCGCCTCCCTCTTTTGCAGCAACAACGATTTCACGGATTAATTTGGTAAAGATTTTGCCGCGCTTCGCATCTTGCGCTGCTTTACGGTGACGAATATTCGCCCATTTACTATGACCTGCCATAATTCACCTTTTAATGTATTTTGACGCTTAATAGCAAACATGAGCTAAAAAGCGTTGCTTGGGAAATTGCTTTGGAAGTTTCTTGGGTTTATTTAAACAAAAACTCCCGCAGTTGCGGGAGTTTTCTTCAAATGTTGTGCGCTTATTCTGCGTCTTTTTCTTTCGCTGCAGTCACTGCGATTGCTAGCTCTTCTAGCGCAGCTTGGTTCGCAATACTTGGTGCGTCTGTTAGTAGACACGCCGCTGCTGTTGTTTTCGGGAATGCAATAACATCACGGATGTTCTCGGTACCACATAGCAGCATCACTAGACGGTCAAGACCGAATGCAAGACCAGCGTGTGGAGGCGTACCGAATTTTAGTGCATCAAGCAGGAAGCCGAACTTAAGCTGTTGCTCTTCAGGTGTGATGCCTAGAATATCAAATACGGCTTCTTGCATATCTGCGTTGTGGATACGAACAGAACCGCCGCCAACTTCGTAACCATTTAGAACCATATCGTAAGCGTTAGAGTTTGCCGCAGCTGGGTTCGCTTTTAGCTCTTCCGCAGTCACACCTAGAGGTGACGTGAATGGGTGGTGCATCGCGTGTAGGTTGCCTTCGTCATCTTCTTCGAACATTGGGAAGTCAACAACCCATAGTGGAGCCCATGCAGATTCGTCAGTTAGCTCTAGATCTTTACCTAGTTTCAAACGTAGCGCGCCCATTGCTTCTGCAACGATACCCGCTTTATCAGCGCCAAATAGGATGATGTCACCAGATTCCGCTTGAGTGCGATCTAGGATAGCGTTGATCACATCTTCGTTTAGGAACTTAGCTACTGGAGATTGGATACCTTCCATGCCTGCTGCACGATCGTTAACCTTCATCCAAGCTAGACCTTTCGCACCGTAGATACCAACGAATTCACCGTAGCCATCAATTTGCTTACGAGTCAAAGATGCACCACCTGGAACGCGAATAACGGCAACGCGACCTTTCTCATCGTTTGCTGGGCCAGAGAATACTTTGAACTCAACGTCTTTCACTAGGTCAGCAACGTCTACTAGCTCTAGTGGGTTACGTAGGTCTGGCTTGTCAGAACCGAAACGGCGAATCGCTTCGCTGAATGGCATTACTGGGAACTGACCTAGGTCTACGTTTAGTAGCTCTTGCCACATATCGCGAACCATGTTTTCCGTCACTTCACGTACTTGGTCAGCCGTCATGAATGACGTTTCGATATCGATCTGAGTGAATTCTGGCTGACGGTCAGCACGCAAGTCTTCATCACGGAAACACTTAACGATTTGGTAGTAACGGTCAAAACCAGACATCATTAGAAGCTGTTTGAATAGCTGTGGAGACTGAGGAAGCGCGTAAAAGCTGCCTTTGTGAACACGGCTAGGTACTAGGTAGTCACGCGCGCCTTCTGGTGTCGCTTTCGTTAGTACTGGTGTTTCGATATCTAGGAAGCCGTTGTCATCTAGGAAACGACGAACAAAGCTAGATGCTTTAGCACGTAGCTTGATGCGGTCACTCATTTCTGGACGACGAAGGTCTAAGTAACGGTACTTCAGACGTTGCTCTTCAGAGTTCTTTTGGTTGAAGTCTAGAGGCAAAACGTCACTGCGGTTGATGATTTCAAGACCTGTCGCAAGGATCTCAACTTCACCTGTTGCCATGTCTTTGTTTGCTTGGCTTTCTGGACGAACGCGTACTTCACCCGTTAGTTTGATACAGAATTCATTACGAAGTGTGTTAGCCACTTCATACGCATCCGCCATATCTGGATCAACAACTACCTGAACGATACCTTCGCGATCTCGCATATCAATAAAAATAAGACCGCCTAAATCACGACGACGGTTAACCCAGCCGCAAAGTTCTACAGTTTGTCCTGCAAGGGACTTGTTCAGGTGACCACAGTAATGGGTACGCATAATGAAATTCCCAATCTCTCAAATGTTGTTAACTACGCTCTGTCAGCCTCATTGCCAAGCAGAGTAAAGATTCAGTTATACGCTGAATGTCCACGAAAATCGACTACTCAACATACAATTACGTGTGTTTTATCATTCACTGGTGCTTTTTAGTACAACAAATGTTCAAAAGCGCACCAAAGCGAAAAAATTGGTGGGGATTATAGCGTGAAATTACCTATTTCAGCAAAACTCTCGTAAAGTATTCACACGAGTAGTAAGCAGTAAAGAATAATGGATAACTTACCTCTTCGACTTGGATTGACGATGTGGTCGCACAATCAATGGCAACAAAGCTTTTACGGCAGCGGGACAAAGCCCGCTGAACGTTTAGAAAAGTATGCACAGGTGTTCCATACCGTGGAAGGCAACACGACATTTTATGCCACGCCGACGCTCAACACGGTGCAAAACTGGAGAGCAGCAACCCACGATGATTTTCGCTTTACTTTCAAACTTCCTAAAGCCATCACTCATGAGCAAATGCTAAGAGGTTGCAGCGAACAGCTGAGAGACTTCATGAAAGTCATGGAGCCGTTGCATGACCGTGTGGGGCAATGGACAATTCAATTGCCAGCGGCATTTGGTCCTGAGCACCTTGATCGACTGAAAAAGTTCTGTGCGAGCTTTCCACCTAACTTCCCTCTTGGTGTTGAGGTTCGTCATATGGCATTTTTCTCCAAAGGTGAAGAAGAGCGAGCGCTTAACCAATGGTTAGTAGAAAATAACATTGACCGCATTATTATGGATAGCCGCCCTGTCTTTGCCGCTAAGCCAGACAATGAAGCGATCATTGATGCGCAAATGAAAAAACCAAGAGTACCAGTCCACGCCATTGCTACCGCTTCACACCCTTTGATTCGCTTTATTGGTCATCCAGAAGAACAGCAAAATTACGAGTTTTTTACACCATGGCTCAGCAAGTTGCCGCAATGGATTGCAGAAGGTAAACAGCCGTATGTCATGATCCATACTGCGGACAATATAATTGCGCCGGAGTTGGCAGCCAATCTGTATAAAGACATACAAAAGCGTATAACACTTCCTGACTTGGCCTCTTTCCCGGCTAACGATGGCAACTCGCAGTTGCAGATGTTCTAACGCAACACATGACAGAGGCGCGAAATTCCCATAAAATACGCGCCTTTTTTGGTGCCTGACGTTTTCAGGCGGCTTGTATGCAGAGACTTAGTTATGAACCCTAAGAGCAATCCAGATACTATTTTTTCGGCTCCAATCGATAAAATTGGGGATTTCACGTTCGATGAACGCGTAGCGGAAGTATTTCCTGACATGATTCAACGATCGGTACCGGGTTACAGCAATATTATTTCTGCAATCGGTATGCTGGCAGAGCGTTTTGTAAAGCCCCACTCAAACATCTATGACCTTGGCTGTTCTTTGGGTGCTGCAACATTGTCTATGCGTCGCCATATCAAACAAGAAGGTTGCCAAATCATCGCAGTGGACAACTCTCCTGCGATGGTGGAGCGTTGTAAACTTCACGTCAACGCGTACCGAAGCGATACTCCTGTAGATGTGGTTGAAGCGGATATTCGTAATATCGATATTGAAAACGCATCAGTTGTCGTACTGAACTTTACTCTGCAATTTCTTTCTCCAGACGATCGTTACGCCCTACTTGAACGAATCTATGCAGGTCTACGTCCAGGCGGAATTTTGATTTTGTCGGAGAAATTCGTCTTCGAAGATGAAGTGTCAAACGAGCTATTAATTGACCTTCACCACGACTTTAAACGTGCAAATGGTTATAGCGAACTAGAAATCAGCCAAAAGCGCAGCGCGATAGAAAACGTAATGCGCCCAGATTCAAAGAAAGAGCATAAAGAGCGTTTCGCTAAAATTGGCTTTTCTAGCTACGATGTTTGGTTCCAATGCTTTAACTTTGGCTCTATGTTCGCAATTAAATAAACCGTGCATACAAAGGCCCTGAATCACGCCACTTTAGGCTGTTATTTAATAATTTTAATACCATCAACTCAGCGATTAACTAACTATGTTTAACTTTGCAAACTTCTACCAATTGATTGCCCAAGACACACGTCTTCAACCTTGGCTCAATGTGCTACCACAACAGCTAACGGATTGGCAAAATGCAGAGCACGGTGACTTTGGTCGCTGGTTGAAAGCACTGAACAAGATTCCAGAAGGCTCACCGGATCAAATTGACATCAAGAATTCAGTGACCATCAGCAACGACACTCCTTTCCATGAAGGTGAGCTGAAGAAATTAGAGAACTTACTTCGTACATTCCATCCGTGGCGCAAAGGGCCATACCACGTACACGGCATTCATATTGATACTGAGTGGCGCAGTGATTGGAAATGGGACCGCGTGCTTCCGCATATTTCTCCATTAAAGAACCGCAGCGTACTCGATGTTGGTTGTGGTAACGGCTACCACATGTGGCGTATGCTGGGTGAAGGTGCACGCTTAACCGTCGGTATCGATCCATCTCACCTGTTCCTAATTCAGTTCGAAGCAATTCGTAAACTCATGGGCGATGACCAACGCGCGCACCTACTGCCGTTGGGTATTGAACAACTACCTAAGTTAGAAGCGTTCGACACGGTATTCAGCATGGGCGTGCTTTACCACCGTCGCTCTCCACTGGATCACTTGGTGCAGCTAAAAGATCAATTAGTGTCTGGTGGTGAACTCGTACTAGAAACACTAGTGATTGAAGGTGATGAGAATTCAGTGTTGGTTCCAACTTCTCGTTACGCACAAATGCGCAATGTCTATTTCTTCCCTTCAGCAAAAGCACTGAAAGTATGGTTAGAGTTGGTAGGATTTGAAGATGTGCGCATCGTTGATGAAAACGTCACTTCGGTTGATGAACAACGTACCACAGATTGGATGACGCATAACTCTCTACCAGACTATCTAGATCCGAACGACCCAAGCAAGACTGTAGAAGGTTACCCTGCCCCTCGCCGCGCGGTTCTTGTCGCTCGCAAACCATAATTCGCTGAGATTCCTGACATTGTCTTAACTCATTTTACGAGTTAAGACATTACCCTCTTTCCTCGTACTGAGCGTGTTTGCTTTTCGAGTCCATTTGTTACATCAAAACATAAGCACGCTCTAAATAAGGATGCGCTTTTATGTCCTTGATTTTTAGCTTTTCATCACTATTCCTCAAACAATAAGTAATAGAGAAACATTCTTACTTGTGAGGCTTTATCGATATGAGCTAAACTCCTAAAAAATAAACAACTTAATCCAATCCCAAGGTTTTCAATGTTATTACGATTGACCCCGATTGTTGCCATCGCCTTACTATCTGGATGCTCACTAACCAAAGGCGAACAGTACCACCAAGAAACGTTAGCGGCTATTCAAACTTCAGAAGCGAATGTCAATAATCGCATTACTAACTTAGAGCTTCAGCTCAGCAACCAATCGGACTATATCGACAGCCTTGAAGAACAAGTCGATAAACTACAGGTTGAACTTCTGACATTTCGCGATGAAGCAATGGCAGAAGTGAAAAAGCCAAAAGAGCCGATTATTGTCCAATCTCCTGCTCCTGTGGAACCAACACCAACTCATGATATTGTCCTTGGCTCAATTGAAAAGGTCACTATTGACTCCATTAAGCAGACTTTTGATGCACGTGTCGACACTGGTGCCGCAACCTCATCTTTAAATGCAGTTGATATTGAAGAGTTCGAAAGAAACGGCAAAAACTGGGTTCGATTCCACCTGGCAGATACCAGTAAATCTGAAGAAGAAAAAAATACTTGGATCGAAGCGCCTGTCATTCGTTACGTAAAAATTCGCCAAGTTACCAGTGAAGAACTGGAACGTCGCGCTGTAGTCGAACTTTGGGTGCGCGTTGGAAAAATTCATGAAAAAGCGCAATTTACGTTGGCAGATCGCTCGCATATGAACCATCCTATTTTACTGGGTAGAGAATTTATGCGCGACATCGCACTTGTCGATGTAAGTCGTACCTATATCCAAACGGACGAAGATAAAAAATAATAAGGTAGATTATGACGTCAAAAATACCGTTTTACCTTTCAATCATCTTATTGGTGATTGCGGGCATTGCTTTGAGTGTTTTCAGACATGAAAACTACGGCGTGCCTTGGACACCAGGCGAAACTCGTCAGGTATGGGATGTAGAGGCACGTATTGAGTTCAATGCTAACGGCAATGAAGTCAAAGCTTCACTCGCAGCACCTCATACACAAAGTGGTTATACGCTTATCGGTGAATCCGCTTCCTCTTCTGGTTATGGCGTTTCCTACATTAATTCTGATTCTGGACGTCGTGCCGAGTGGTCAATTCGTCAGGCCAAAGGTCCTCAAACCATTTACTACAAAGCGCAGTTCTTAGTGGACCCTCAGGCTAAAGTTACGCCTCTACCACCAACTGAAGACATTACGCCACCAACGCTATCAGCTCCACAAGCCGCGGCGGCAAATGCCCTTGTAGACCGTGCGATGAGTCGCTCTGCCGACAATGTGACCTTTACTCGTGAGCTCATCAAAGCGCTTAATGACCCAGACAGTCAAAACTCATCGCTACTACTGAATGACTTCAGCCGTACTGATGCATTGCACAATATTCTGCTAACGGCTGGCATCCAAAGCAAAACAGTTGGTGTGATTGAATTAGAAGATGGCCGTCGACGCCAAACCATTCAACCAATGGTTCAGGTTTGGTCAGGTAAAGATTGGGTACTGTTCTCACCAAATTCCGAACAGAAAGCCGTGAAACCAAACTTATTAGTTTGGGATGAGTCGAATGTATCCCTGCTTGATCTTGTTGGTGGTAAAAATAGCCAAGTTCATTTCTCAATGATCAAGCAAGAAATGACTCCACAGCAAGCGACGAACAACAAGATAGAAGCTGATGGGCTGCTGAATATTTCAATTCATAGCTTGCCTCTTGAAGAACAAGCAATGTTTAAGACCATCATGCTGATCCCTATCGGTGCCCTTATCGTGGTGTTCTTGCGTGTGATTATCGGTCTAAAAACATCCGGTACTTTCATGCCAGTACTGATTGCTGTTGCATTTGTTCAAACCCAGCTATTAACGGGTATTGTCGGTTTCTTACTGATCGTTGGCACAGGCTTGATTATTCGAAGTTACTTATCGAGGTTGAACTTACTGCTTGTAGCACGGATATCAGCGGTCATTATTACCGTTATTATGATCATTTCGGTGTTCACAGTAGTCGCATTTAAGATGGGCTTAACGGAAGGCTTAACAATTACGTTCTTCCCTATGATCATCTTGTCATGGACAATTGAACGTATGTCTATCCTATGGGAAGAAGAAGGCGCGAAAGAAGTCGCTCTGCAAGGTGGGGGCTCACTGCTCACCGCAGTATTGGTTTACTTAGCGATGACGAACTCATACATTCAGCACCTAACCTTTAATTTCATTGGTCTACAGTTGATTGTTCTGGCCGGTATTCTATTGCTAGGTACTTACACAGGTTACCGTCTAACTGAGTTACGTCGTTTCAAACCACTAGCGGAGGACTAAACGATGTTCGAAAGTTTTACTTCGCCAGCTAAGCTTCGCCATAAAGGCATTATGGGGATGAACAAACGTAACCACAGTTATATCGGCCGTTACAATGATCGTTCTAAATACCCATTAGTTGATGACAAGCTCAAGACTAAAATTATTGCGCAGGCAGCAGGGGCGACAGTCCCTGCCCTGATCGGCGTTATTCATAACCAAGCAGAAGTAAAGACAATCCATAGAATGGTGCAAGATTGGCCTGGTTTTGTTATCAAGCCCGCTCAAGGTAGTGGTGGTAAGGGTATTTTGGTTATTACCTCGCATAAAGATGGGGTCTATACCAAACCTTCCGGCTCTACAATTGGTAAGGACGAAGTTGAACGTCATATCAGTAATGCGCTTGCTGGCCTTTTCTCTCTTGGTGGTAAAAACGACGTCGCAGTCGTTGAGAACCTGATTAAATTTGATGATTGTTTCGATGGCTTCAGTTATGAAGGCGTGCCTGATGTTCGAATCATCGTATTTAAAGGCTACCCTGTTATGGCAATGATGCGCTGTTCTACGGCGGCGTCGGACGGTAAAGCAAACCTTCACCAAGGCGCTGTGGGCGTGGGCATTGATATCGCCACAGGTAAAGCAATCCGAGCGGTGCAATTCGACCATCCAGTCACCCACCATCCGGATACAGGCAAAGACCTTTCTACCCTCCAAGTCCCGCACTGGGAGCGCTTGCTTGAGCTTGCGTCTAGTGCGTGGGAGATGACAGGGTTGGGGTACATGGGCACGGATATGGTGTTAGATAAAGAAGAAGGACCTATGGTTTTAGAGCTCAACGCTCGTCCTGGCTTGGCAATCCAAATCGCCAATGGTGCAGGCTTGCTTCCTCGTTTGAAACACATAGAGAGCCTCGGCACACCTGCCGAGTATCCAAAGCCGATTGAACGTGTCGCCTACGCAGCAGAGCAGTTTGGGGTAAAACCACAGTTCTAATCGCCAATCAAAATATCATTCGCCAGTAATTGTTCTGATTGCTGGCGTTTTTGTTTCCGTTTCCAAAACCGTCTACCTACTCATCTTATTAAACAAACCCATCTCACCTATAACTTGAATCAATGATCGAGCTAACAGAATCAACATAGATCGTTTCTTTTCTCCTTTAACTTTTGAGTATGATGAGGTCTCCCCTTACTCAACTTGAGAGGTTGAGAAATGCTAACAAAAGAAACAGATAACGATGAACCAGAGCTTGAAGAACAAGAGAGCTTAGACCAGCATTTACAACGCTTGTCTGAGCTTTCTGTCCAAGCACTTGAAGAGCTTGCTGAAATGATCGATATCAGAGACGATATTTCAGAGGAATAAAACTTAGCCTCCCTGCTGAGTTCTATTAATAAGCCGAGACTGTCGTCCTACAGTCTCGGCTTATTTTATACGCTTTGAAGCCTCCCGCTAACAAATACAAAAACGCCCGCAATAAATGCGGGCGTTTTGCTAGATTCGAAGTTTACGATTCAAACTCTTCAATCATCTCTTGCGCTTCAGTCTTAGGCTTATCCGTTTGACCAAAACCACGTAGACCAACTACGTGTACGTGCTCATGGTCTTTAAACACCTTACGCACCAACTTGTAGGTAGTACCTTTCTCTGGGCTGATGTTTTCTGGTGCCGCAATAAGAAGCTGCATATCCAGACGGTCACACAATTCGAACAATGTCGCGATCGATTTCGCATCCAGACGCGCTGCTTCATCCAAGAAGAGCAAACGACAAGGCACAATGTCTTTGCTGCGTAGACGACGAGATTCTTCTTCCCAGCTTTGAACAACCATCAGAAGGATTGACTGACCAGTACCGATCGCTTCACCTGTTGATAGCGCGCCAGACTCGGCCTGTAGCCAACCATCTGTACCACGGTTCACTTCTACACTTAGCTCTAGGTAGTTACGGTAATCCAGTAGCTCTTCACCCAGAACCTGAGGAGAACGTTGACCCATATCGATATGTGGGTTCACACGTTGGAACAGTTTCGCCATTGCTTCAGAGAAGGTAAAGCGAGTCGATTCGAACAGATCTTTATGCTGCTCTTGTTGTGTCGCTAGACCGTTCAGTAGCACTTCGTGACTTTCGCGAATTTTCACGTTTAGACGTACGCCCTTCACCTGACCGAACGAGATATTCGACAAGCCTTGGTTCAGCATACGAATACGGTTTTGCTCACGCTGAATCGTCTTCTTGATGATGCTCGCTACCGACTCAGAACTGATCGCTAGGCGGTTTTCACGTTGCGTTAGCTCTTCCGTTAGACGCGCTAGCTCTACTTCCATCTCTTCAATCGCTTCCACTGGATCATCAGTACGGATGATATCCTGACGAATACGCTCACGAAGATGTTGGTATACAGCAATGTAGAACAGAACTTTACGCTCTGGACGTGCGTTGTCTTCTGATAGACGCAGCGCATCACGCAAGTCGTCATTGTTCGCAACCGCTAAACGCAGCGCACCCAATGATTTATCCGACATCGAACGCAATTCATCCGCCGACATGTAAGCCAGTTCGCGCTTGTGTAGACGACGCTCAACATCGTTTTCACGCGCTAAGCGAAGTACTGAACACCAACCCGCTTTCGCTGCAACGACAAATTTGCGCAGCTCTGCGTATTCTTTCTGCACTTTCTTCAGACGTTTCGCTAAGCCTTTCATCTCAAGCTCGGTCGACGTTATCGTGCGCTCGTATTCACTCTTACGACTACGTGAAGTATGTAAGCGTTCGTGCAGCTCGTCACGACGGCGCATTGCACGCTCTTCCGCACCTTCGTCGGCATTTACGCCATACTCTTGCAGCTCTTGTTTGAACTCTTGTACGGTTTCTTGCTTAGCTTGATGCGAACTCTTCAAAGACGCCAATACTTGGTTGTATTGGTTCATTTGCCCTTGTGCTTGCTTCAACTCTTCACGAGAACGAGTACGAGTCTGTTCAGCTTGAACCAACTTCGCTTTTAGCTGCTCACTCAGTTCGCTACTTTTGTTCAGAAGATCAACCGAGTCTGAGTAAGCGAAGTAGTGACGACGTTCAACCAGATCCGAGAGTGCAAAGATTTGCTTCTTAAGATCTTGTAACTGTTCATCTGCTGCTTTGTATTCTGCTTCTAGTGCATCGAATTGCTCTGGGTCAGCATCAAGCGCAGACGCAATATTCTCTAGTTGCGCGACGGCTTTTGCATGATTGTTTAAGAAGTTTTTCGCCTCTGCAAGCTGAGCGATTTTCTCTTCTAGCTCATCAAAACGCGCTTGCAATGATTCATCTTCAACAAGCACCATGTGTGATGCTAGCTTGTCCAGAGAAGACAGTGCTTGCTTACTAGTTTGAAGCTGAGAGCGTTGCTGCTGCTCTTTTGCATCCAGATCCGCCAGCACGCGAGCGATTTGGTTACGCTTATCACGAATGGTTGCCAGTGCTTGTTCTGGATCGGCGTCAAAAGCAACCTGAATGTGGTTAGACACAAATTGGTTAAACGCTTGGTATAAGCGCTGCATTTTCTGAGAATCAAACGCCGCTTTTGCGTGTTTCTCTACCACTTCTTCTCGTTCGTTACGCAGCAACTCTAGACGCTGCTCACGTGCTGCACGACCAAACAATGGGATCTCAGGCAAGCGAGAGTAACGCATTTGGCGATCGTTCATGCGAACACAAACCGCGCCTTCTAGCTCTTCTGCATCGAACGAGCTGTCATCAAAGGCATCGATGTCACCTTCAATGATGTACAAGTCTTCTGGACAGTCGTCTAGCTCTACCAGTTTCTCTTCGATACCTGACAGGTCAGAAACAACGATAGCGTGACGAGCCGGACCGTACATCGCACTGAAGTAAGGCGCGTCATCAATCGTGATGTCATCGTAGATCTCAGACAGTAATACACCGCCTAAAGTATCAGCCAAACCTTTCAGGCGAGGGTCGTTTGAACCACCAGGAGAAGCAAGACGTTCAATCTCAGTGTCAAGCTGACTGCGATGCTCAGCAAGTTTATCTTTAGCTAAGGACAGCTCCCTTTCTTGCTCAAGAACAACCTGCATGTGGTTCATTACCGCATGGCGATCCTCAAGGTCTGCCCCGCTCTGCTCTCTCAGTTTCTCTAGCGCATCATTAGCCGCAATCCAAGCTGGCGCTATCGCTTCAAGTTTACTGATTTCTGCCGCCGCGTTTTGCTCTAGACGGCGCTGTTCACCACGCTGATCACGAACTTCTTCTTGAGCTATCTCTAGTGATTCGATTTGCATCGCATGACGTTCACGTTCTTGTTCAAACGTAACTTCATCGGTTAGCTCGACGTGATATTGCTTTTTGTATTCAGCAACCAGTTCACGTGCTTGACGTTGCTGATTGAGGCTACGCTCAAGATCGCGATGTTGCGCTCGCCATTGCTGTTCGTTTTGTGCAATTTGCTGTGATTCTCGAGCTTTAGCGATTGCCAGTTTTGCGTGCTCAGAGGCTTCTTTGCGCTCAACAGGGCCAACGATGCTCTGTACAAGCTTCAATGCAGTATCAAACTGCTCTGCCGCAGCTGATGACATATCGAGCTTATGTTTCACAGACAACAACGTATTGGTATTTTCCGACTCTTTGTTTTTCAGCTCCGCCACTAACGCTTGTGCGGATTCCGCCGTTAGGCTGTCATCGCCAAGTAGCTGCTTGGCTTTCTCCAACGCTTGAACGGCTTGTTGGTATTGAAGCGCGCGAGTTTGCTGAACGTCAAGAGCTTGCTGGTAATCAGCAAGTTGCGTCTTAAGGCTGTCCACCTCTTCTTCTGCAACGGTCGCTTGCTCTTCAGCCATCATCACGCGTTCTTGCGCTTCTTCCACTACCATCATTTGTTCTTCAAGACGCTCGCTCAGCTCTTCAAGATCTTCTTGGTAACGTTCGATCTTCTCTTGCTGACGCAGCGCGTTTTGCACCAGTTGCAAGTGATCCGAAGCCGCTTGGTAGTCTTGCTCTAAAGAAGATTCTGATTCGATCAGCAGTTCCAGCTCTTCTTGAACGCGGTTAAGCAGGTTGTTTTGCTCAATCAAGGTCTCGCGAGAACCAAATAACTCTGAACGCAAAGACAGTGTCTGTTCTAGTTTTTTACGACGCTCGTTGGCATGGCGCATATAGTCTGCTGCCACGTAGTTGGTCGACTCTGTAATCAAGTGTTTGAACAAGTCACGGTCAGCTTGCGTAGTTTTGATCGCTTCTAGCGTCATGCGGTTTTCACGCAGCGCCGATTCCATATCTTGGAACGCTTTCTTCACGCCGCCGTTTTGTGGCAGAAGGTAGTCACGTAGCGAGCGCGTAATCGCACTTGAAATACCACCGTAAAGCGATGCTTCGATCAGGCGGTAGAATTTAGAGCGGTCACCAGAGTTGCGCAGTTTCTTCGGAATCACACCGAATTCAAACATTTGTGCGTGGTAATCCACGATAGAAGAGAACGCTTTGAACTGAACGCCTTCAAATTCCGCGATCGATTCTTTTACTTCGTTGATTTGACGTACACGAGCTTGAGTCGCAGATACGCTTTCAACCAAGATATCCGTTGGTTTCACATGGCTAGGAAGACCTTGGATAACAAACGGTTTGATGTCTACTTTCTTATCGCGACCCGCAACTTGCTGCAGTTTTACTGCAAACAGTAGGCGTTGGTTACGTGAGTTCACCACATCTAGCGCCGCATAACATGCGCCCGGCTGCAGCTTACCGTATAAACCTTTATCGCGAGACGATTGGCTGCTGCCCGCTTCGGTTGTGTTACGGAAGTGCAGTAGCGTTTGGTCAGGAATCAATGCGGTGATGAACGCCGCCATTGTGGTTGATTTACCTGCACCGTTACCACCTGATAGCGTGGTGACCAGACCATCGATGTCAAAAGTACGGGCAAAGAAGCCGTTCCAGTTGACCATGGTCAGCGATTGGTATTTACCGCGTTCAATCATGCTCATGCTTCACCCTCTTCTGTTGTTTCTTCTTGGGCTTGGTCGTCTTGATCTTCTTCAGACAATAGGCTGCCTTGGCTTGGTTCTTTGGTGTGCACTACCGCTTCACCATCACGGATCAGGCGTAGCTGCGCTTCACGCATATCATCGCCAACACGTACATCGGCACCAAAACGGAATACCGCTTCACTGATGCTGAATTTACCGGTTTCACCGATGTTGATGATCATGCCTAGGCGGCGTAGACGACGAAGTGACGTACGTACTTTTTCAAACAGCTTTTCTTTATCAAGGTCAGAACCGGTAGCACGGTTGGTCACCAGCTTCATCAGCTTGTTTTCATCTGCTAGTGCAAGCAGTTCGTCGTACAGTTCTTGGTTAGTGAAGATGCCTTCGTGCGCAAGACGCTCTGGGCTTAGGTAAAGGAAACACAGTACCTTACCCACCAGCATATCCAGCTCAGAAAGCACACTGCGGCCAATCAAAGAAGTTGAACGAGGACGAAGGTAGAAGAAACCTTCTGGCGCTTTCACCAATTCGGTGTTGTAGCGTTGGTAGAAAGAAGAAAGCTCAAGTTCAAAATCCGACAACAACGCGTGGTTGTCTAGATCTTCACTTGAGATATGACGCCCTGCTCGAAGCATGCTGTCTAGCGCTGGGAACAGAGGGTTAGAAATTGCTTTTGCCAGATTCTCTGACATGTATTCATTAGTATCGGTCGATGACATTCGCTTGTACCTTTGCCCCAAATTCGTTGATTGCTTTCCAGTCTGGCTGAACAGCTTGGTAGTCGGATTCTGAGTAACCCAGACGTACAGCCTGATCAACGACAATGCGAGCTAAATCAAAGTGATGAGTGTATGGGTGTTGTGCAAGGTAATCTCGCAGAACCACGCTCAAGTCGATTGGTGTGCCTTGATCTTTATGCGCTTTCAGCATGTCACCAATTCGCTCTGCCAACTCATCATTGACTTGTTGAAACTCTTCGTATTCTACTTCCATCGGAACTTGACCCGTTACCTCGTCATCACGCAGTACTAGGGCTTCATCACGAAGGTCAGAAAGCCTTTCCGCATCTGCATAAGTCAGATACCAAGGCGCATCGAAGTAATCTTTGACGGATTGACGCAGACGCGAGCTAAACGCACGGTTCTTATCCATATCAATGGCAGTACGGATAAACTTGTGTACGTGTCGGTCGTAACCAATCCAAAGGTCGATCGCTTGCTGGCCCCAGCTTGTGATTCGGTCCAGCTTCATTTGCAGACCAAATAAGGCTTCTTCGATGAACTCAAGCTCAGGATCGCCGTAAACAATTTCTTGAATATCTAGGATCTGAGTTTGCAGCTCATCACTGGCAGCTTGCAGCGTATCTTGAAGTTCACGCAACGTGCTTGATGTTTCTGACAGTAGCGCTTCACAGTTGTTGATCGCTTCACGCCAGTCTTTGTTAAGCAGATCAGCAATCTGTTGTTTAACAGACTGTTGCTGCTCATCCATCACACGTTGGTTAAGGTCGATTTGATCGAAGATCTCGCCTACAGAATATTTCAAAATGCCGTAAACGTTTTTCTTCCAGTGGCCCGGAGTGCCACCCTTTTGTGCCGCTTCAATCGCTTTTGCCATTTCATCCGCTACCATCGATAGCTGGATAGAAAGGCGCAGTTTCGAGAACTCGCGATGACGCACGTAGTAGTCGGTAATTCCTATCGCTAATGGCGACAAGCGGTAAATGCTCGCTCCGTCAGTAATCTCACTGACAAAACGGCTCATAAGACGCTGCTTAACCATCTCGTTGATGGCATTGTTCGCACGGAAAGCCGAAGCTTCGCCGGTCTCATCAAAAAGTCGAGTGACGATCGCAAATGCGTCGTGCAATTCACCTTCACCCAATTCTTCATCGAACCTTTCATTACTTAGTACAGCGATGGCAATCAAAAATGCCAATCGCTCAGTGGTCAGGTTCAACGAGAAATCGTGCTGCTTAACCCAGCCAACCAACTCATCGATTGGTTGCTCTGCAGCATTGAGAGTCATCTCACTCATCGTTATTCCTGTTTATCGTTCTTCTTAGCCCACACGTGTATGTAGCGGCCTAATGAGAGGTATGGCTCTTGTCGACAAAGTTGTTTTTCTAGCGCCAACACATCTTCAAACTCGTAATCGCCCATGTATTGCATATTGCCTATGTAATCACTGAAGGAACGAATACCAGATTTGCCACAAATACTAAAACCAGAATCTTCTATCCATTGGTAGACTTCTTCAGGTTTTAAGCCTTTTTGTGGCTGTAGTTTAAATCTTTTTCGGTGGGGCATGCCGTCTAATATATGAGGAATGTTGCCACAAACCACGTTTTTATAGACTAAACCATGGTGGTTATAGAACATCACTGATGCAATGCCTCCCGGTTTTACTTGTTCTAGTACCGTTTCAAGTGCGGCCTTAGGATCGACCAACCACTCCATGACGGCGTGAAACATAACAAGATCCACCTGTTCACCCATATGCTCACCAATGGATTGGACAGGCGAATGAATCAGGCGATACTGCTCAAGCAAACCGTTTTTTTCAATATCCTGCTTAGCCAACTGCAGCATTTCCGAAGATAGATCACATAAAGCGATTCGATGTCCGAGCTTAGCAAGCTTTTGCGACATTTGTGCCAAACCACCACCGGCATCCAACACCTCTAGGGGTTGCTGGTCAGCATCTAATTCACTTAGAATCTGTAGAAAATCTTCCCACACAATGATTTGGCGGATCTCCCCTTTGTCGGAGCCGTAAATATTTTTTGCAAATTTGTGGGCGATATCGTCGAAATTGCGGTCTTCTGTCACTTCTGCTGAGTTATCATAACGGATTGTGCCGCTATTCTGGCACAAGGAAAGCAGGAATAAAGAGGGGTACCCTCATTTTTATTATCAATTGATGTTTTTTCGGACTATTTATGTATGTTTGAGCTGAAAAAAGTAGTGTCAGCCTTGCTTATGCCACTTCCGGCATTGCTGCTGATAGGCTTGTTGGGTCTTGCTCTCATTAGTTTTACCACAAAACGTAAAACTGGCTGCTTCGTTGTTCTATTCTCTTTTGTTGGCATTTTTCTTGTTGCCTTCCAACCTGTATCAACCAAGCTTCTTATGCCATTAGAGCGAGAGCATAAAGCCTTTTTGCCAGTTTCTGGCACCATCGACTACGTGATGGTTTTAGGGAATGGTCATGTTATCGATGACGAAATTCCACCCACCTCGCAGTTAAGCCGTGCAGCATTAATGCGCTTAACTGAAGGCATTCGTATTTTAAGAATGTATCCAGGTGCTAAATTAATTTTGTCTGGCTATGCTGGCGGTTCTGAAATTAGCCATGCGAGAATGATGGCGAACGTTGCCCTTGCGTTGGGAGTCGCGAAATCCGATATCATTTTATTAGAAGATGCGAAAGATACGTGGGAAGAGGCGCGTCAAGCGGCTGCATTCGTTCAACAAAAGGAGATTGTGTTAGTGACTTCTGCGAGTCACATGAGCCGTGCATTGTATGAGTTCAACGCAGCAGGCATAAAACCAATCCCAGCCCCGACCAACTTCTTAGCTATTAGCGAAATCAGTCAACCTTGGGATAAATACTCACCTAAAGCGCGTTACTTAGAACAAACAGAGCTTTATTGGCATGAGTACTTGGGCAGCATTTGGCAAAGATTGCGTGATACTGTCGGCCAAACACCAATGGTTGAAGCAAAGTAGTACTATATTGAAACCACAAAAAAGGAGAGCCGAAGCTCTCCTTTTTCTTTTTAAGACTTAGGTTTGTTCAGTTTAATCACCAGCAAACATATAGCCTTCGCCGTGCACCGTCACAAAAATTTGCGGATTCTTTGGATCAAACTCCATTTTTGCACGCATACGTCGAATAAGAACATCAATAGTACGATCATTGGGAGCATCAACTCGGTGGCTGATCATATTCAAAATACGCTCGCGACTTAACACCTGGTTAGGGTAAGACGATAACGCCACCAAAAGTTCGTATTCTGCTTTGGTCAATTTTACGGGTTCGCCGTTACGGCTCAGCGCACGACGTTGAATGTCGAATGTCCACTCTCCAAAACGTACAATATGTTCTTCACTGGTTTCGTTCGCTTTCGCGCTACCGCTACGCGCTGCTGAAATACGCCACAGCAAGTTTTTTACGCGAACCAACAACTCCCTCAATTCAAAAGGTTTTGTCACATAATCGTCAGCGCCCATTTCTAGGCCTACGATTTTATCAATGCTATCCGTGCGTCCTGTTACTAATATGATACCAATATCCGATTGGCTACGTAATTCACGAGTAAGCATCAGGCCGTCTTCACCCGGCAGGTTGATATCCAGCATGATTAGGTCTACATCACCCGCTTGCAGGACCTCACGCATTTCTGCGCCACTCTCTGCTTCGCTGACTTGGTAACCCTCATTTTGGAAATATCCCGCAAGCTTACTACGAGTTACAACATCATCTTCTACGACTAATACGTGATAGCTCATTTACACCACTTTTCTGTCTTCTTATTATCCAAGACGTATTCTATTCATAACTAGTAACATTTCTAGTCATAGATACATTAAAAAGCAAGATTTAGCGTTTTTATTGATTCAAAACAAGCTTACCCATCGCTATTAATAAACGTTAATTTTTGACCATAAAACATAATAATTATAGTTACTGCTATTCATTTTAATTGATTACACTTAGGGGATATCCCTAATTGACTTTGTGATGCACAACTTGAAGCATCATTCAGGAGCCCAAAATGCAAGAAGTGAAAGCTTTTAATGAAAAACGCGCTGAAATTTACTGGTGGTTTTCGAGCTTGTTCGCAAAAGAGCTAACAGAGAAAGAGCTGGAAGCCTACCACAGTGTTGAAATTCGTAGTTTTCTAGCAGGTTTAGGTGAAAATGAGTCGCTGAAACCAGCCGTTGATAGCCTCGTTGATGCGCTAAACCGATTGCAAGATCGTGAAGACGCTCAATTGGAGCTTGCTGCTGACTTTTGTGAACTGTTTTTGAAGACAGAAAAATACGGCGCTCTTCCTTACGCATCGATGTACATCGGTGAATCAGGTTTGCTGAATGACAAGCCAGCCGAGGAAATGGAAAAGTTGATGGCAGAATTTGGCGTTCAAGTAGATGAAAATCTAAAAGAGCCTGCGGACCACTTAGCCGTTGAACTCGACTTTCTCGGCAACATGATTATCCGCTCAAACGAGCTTGAGCAAGAAAAACACATGGAAGAAGCCTTCGTTAAACAAAACGACTTTATCCAGCAACAGTTGATGTCTTGGCTACCTCAGTTTGCAGACAAATGTAAACAATTCGACGAATTTGGGTTCTACTCGAACGTCGCGAAACTATTAGTTGCATTTTGTAAACTAGACAGCGCTTACCTTCTTGGGGAATAATTGCTGCCTATTTTTTTAAGGAGCCCGCCTATCGGGCTTCCTGTATACCTGAAATAACTGAATGTAAGTAAGTTGGGTATATTATTCGTTTGCCTTAACTTAGCTCAAAGACGCTTGGTTATTTAGCAGTCAAAATGTGACTTCAAATACACAAATCTCTTGCTGAAAACATTGCTAGTCAGTCCACATAGGGCTAAAATGTGAGCGCAAACGATTAAATATGATTTATATGTAAACCGCTGAAATATAGCGGTTTTTGTGTTTTTTAACAGGTTGATGGCAATTTCTCATCAGATAGAAAAAAGATAAAATTCATCGACCGATGCTGCTACGTACCCTTTTGTCGTGCTTGGACCAACCGCTGCCGAAACACTTAGCGCCAACCTTAGATTGCTGGGTGTAAACCATTAGAGCATCAGGTACATCCAACACGACATATTTCAGTAGCTCGATACAGGACACCATTTATGGCCACTATAAAAGACGTTGCTCGCTTAGCCGGCGTTTCCACTACGACAGTTTCGCACGTTATCAATAAAACGCGTTTCGTTGCAGAAGCAACGCAAGAAAAAGTAATGAAAGCCGTGGACGAGTTGAATTACGCGCCAAGTGCGGTTGCACGCAGCCTAAAGTGCAACTCAACTCGTACGATTGGCATGTTAGTAACGCAGTCAACCAACCTATTCTTCTCAGAAGTGATTGACGGGGTTGAGAGCTACTGTTACCGCCAAGGCTACACTCTGATTCTGTGTAATACGGGTGGGATTTACGAAAAACAACGCGATTACATCCGTATGCTGGCTGAAAAACGTGTTGATGGCATCCTAGTGATGTGTTCTGACTTGACCGAAGAGCTTAAAGAGATGCTTGACCGTCATGCCGACATTCCTAAAGTGGTCATGGATTGGGGTCCAGAAAGCTCACAAGCGGACAAGATCATGGATAACTCAGAAGAAGGTGGCTACATCGCAACCAAACATCTGATCGACAATGGCCATACTGATATTGCTTGTCTAAGCGGTCATTTTGAAAAACTTGCTTGCCAAGAGCGCATTGCAGGTTTCCGTCGCGCGATGAGCGAAGCAAACCTAGCTGTAAATGAAGATTGGATCCTTGAAGGTAACTTTGAATGTGATACGGCCGTATTAGTCGCAGATAAAATTACAGCAATGGACAAACGTCCGACAGCGGTATTCTGTTTTAACGACACAATGGCTCTGGGCCTAATGAGCCGCCTACAACAAAATGGTATCAAAGTTCCTGATGATATTTCAGTGATCGGCTACGACAACATCGAGCTTGCGGAATACTTCTCTCCACCGTTAACAACTATCCACCAACCTAAACGTCGTGTGGGTAAAAATGCGTTCGAGATCCTACTTGAGCGAATCAAAGATAAAGAACACGAAAAGCGAATTTTCGAAATGCAACCTGAGCTTGTAATTCGAAACACCGTGAAGAAAATGAACTAAAATTCGCCAAATATAACGATGTCAAATAAGCGCTCTAAAAGGGCGCTTATTTTTTACCTCTAAATAACTTTTCCCTGACTTAGGTTTGTTAGACAAAAAATCCCGAATCTCTAAGTCTCTGTTTTATATGTAGGTAAATCACACTCCCTCACAACCTCGAGATCATCCCGCCTTATTCTCAAATATGCACAAACATGCGCTTGCCGACACTTTTTATTGAACCAAAATCACACTTTTACGGGTAAAACGTGATGTTAATTCAATATACGAAGTATGCTCATTCTGTCACGCACAGGGCAAACCATTCGAAAGGGTGGGACGCAAAGCCTCCGGCCTGAACCATAGTACTATATGGAAGGTAGCGGGGTTACCGATGGCAAGTGTGCAAGCGATGACTTTACCCTGTAATGACATTGCTTTTGCGCATGTTTGCTACTCTCTCGGACCTGACTTTTGGTGGCGTAATATTAATTACACCGAGATAACAAAACATGGATAAACCAATACTCAAAGACTCTATGAAGCTATTTGAGGCACTTGGTAATATCAAGTCGCGCTCAATGTTTGGTGGCTTCGGACTATTCGCTGATGAAACAATGTTTGCACTAGTTGTAAATAATCAGCTTCATATAAGAGCAGACCAACAAACTTCATCTGACTTCGAGAAACAAGGGCTAAAGCCTTACGTTTATAAAAAACGTGGCTTCCCAGTCGTTACTAAGTACTACGCAATTTCCAACGATTTATGGGAGTCTAGCGAACGCTTAATCGAAGTAGCTAACCAATCGTTGAAAAAGGCAAAGCTTGAAAAAGAACAGCAAGCAACTACAAAGCCTAATCGCTTAAAAGATTTGCCTAACTTACGACTGGCTACTGAACGCATGCTAAAAAAAGCAGGCATTGAGTCAGTAGAAAAACTGGAAGAGGAAGGTGCACTTAACGCTTATAAAGCGATAAGAGATACGCACTCTGCAACCGTCAACATTGAACTGTTATGGGCACTAGAAGGTGCTATTAACGGTACTCATTGGAGCGTTGTACCTCAAGCTCGCCGAGATGAGTTGATGAATGGCCTCCAATAAAAGTCGGCCTTAAAAACTATCTTGTAAAACCGCAGTCTAATCTGCGGTTTTTTTGTGAAATTTTTTCGACTTTCCTTCTGTCTTATTACATATATCCCAAATTGGAATCATAAATATGAATAAGAAACTGATATTAGGCCTAATCCTGGTCGCGATCATTATCTTTTTAGGCGTTAACTTTAGTCAGTATTTAACGTTGGAAAATGCAAAAGCCCAACAAGAAGCGCTGACCACATACATCGATCAGAACTTTGTTTTTTCGGCAGCTATTTACTTTTTTGCCTACATTGCAATTACCGCTTTTTCTATTCCTGGGGCTGCTGTGGTTACATTACTTGGTGCGGCTCTATTTGGTTTTTGGACGAGCTTATTACTGGTTTCTTTCGCCAGTACTATGGGTGCAACGCTAGCATTTTTAAGCAGCCGATATTTGCTGCGTGACTGGGTACAAAACAAGTTTGGCAATAAGTTAATCGCAATTAACCAAGGTGTCGAAAAAGACGGTGCATTTTATCTATTTTCCTTGCGTCTCATTCCGGTATTCCCTTTCTTTCTTATCAACTTGTTGATGGGCTTAACGCCAATGTCTGTAGGTCGATTTTACCTTACTAGCCAAGTAGGTATGTTGCCAGGCACTGCAGTTTACTTAAACGCCGGTACTCAGTTAGCAACAATTGAAAGCCTGTCAGGCATTATTTCACCTGCGGTATTGGCCTCTTTTGCGTTACTGGGGCTGTTTCCAATCATCACTAAATGGGTTATGAATAAAGTAAGGCCAACACCGAGTCAGCAAAACTCATAATTAGTAAGTGGACGTGTTTAATGAAAATATTCATTGCTAAAAACCCAGCAGAAGCGCATATCGTGTGCGAATTATTGAAAACCGAGCAAGTCTACTGTGAAGTCCGCGGAGAAGGTATTTTCGGTTTAAAAGGAGAGCTGCCGTTTAGTGATGATACCGATCCTTATGTCTGGCTTTTTGACGCCAAACAACAAGTAAAAGCAGAAGGAATAGTACAAGCCTACCGCAAACAATCCGATGGAAATGAGTATCAAGATTGGCAGTGCCCGAAGTGCCATGAGGTAAACGAGGGGCAGTTTGGTGCTTGTTGGCAATGTGGACATCAAATAGGGGAGCCTTAATAACTCCCCTACTCCTACTCAATCGATTTATTCAGCGCTAAGCAGAAACCGTTTGCTGCTTAATAAATTCGATGGAATGTTGATTGAAATCTTCAGGGCGCTCAACATTACAAACATGACCACAGTTGGGGATCTCTCGTAAAACACTAAGCTTATGCGCCGCAACCATTTCTTTAACAGGCTTAATAAACATGTAATCTCTGTCGCCCATTAAATAGAGTGTGGGAATGGGTAACTCTCGATCTTTAAAATACTTCATTAAAGGATTTACATCAGCAGCAAGAATAAACCAACGTTTAAATTCTTTTTGGCAAAGCTTCTTGGCCTCACGAATAAAAAGATGGCGAGACTCTCGCTGGCTTCTCTGTGGCATAACAATGTACGCAAAAAGTTTGTAGAGCCACATGTACGGCAGGATATGCTTACAAAAATTACCTAATTTAACCAATATTTGAGAACGAGTATTGAGCCTTGTGACAGCGCCACCGAGTACCATTGAACGCACGCGCTCTGCTGATAATTCAGCAAGGTTTCGAACAATAATGGTACCAAGTGACATACCGACAAAATGAGCGGATTGGATCTTTAAATGATCCAATACTTTCAAAATATCTTGGGTAACTTCCGTAAAGGTATAACGGCTGGCAATGAGCTCTTTAAGTAACTGATTTGACTTTCCATGACCTCTTAAATCGATCAGCAATAAGTTAAAGTGTTGCTTGTAAGCTTTGATTTGCTTGAACCAGATAGAAGAGCTACCGCCAGCACCATGCACAAATACAACCCACTCATGACTAGTAGGGTGCAAATAGGTTTTATGAAAAAGTAGCGGCTGGGTCATATTCAAGTATCAAAAAGGTCGTGCTATTGAGTAAAAAGCCATCCTACCACACTCCCCTTACTCAAGATAATAAAGGCACCTCATTCGGTGCCTTTCGTTACAATTTTAAGTTAATTTAACGCCGAATTGTAAAGTTGCAAATAAGCTTCTGCGGCCTTTTGCCAACAAAAATCTTGTTGCATCGCGTGCAACTGTACTTTATTCACTTCAGGTTCGTTTTGAGCATAGAGCAACAGTGCCCTTAGCATCGTTAACAACAATGCCTGCGGTGTCGGTTCGAAAAAAACAAACCCCGTCGCTTCAGAAGGGTTCACATCATAATCGTTGACGCTGTCTTTTAGACCACCGACACCACGTACTATCGGCAATGTCCCATAAGCCATACTATAGATTTGGTTTAAACCACATGGTTCAAACTCAGAAGGCATCAGAAAGAAATCAGAACCCGCTTCAACGATATGCGCAAGTTCATTATCATAGGCTTCTACGAAGACAAATTTACTAGAAAACTGTGCAGCAACCTCTTCTAGCTGAGCGGCTAGTACAGGGTCTCCGGTCCCAACGACAACTAGTTGAACATCGTGCTTCAAAAAATCGGCCAAAGCAGGCAACAAGTAATGCACACCTTTTTGCTGGGTCAACCGACAAACCATACCGAACATGGCTACATCTTTTTCAGGCAAATTTAGCCGCAGTTGTAATGCTTGTTTACACGCTTTCTTGCCTTGCGTCATACTTTGTTGGTCAGCGCAGTAATTAACTGGCAAGTAAGTATCCGTTTCCGGGTTCCAAGCACTGTAATCACAACCGTTCAAAATACCAACTAAGTCCTGCGCGCGTTGCTGAAACTCCCAAGCCATTCCATGACTGCCAAGCTCTGTTTTGAGTTCCTCTGCGTAAGTAGGGCTGACCGCGTTTATCTTATCTGCATTCATTACACCAGCTTTGAGCATCGTAATATGCGTTGCACTCACCGCAGCATCGGGAACGTTTCGACAATGAAACTCTGGCAAGCACTGTACGTCTTCATAACTAAATACGCCTTTAAAGACCGCATTGTGAATTGAAATGACGCTTTTAGTATGAGCAAAAAACGGATCATTGCTATACCTGTGCTTGAGCAAAAATGGAACAAGACCAGTGTGCCAATCGTTCGCGTGTACGATATCCGGCTGAAAAGCAAGCTTCGGCAACATGTCTAAACATGCCGCACTAAAAAACGCAAAGCGCTCACCGTTATCGGTATACGCTTGGTTGTTCTCCGCATACATCGATGGTCGATTGAAATACGGCGGACAATCAATCAGGTAAACAGGATTTTGACCTAACATGAGCCGCAAAACTCGATACTCCGAATGCGGCCATGATGTTAATTCTGTTTCTAATACAACTTCTGCGTCTGCGAGTTTATCAATACTGCTGTACGCAGGGATGGTAATTCTTACGTCTTGCTGTAGGTTTTGAAGGGCTTCCGGTAGTGCCTTGGCAACATCTGCCAAGCCACCACTTTTAATGAGGCCTTCAACCTCAGAAGCTACAAACAGAATAGATAAGTTGTTAGTAGCCAACTCGAGCTCCTTTCGGAATAACAACAATGCCCTCCTCAGACACATGGAAGTGTTTTTTATCTTCTTGAAGATTCACACCAATCTGAGTACCAGGAGCAATATCGGCATCCTTATCGACAATCACACGACGTAAAACACAGCCTTCGCCAATTTTCACGTCACCAAGAAGGATACATTCGCTGATATCGCAAGCAGATGCAATATTACTGCGGAACCCAAGCACCGACTTTTCTATTCTTGAGCCTCTGACGTAACTGCCATTACATACCAAACTGTCGATGATCTGAACACGGCCATTGTCAGAGTCTGTAAATGTCGCTGGCGGCAATGGAGGATAATAAGTATGCAGCGGCCATTTACGGTTATATAGTGAAAACGGTGCGTCTTTTTCTAGCAGATCCATGTGCGCTTCCCAGTACGCATCAATGGTTCCCACGTCACGCCAGTACACCTCTTCTCTTTCACCGCTGATTTTGTTAGTACTGAAGTCATACACGAACACGTCACCTCGAGGGAACATCTTAGGAATAATATCCTTCCCAAAATCATGTGATGAAGCTTCATTATCCGCATCTTCAACCAACTCAGAGAATAACACCTGAGCTTCAAAAACGTAGTTACCCATTGAAACTAAAGCGTAATCAGGATCGCCAGGAATTGACTTCGGGTTTGCTGGTTTCTCTTCAAAGCCTATCATGCGACCTTCACTGTCCACTTCGATAACCCCAAATTGCGACGCCTCTTTTAGTGGCATACGCAATGCAGATACCGTCAGAGAAGCCTGCTTTTCTGAATGGAAGTTCAGCATTTGTTTGATATCCATCTTATAGATATGGTCAGAGCCAAAAATACAAACTTGCTCTGGTTCCTCTAATTCCATAAAACGGAGATTTTGATAGATCGCGTCTGCCGTTCCTTCGTACCAACGCTTACCAGTGCGCATTTGAGCAGGAATAGGATCGATAAAGCGGTCAGTGATGCCATTAATGTTCCAGCCCTTTTTTAAATGATGGAACAAAGATTGAGATTTAAATTGGGTGAGGACGTAAATGCGCATTAAATCCGCATTTACAAAATTGTTTAGAGCAAAATCGATCAATCGATAGCTACCACCAAACGGTACCGAAGGTTTACTACGAGATTCTGTTAAAGGTCTCAAACGAGAGCCTTCACCGCCAGCAAGAATCATTCCCAAAACACCAGCCATTTGTTGTTCTCCATATCGTTATAGCTTGGATTTGGTACTCGCTTGAATGAGTCATACTCGGGGAGTCAAGCGAATACATTTAGTAACCGTATCAGGAGTTTCTTTGAACTCTTACAACACGATAAAAAAGCTACGGCACTTCCAGTATGCAACGTCCACTCTTTTCTTATTTTTCGACGCAAAATGCACACAGTTGCACTAATTTTTGTAATAAATTATCTAAGCAGGTTCTAAATTACAATTTTTAATACGCCATTCTGTGTTCCATACAGTTCTTGCTTACTCAAGACGATATCTAGATCACACATGCAAAAGCAAACGATTACATTATGAAAACAATTTACGAACGGATTCACTACACCACCGACTTTTTGAGCTTAATATATAACAAATATATGAACGCAAAATGAAAGTTACGACGAATGTTTTTTACATAAAAAATACGTTCGCTACCAATAAATCGTGACTCTGGTGTTTTCTAGCGACAATGGTGCTTGTTAAAGTGAGGAAAGGTCGATTAAAGGAAGAATGCGCAGGAGAAAACTGTCGGCCCCTACGCAAAAAAGGCAGCGATATCGCTGCCTTTTTACATTACCTTAATGGTGCATTTTTATGCTTTCGCTTTTTTACGCTTATCTGTGACTTCCCACTTACCTTCAACAAAGAGCGCTGTCCAACCAGATGGTTTGCCGTTCTCTTCCGAACGAACGTAGTTCTCTTTTGTTTTGCGACTAAAGCGTACAACTGCAGGACGACCATCAGGATCTTCTTGCGGTGCGGTCGCTAGGTATTTGAACTTCTCAGGTAAACGCTCTTCAAAACGTGCCAGTTCCGCAACCAAAGGAGCACGTGTCTCGCGCGATTTCGGGAAGTTGCTTGCTGCCATAAATAGACCTGAAGCACCATCACGAAGTACGAAATACGCATCTGAGTTTTCACATGGTAACTCGGGGAAATGAACAGGATCTTCTTTCGGTGGCGCGACTTCGCCATTCTTAAGAATCTTACGAGTGTTCTTACACGTTTCACTCGTACAGTCCATGTATTTACCAAAGCGACCGTTCTTAAGCACCATATCAGAGCCACATTTGTCACATTCAACAACTGGACCATCATAGCCTTTGACTTTGAACTCACCGTATTCAACAAGGTAGCCCTCACAGTTCGGGTTATTACCACAAACATGCATCTTACGCTTGTCATCAATCAGGTATGCGTCCATCGCTGTTTCACAGATCGGACAACGCTTTTTAGCACGAAGAGCTGCGGTTTCAACGTCTTCTTCTAGAACGTTAATAATACCTTCTTCGTCACCCAAGTTGATGGTTGTCTTACAACGCTCTTTTGGTGGTAACGCGTAACCTGAACAGCCTAAGAACACACCTGTCGAAGCAGTACGGATGCCCATTGGACGGCTACACGTCGGACACTCGATATCCGTCATGACGATGTGGTTTAGCTTCATGCCACCTTCTGACTCATCCAATTCCGCTTTTTCAAGATCGCCAGTGAAATCAGCAAAGAAGTTATCTAGCACTGCTTTCCAGTTCACTTCACCTTCAGCGATTTGGTCCAGTTTCTGTTCCATGCGGGCAGTGAAGTCGTAGTTCATTAAATCGTTAAAGCTGTCATCAAGGCGGTCGGTAACAATTTCGCCCATTTTTTCGGCGTAGAAACGACGCTGATCAACTTTTACGTAACCACGATCTTGAATCGTAGAAATGATCGATGCATAAGTCGAAGGACGGCCAATGCCTCGTTTTTCCAGCTCTTTAACCAGTGCTGCTTCAGTGTAGCGCGCAGGTGGCTTTGTAAAGTGCTGTTTAGGGTCAAGTGACTCTAAGCTTAGCTTATCGCCAAGTTGTACCGCAGGAAGGATTGTATCCTCGTTTTTGCCCATTGGACGCTGTACACGAGTCCAACCGTCAAATTTAAGGATACGGCCTTTTGCTTTAAGCGTGTATTCTGCCGCTTTTACGCTGATGGTTGTTGAATCGTATTCTGCTGGTGTCATTTGACACGCGACAAACTGATTCCAAATCAAAGCGTAAAGTTTGTGCGCATCAGCATCGACACCTTGCAGGTCTTCCGCTTTAACACCCACATTTGAAGGACGGATCGCTTCGTGCGCTTCCTGTGCCCCTTCTTTACTGCCATACGTCAGCGGTTTCGCTGGTAAGTACTTATCACCAAATTCAGAACCAATAAAGTCACGTACAGCGTCCACAGCCTCGGCACTTAGGTTAGTCGAGTCAGTACGCATATAAGTGATGTAACCGGCCTCATAGAGGCGCTGAGCTAGCATCATGGTCTTTTTCACGCCGTAGCCCAGACGTGTACTCGCTGCCTGTTGAAGCGTAGAGGTGATGTAAGGTGCTGAAGGCTTGCTCTTCGTCGGGCGATCTTCACGCTTACATACTTCGTAACTTGCATT
Source organism: Vibrio sp. ArtGut-C1 (assembly GCF_002105475.1). Taxonomy (NCBI): domain Bacteria; kingdom Pseudomonadati; phylum Pseudomonadota; class Gammaproteobacteria; order Vibrionales; family Vibrionaceae; genus Vibrio; species Vibrio sp. ArtGut-C1. Next base: position 44,688 of record NZ_NCTH01000011.1, on the reverse strand, counting down.
CTCAAGCACAGACATCGCTGCTTTGGTTTCTGCCTCATTAACTGGCTTAAACGCAGAACCATCTTTCTGAGCAACAAGTAGTTTAAAGTCCGCTTTGTCTTTCGTTTTCGTATTCGCATGAATATCCCAGAATTCTTCTGGTACAAACGCGTTAATCTCACGCTCACGCTCAACTAATAGTTTCACCGCAACAGACTGCACGCGACCAGCAGATAAACCACGAGCCACTTTTTTCCAAAGTAGAGGTGAAACCATAAAACCAACGACACGGTCCATGAAGCGACGTGCTTGTTGGGCATTTACACCATCCATGTTCAGCTCACCAGGTGTCTGGAAAGCTTGTTGGATCGCGTTTTTCGTAATTTCGTTAAAAACTACACGTTTGTATCGCTCTTCATCGCCACCGATGATCTCACGAAGGTGCCATGCGATTGCTTCCCCTTCGCGGTCCAAGTCGGTTGCGAGATAAACGCAATCTGCGTCTTTGGCGAGTTTTTGTAGTTCGTTGACAACTTTTTCTTTGCCTGGAAGGATTTGGTAATTCGCTTCCCAGTCATGATATGGGTTAATCCCCATTTTTTTGATCAACGCTTTGCGGTCTTTCTCTTTTTTAACGCGCGCTTTCTCTTCCGGACTCATCCCTTTTGTTGAGATGGCTGCGGCTTTTTTCTCACCAGTGCTTTGACCGGCCGTAGGCAGATCACGCACATGACCAACACTAGACTTAACAATAAAGTCTTTACCAAGGTACTTATTTATCGTCTTTGCCTTGGCTGGTGACTCCACTATAACGAGTGATTTACCCATAACTGACTCTAACGTCCTTCATAATAATGCGGGTAGAAACCTTGTTTAAAGGCCACCCGCATAATGTTCTATTTCATTGCTTCTTTTTTTACTATTGTGCGAGATGAAAAGAAGATCAACTGCTTTTTTGAAATTCAGATCCGATTGGTTGACAATTCATCGTCTTTATACTTCAAAGAGACAGGGTTCTGAAAGGTATTGAGCGGCATATCTAAACAGGCAAACTTAGCATCCGCTAATCCAATGCAATAAATTTTGTTACGCATCACAAAATAGTTTCGTTCAGTGGCTCTGTCATACTCCTCCAACTAATCATACTTACACTCTAAAAATTGATCTGTTTAGGCTAAGTGAACGATTGACTGAATTAATCATGCAAACCCATTTTAGTTGTAGGTATACTCAGCGTTCTCAACTGAAATGAATGGTAGAAAAAGTATGTCTGATAGAACGTTTATCGAAGAGTTCGACCTTCTTTTGATCGCTAACCAAATCATCCAAGAGCACGATGATTACATCGAAGGGATGCGAGCAACAAGCGTAGAAGAAAAAGAAGGTGTTTTAGTTTTTAAAGGTGAATACTTCCTTGATGACAAAGGTTTACCAACTTCAAATACGACTGCAGTATTCAATATGTTCAAATACTTAGCGCATCACCTTTCCAAGGAATTTACGCTGGTTAAATAGTAGCGGAAAACAAAAAAAAACCAGAGTGTTATTCACTCTGGCTTTCCTGTTTCAGGTCAGGATATTTAGCAGCTTAAAGCCTTAAGTTTGTCGAAGTAGTCAGGGAACGTTTTCGACGTACACTTTGGATCGTTGATCGTCACAGGCGTATCACTAAGTGCCACCAGCGAAAAACACATCGCCATTCGATGATCATCGTAAGTATCAATCGCAGCATGCTTTAACTGAGAGACAGGTTTGACGATGATGTAGTCGTCCCCTTCTTCCACTTCCGCACCAACTTTACGTAATTCCGTCGCCATAGCTGACAAACGGTCTGTTTCTTTTACACGCCAGTTATAAACGTTACGAATAGCAGTAGTGCCTTCGGCAAATAGCGCTGTTGTCGCGATGGTCATTGCAGCATCAGGGATATGGTTGTAATCCATATCGATGCCTTTCAATTGACCAACACGTGAAATTACGTAGTCATCACCCCATTCAATTTCTGCACCCATTTTTTCAAGCGCATCAGCAAATTGAATATCACCTTGAATGCTGTTTTTACCGATACCCGTGACTTTAACTTCTCCGCCTTTGATGGCTGCCGCCGCTAAGAAGTAAGAAGCAGAAGACGCGTCACCTTCAACCAAGAAATCACCTGGAGCGATGTATTGCTGACCGGCAGGAATCACAAACTCTTGATAGTCGTTGTTGATCACATCGACCCCAAACTGCTTCATGATATGCAGGGTGATATCGATATAAGGCTTAGAAACCAACTCGCCTTCGATGTTGATGCGAATTTCACCTTCAGCCAATGGCGCAGACATTAAGAAAGCGGTCAAGAACTGACTTGAAATGGATCCATCGATAGAAACTGTACCTGCTTTTAGGCCAGTACCGACTATTTTGAGAGGCGGAAAGTTCTCGTTTTCCATGTACTCAACGTTCGCACCAGCATCTTTCAGTGCCGTGACAAGGTGACCAATTGGACGCTCTTTCATACGAGGTTCGCCCGTCAGTACATACTCCCCTTCTCCAAGACAAAGAGCCGCAGCTAATGGTCGCATCGCAGTGCCAGCATTACCGAGAAATAACTCTACCGGTTCTGAGACAGAAAACGGACGCCCAAGGCCTTCAACGAGACATTCTGTTTTATCTTCGGAAAGTTGGTATTGAACGCCGAGTTTAGTCAGCGCATTCAGCATATGACGGATATCATCACTGTCGAGGAGGTTAGTAAGGCGAGTTCTGCCTTTAGCAAGAGCAGCAAGTAAAAGAGCTCGATTAGAAACGCTTTTAGAGCCAGGAAGATTCACTTCCCCTTGAATTTTATTGATAGGTTGTAACGTTAGGCTTTCCATTAAAAGTTGATAATCCTTTGTGCCCTCAACATACGATTTTTATGAGGGCTAAACAATTCTTCGTGAATTCAGACTACCCAAAAAAACACGACAAAACCAGAGTAAATCGGCGCTAATTAATGAATATCCTCAAGCAGCCTAAAGATACAGAATTAAAGGCATTACCAGCGATGTAAATAAGAGCGAAAGAAGCACGACGAAACAGCAAGCTATTTCGACTTTATTTGACGATAAGCCAGCCCTACTGTGCATGCCTGGTTAGGCTACCTTAGGTTAAAATAACGTAGGATTAATAAGCGATATCAACCCTAACTCCATCATCAAAATATAAGATACGAACTTCATCCCCTCGACTAAATAGCATATTTTTATCAACATCTTGGATAACATTAATCAGCTTGTCGCCCTTCACTTTGATGAGTAGCTCAACTAACTTATATTCAACCGTGTATTGGTAATTACTTTGATTTTGTGCAACCGCTGCACCTGCAAGTGCACCCACTGCCGTCGCAACTTCTCGTCCAGTACCACCACCAAATTGATTGCCGACTAAACCGCCTATTGTGGCACCAAGTAGCGTTTTCCAACCATTATTTTTCGATTGAACGACCTCTTGCTGAGTAATATAACGGACAGAGTCAATCTTCCCATACACCACTTCATTTACCGGCTTGGCAACATTTCTTTCATATGCTGCGTTGGCGACAAGTGGTAAAAACAGTATGATCCCAAGCCATACTTTTACGATATTTCTTAACCAGGTCATCATAAACTCCTCTGACTCCAATGTTGGTAACGACTTCTTATGGCTATTTATTTAACTGAACTCGATGAAACGTTCAACTTTCCCTCACCCTATAAAGCACTCAGCGATCCCAATGGTTTGCTTGCTTTTGGCGGTGACTTAGATCCCATGAGAATCCTCAATGGTTACTATCAAGGCATTTTCCCTTGGTATGGTCCTGGAGAACCTATTCTATGGTGGAGCCCTTCCCCACGCGCTGTTTTTGATCCCTTAGCGTTTAAACCGTCTAAAAGTCTCAAAAAATTTCAGCGTAAACATAACTATAAAGTAACGCTCAATTTCGCGACAGAAGAAGTGATTAGACTATGTTCATCAACACGTCCTGCAGAGGAAACTTGGCTCAACGAGGAAATGCAAGCATCTTACACTGAGTTAGCTAAACTTGGTCACTGTCACTCTGTAGAAGTATGGCATGACAACGAGCTAATTGGGGGACTATATGGCATCTGCGTTGGTCAACTTTTTTGCGGAGAGTCGATGTTCAGCCTAAAAGATAACGCATCTAAAATTGCATTGTGGTACTTATGCAACCATTTGGCGTCAAAGCAAGGTCAATTAATCGATTGTCAGGTTATGAACTCGCACTTAGCATCACTTGGCGCATTTGAACTAGAGCGTAACGAGTTTATGCAAAAACTACTATCTTTAAGAGAAAAACAAACACTATTTGATACCTATAAGCCCCAAGTTTTGCAGGATTCAGTATGAGTACGGATATACAACATATTCGAATTGGATTAACGAATAATCACCCTTGCAGTTACTTGCCTGAACGGCAAGAGCGCGTGGCGGTAGCACTTGATGCAGGGCTGCATACTGAAGAAAACTATCAACTGCTGATGGCCAACGGCTTTCGTCGTAGCGGAGATACCATATATAAACCGCACTGTGAGCATTGTAATGCTTGCCAGCCAATTCGAGTCTCGATTCAGGATGTGACGCTCTCAAAAAGCCAGAAGAGGCTGCTCAGTAAAGCACAACCTTTACGTTGGGAAATGAAACCTGAAATGGATGAGGAATGGTTTGAGCTTTACAGTCGGTACATCTGCAAACGGCATAAAAACGGCACTATGTACCCACCAAAGCGTGATGAATTTTCTCGGTTTGCCCAAACCAGCTGGTTGACCACTTCATTTTTACATATTTACGATGAGTCAAATCAATTACTCGCCATTGCGGTAACGGATGTAATGACTCAATGTTCGAGTGCGTTTTATACTTTTTTTGACCCTGACTACCCGTTATCTCTTGGCACTTTGGCAGTGCTCTATCAAATAAAATACTGCCAAGAAAACAGACAACAGTGGCTTTATTTGGGTTATCAGATTGATGAGTGCCCAGCAATGAACTACAAAACACGCTTTCAACGCCACCAAAGGCTAGTAAATCAGCGTTGGCGAGGGTAGAATACGCCTCAACTTTACATAATTACTATTTAGCGGCAGAATATAGCCCGCTAATATTGCCTAATTTCTAAAGAGGATTAAATGGCTAAAGAAGACGTAATCGAGATGCAAGGCACGGTCCTTGACACTCTACCAAACACTATGTTCCGTGTTGAACTTGAAAACGGTCACGTTGTGACTGCTCACATCTCTGGCAAGATGCGTAAGAACTACATCCGTATCCTAACGGGTGACAAAGTAACTGTAGAGATGACTCCATACGACCTATCAAAAGGCCGCATCGTCTTCCGCGCTCGTTAATCTCTGATTTTCGGATGCAATAAAAAACGGAGCAGTTTGCTCCGTTTTTTATTGCATGATTTTCATTTCCGAGTAGGTTCAGGCAAACAAAAAGCGCACGATAAAATCGTGCGCTTTTACTTCCCTTACGGGGCAGCGATTAATGCATCGCTGCCTCTTTCTCACTCAAATATTCAAATTTAAGTGTGTCGTTCACTAGCGTTACTTTCACAGTGCCGCCGTCAACTAGAGAGCCAAACAACAATTCATTAGCCAAAGGTTTCTTAAGTTGCTCTTGGATAACGCGTCCCATTGGACGAGCACCCATCGCCTTATCATAACCTTTATTCGCTAACCAATGGCGTGCATCTTGCGATACCTCCATTGATACGCCACGAGCATCAAGTTGCACCTGCAGTTCAACAATAAACTTATCAACAACTTGATGGATAACGCTTTCATCAAGGCTGTTAAACCAGATGATGTTATCAAGACGGTTACGGAACTCAGGAGTGAATACCTTCTTAATTTCCGCCATCGCATCGTGACTGTTGTCTTGCTGAATCAAACCAATTGATTTCTTCTCAGTTTCAGCCACACCCGCGTTGGTTGTCATAACGAGGATGACATTACGGAAGTCTGCTTTACGACCGTTGTTGTCCGTTAGCGTACCATTATCCATCACTTGCAATAGCAAATTAAAGATATCTGGATGCGCTTTCTCAATCTCATCGAGTAATACGACTGAATGTGGGTGCTTGATAACAGCGTCTGTTAGCAAGCCACCTTGGTCGTAACCGACATAACCAGGAGGTGCACCAATTAAGCGACTCACGGAGTGACGCTCACCATATTCCGACATATCAAAACGAAGTAGCTCGATCCCTAGAAGCTTAGATAGCTGCACCGTCACCTCTGTTTTACCCACCCCAGTAGGGCCAGCAAACAAGAATGAACCAACTGGTTTGTTATCCACGCCCAAACCTGCACGTGTCAGCTTGATCGCTTCGGATAATGCATCAATCGCATTATCTTGACCAAATACCAACATCTTCATCTTGCTATCTAGGTTCTTCAAGATGTCTTTATCTGAAGAAGAAACCGACTTCTCTGGGATTCGTGCCATCTTGGCAACCATCGCTTCGATATCGGCAACACCAACCGTTTTCTTACGACGGCTTGCAGGAGCAAGACGACTGCGAGCGCCAGCTTCATCAATGACATCAATGGCTTTATCTGGTAAATGACGCTCATTGATGTATTTCGCCGAAAGTTCTACCGCGGCACGCAGTGCTTTATTGGTGTAACGTACTTCATGGTGTGCTTCGTACTTCGGCTTCAAGCCCATCAAGATTTTAGTTGTGTCATCCAGAGAAGGCTCTACAACGTCAATCTTTTGGAAGCGACGGGACAACGCACGCTCTTTCTCGAAAATGTTGCTGTATTCTTGGTAGGTAGTCGAGCCGATACAACGTAACTTACCGCTACTTAGTAGAGGTTTGATAAGGTTTGCGGCATCAACTTGACCACCAGAAGCCGCACCCGCACCGATGATTGTGTGTATCTCATCGATGAACAAAATTGCATCTTCTTCTTTTTCAAGCTGTTTCAAAATCGCCTTGAAGCGTTTTTCAAAATCACCACGGTACTTAGTACCAGCCAATAGAGAACCGATATCCAATGAGTAAATCACGCTGTTTTGAATAACTTCCGGGACCTGCCCTTCTACAATTCGCCAAGCAAGACCTTCTGCGATGGCTGTTTTACCTACCCCGGCTTCACCCACTAGTAATGGGTTATTCTTGCGGCGGCGGCAAAGTACTTGAATAGTGCGCTCTAGCTCTTTATCGCGACCAATCAGTGGATCGATATTGCCATCTTTAGCGACCTGATTAAGGTTAGTCGCAAAGCTTTCCAAACGTTCTTCAGAATTCGGCTCTTCAACACTCTCTGAACTGAACGAATCTGATGATGGGTCTTCGCTTGCACCTGACGCTTTAGTAATGCCATGGGAGATAAAGTTAACAATATCTAATCGGGATATGTCGTTTTTCTTCAATAGGTAGGCTGCATGCGACTCTTGCTCACTGAAGATCGCCACAAGCACGTTTGCACCTGTTACTTCGTTGCGGCCAGACGACTGTACATGAAAGACGGCGCGTTGTAGCACACGTTGAAAACTCAAAGTCGGCTGGGTTTCACGCGTCTCATCACTGTCTGGGATAAGAGGCGTAGTTTGATCGATGAATATATCGAGCTCGTTACGTAAAGCGTCAAGATCCGCTTTACAAGCTAAAAGGGCTTCCTTAGCTGCATCATTTTCCAATAATGCAAGTAGGAGGTGTTCGACAGTCATAAACTCGTGGCGTTTATCTCGCGCCCGAGCAAATGCACCGTTAAGGCTTAACTCTAGTTCTTTATTTAGCATAAGTACCTCCCGAAAAAACAACTTGGGTTGTTCGAGCAAGTCTTCTTTGTTTACGCTTGCTCCATAGTGCAAAGTAGCGGATGTTCATTTTCCCTTGCGTACATCGTAACTTGCGCTACTTTTGTTTCGGCAATTTCTGCACTGTATGTGCCACAGATTGCCTTTCCTTCATAGTGAATCTTGAGCATGATCTGAGTCGCTTTATCAATGTCATGTGAAAAGAATCGCTCAAGTACCTCTATGACGAAATCCATAGGTGTATAGTCATCATTATTTAGTACAACATTGTACAGCTTAGGTGGCTGAACTTTCGTACTTTCTCGCTCCAGAAGATCAGAGTCCGGAGTGACCCATTCAAAATTTTTACTCATGGCAATTCAAAGATATCGTATCAAAGGGTTGATGTTTTCGACCTATAAAAACAATCTACCACAAGCGTGCAGCGCGGTGTAGTGAGATATGGCACCGAATTCGATCTTTGATCGATAAAAGTTGCTACCTAATATAGAGACTAATGCAGGTCTTGAGGGGGCGCAAATAAAAGATGCTTGTCGATAAGTTACACATTTTTACTTATAAAATAACTTTCTTTTTACCCCCTCCGAGCTATTGCGAAACATCTCTCAGTCTTCTACCGAGATCACACTTCCTAACTGAGAATGGGGTAATTATCACGAAAACTTCATTTTTTATTCAGTTAGAGGATTCATCTATCATAAGCAACACGAACAGTATGGTTTTTCCAGTGAATACTACTTTGCAGGCTAATTGACCAAACTTCCGCGTATATACGAAAAACTGTTTGCAAATTTGTTAATCTCAAAAGTGATTTGTTTTCAATTATGTTTCTGTTTGTTGCTTAATGCTATTGACTGTCGGGATTCATTGACTACAGTGGAAAGTGTTGATGCATAAATCGTCATTTTGAATCCATTTGTTTTTAAGCAGCTTGGTGAATGTGATTTCTCATTGACTAGATGTTTGTTAGCGTTCGCTGACAATAGTAGTACCAGGTTAAAGGTATAACTTGGTTGTTGTAACAACTCAGTAAAAAATGCATGAGGGATGTAAAAGCATGGCTACAGGTACAGTAAAGTGGTTTAACAATGCCAAAGGATTTGGGTTTATTTGTTCAGATGAAGAAGAGGGAGATATCTTTGCCCACTACTCAACTATCCAGATGGACGGTTATCGTACACTGAAAGCAGGCCAACAAGTCTCATACGAGATTGAAAAAGGTCCCAAAGGCTGTCACGCGAGTAGCGTCGTGCCTCTTGAAGGTCAAGCCAAATAATTAGAGCGCTGTCGAAAAATAAAAATATTGCTCTCGAAACATCATTTTGATGTTCTGAAGAGAAAAATAAACCCGCCAAGATAGCGGGTTTCTTACTATTTGTAGCTTATGAAATGCAGATAGACCACATACAAAGTATTGATAAAATAAGAAACAAGTCGAAAGCGACGTGCTCTTTTCATCTATTTTACTTGTTAATGATCGCGTTAAAGGTTTCGCTTGGGCGCATCAACTTAGAAACCAATGCATCGTCTAGCAGGTAGTAACCGCCCAGCTCTCCTTTCACACCCTGTGCGTTGTTTAGCTCAGCGACGATTTTTTCTTCATGCTCTGACAACGCTTTCGCAATCGGTGCAAACTCAACAGCGAGATCAGCATCGTCTGTTTGCTCGGCAAGTGCTTTCGCCCAGTAAAGTGCGAGGTAGAAATGACTACCGCGGTTATCTAATTCGCCCACTTTACGTGATGGAGACTTGTTGGTATCTAAAAACTCACCAGTCGCTTTGTCTAGCGTATCCGCCAAAACTTGTGCTTTCGGGTTGTTTGCCACCACACTTAGATGTTCTAGGGATGCAGCTAGTGCTAAGAACTCACCTAAAGAATCCCAACGAAGGTGATTCTCTTTTTCTACTTGTTGAACATGCTTAGGAGCAGAACCACCAGCACCAGTTTCAAATAGACCACCGCCATTCATCAATGGAACGATAGATAGCATCTTAGCTGACGTGCCTAACTCTAGAATTGGGAACAAGTCTGTTAGGTAGTCACGAAGAACGTTACCCGTTACAGAGATAGTATCCAGACCCGCTTTCATACGCTCTAGCGAGTACTTACAAGCATCAACAGGAGATAGGATCTTAATCTCTAGACCGTCAGTATCGTGCTCTGGTAAGTAGGTATTTACTTTCTTAATGAGTTCAGCATCGTGCGCACGGTTTTCGTCTAGCCAGAATACGGCTGGAACACCTGTTGCACGTGCGCGAGTCACTGCTAGTTTAACCCAATCTTGGATTGGTGCGTCCTTCACCTGACACATACGGAAGATATCGCCTTCTTCAACCGCTTGCTCTAACAATACGTTACCCGCAGTATCAACAACGCGAACGGTACCCGCTGCATCTAGAATGAACGTCTTGTCGTGAGAACCATATTCTTCTGCCTTTTGAGCCATTAAGCCAACGTTAGGCACGCTACCCATAGTGGTCGGGTCAAATGCGCCGTGCTCTTTACAGAAATCAATCACCGCTTGGTAAATACCTGCGTAGCTACGATCTGGTATCATCGCTTTGGTGTCTTTTTGTTTACCATCTGGTCCCCACATTTGACCAGAAGAGCGAAGCATTGCTGGCATAGAAGCGTCTACAATAATGTCACTTGGTACATGTAAGTTTGTGATACCACGATCAGAGTCAACCATCGCAAGTTCTGGTTGAGTTTGGTAAACCGCTTGAATGGCCGCTTCAATTTCTGCTTTTTGCGCTTCAGGTAGAGACTCAATTTTTGAGTAAACATCACCGATGCCATTGTTTACATCAACGCCTAGCTCTTCAAACAGCTTGCCGTACTTATCGAAAACGTCTTTGTAGTAAACTTTTACTGCATGGCCGAAAATGACAGGGTCAGAAACTTTCATCATTGTCGCTTTCATATGAAGAGACAGCAGCACGTCTTGTGCTTTCGCTTCAGCAATCTCTTTCTCGAAAAATTCAACCAGCGCCTTCTTCTTCATCACTGAAGTGTCAATGACTTCTTTATCTAGTAATGGGAAAGCCGGCTTAAGCTCTTTAACTGTACCGTCATTACCGACGAACTCGATTTTGACCTCTGTTGCGCCAGAGATGGTTGTCGACTTTTCGCTCCCAAAGAAGTCGTTATCTGACATGCTCGCGACATGAGACTTAGACTCTGATGACCACGCACCCATTGAATGTGGATTTTTCTTCGCGTAGTTCTTAACCGAAGTTGGAGCACGACGGTCTGAGTTACCTTCACGAAGTACTGGGTTAACCGCACTACCTTTGATTTTGTCGTAAGCCGCTTTAATCGCTTTCTCTTCGTACGTGCTCGGTTCTTCTGGGTAGTTTGGTAAATCGTAACCTTTCGCCTGAAGCTCTTTAATCGCCGCTTTAAGCTGAGGAACTGAAGCTGAAATGTTAGGTAGCTTAATGATATTTGCTTCTGGAGTTTGAGCTAGTTCACCAAGCTCTGTCAACGCATCGCCAATGCGCTGTTCTTCTTTTAGATGCTCTGGGAAGTTAGCGATAATTCGACCTGCTAGTGAAATATCACGAGTATCTACATTGATGCCAGACGATGCTGTGAATGATTGAATGATTGGTAGTAATGAATAAGTTGCTAGCGCCGGCGCTTCATCAGTGATGGTGTAGATAATTGTAGGTTTTTCTGTAGGCATGAAATTTCCCTATTTTTTAATCAACTTGTTGGCTGATCAACTCAGCGTCTGAGTTGGTTTAATTGACGCATTGCTGCACGTTAGCAGTACATGTCTCCTCACTAACGCCACATGCGGTTCGCACTCTTTGTTGTAGTATGAAGCTCTAAGCTCTGAATCCATGAGTGCACTGATATAATTAAACAAATAACACGAATTAGTCTATCATTCTGTGCGCGTTTGTTAGTTTTAGGCGCGCAAATCATATCCGATCATGAGAAAACTTAAAACTTTCAAACACAGTTCATTTACATTTTTGCAGGGTAGTTAACATGTCATCTCGTACAGGTCATGAAAAAGGTCGCGGTCGCAATCAATCCCAAACGGGCCGATTTAAACACTCAGGAGCTCGCAATAGCTCAAAGACTCGTACTCAAACAAACCGTCGCCCTGTTCGCTCAGCAAGAAACCAAAAGCCAAAAGTGGATCCAAAAGACCGTAAAGTCATTATATTCAACAAGCCTTACGACACGCTCAGTCAATTTACCGATGGTGATGGTCGCAAAACGTTAGCGGACTATATCCCAATCAAAGATGTCTATGCGGCTGGCCGATTGGACCGAGACAGCGAAGGTTTGATGGTGCTCACTAACGATGGCATCTTGCAGGCGAAGCTCACGCAGCCAAAGTCAAAATCCCCGAAGACTTATTGGGTTCAAGTCGATGGCGCTCCTCTAGAGCAAGATCTTGAAAAATTGAGAAAGGGAGTAGAGCTAAAAGATGGTATGACCCTACCAGCCGAAGTTGAAGTGATTCCAGAACCACAAGTCTGGGACAGAACTCCTCCTGTTCGTTTTCGCGCAAATATCCCTACCACTTGGTTAGCCATTACCATTATTGAAGGAAGAAATCGTCAGGTGCGTCGCATGACTGCGCACATTGGCTTCCCTACTTTGCGCCTCATTCGTCATTCGATGGGTGATATCGTCCTTAAAGACCTAATGCCTGGTGAATGGAGAGAAATCTCTCTCTAATAGGCAGAAAAGATAAAAGCAGGCTCAAAGCCTGCTTTTTAGATTCGTACTTTTTCAGTTAAGCCCTATCTAATGAACTAAGGGATTACTGCTCAGCAAGCCAGTTTTTAAATGCCGCTTTTTCCGCCGGAGACGCTTTCTGGTACATCGTCTTTAACACATCAACCATTGGACTGTCTTCAGCCACTGTTATTGTTCGGGTATCGCTAGTCTCAACTCGAGGCTCAATATCGCTTACTGATTGCTGATGCTGGTTCACAGTTACATAACTAACGGCAACACTCGCGATACCTCCTGCAATATTGTAGTTACGAGATTCTTGAGGGTAATTACGACCAATCTGAACACCATCTGACTCTAATACATCTTCGACCAAAGCAATAGGTTGACCTTTGGTGTCCAGCAGTTGCCAATCTAAAGGTGAGATGTTGTTTTGCGCTTGACGAAGAGTTTTAAACTCTGGTAGTTCAAACTTTAGTTTTTCATTTTCAACATCAAACTTAGCAATGATCACGTCACTGTAAACTGTCTTAAGGTTTTCGTTAATTTCGAATGTAGGTTGATATTTGAAGACAATTTGATTCGTTCCATCAGGTAGTTCGATTGTCTTCTCACTAGAAAAAAGACCACCTTCTAGATCTGGTTTCTCCATGTTGACGGCTAAAAGCTTCACGTCTTCAGGAACCACTAAAGTCGTTGCAGCGTAGAGGTTTGTACTGGCAAAAATAGACAACGCCATTGCCACTTTTAATGATAACTGCATAGAATTTTTCATCCTTATCTTCATAGTAAAAGACCCAGCATATAGCTGGGTCTTACAATATCAAACTGGGTATTGATTACCAGTAGAAACGAGCACCAACACCGAAGTTAGTTGCGTCGTCTGTATCTTTGTTGTCGAAGTCAGTACCTTCGAAAGTGTAACCCGCTTCTGCGAATACACGTGCCCATTTAGAGAACTTGTATTCAACACCAGCGTAGAACCAAGAAGAGTCTGCGTCTACTTTACCTGCTTCGTCAGTAGACTGAGCTAGGTACTCGTAACCAGAGTATAGAGTTGTTTTAGGAGCAACAGCGAACATACCAGCTACAACAATGTAGTGTGAATCAACTGTTGATTTACCTAGTTTATCTTCGTTTTCGTTGTAGTAGTACGTTGCACCCAGAGTGTGCTCGTTTAGTGCGTACTCAGCAGTTACTTCAAAAGATAGGTTTTCGTTATCAGTACGCTCTGTGTGAGAAACTGTTTGCTCTACACCATTAAGAACTAGTTTTTTCTCTTTAGTTACGTTGATGTCGTTGTTCGCAGTAAGTACACCAGCGTGTAGAGATAGGTCGTTGAAAGATTTACCAACGAATACTTCTAGTACTTCTTCGTTAGAATCTTTTTCGCCTAGCGCGTAACCAGCTTTTAGCCAGAATGCGTCATTTTCGTAAGCGTATTTGATTTGAGAATCGTTGTTCCAAGCGTGACCGTATGCAGTTTCCGCTGCGTTACCACCGAAGAAGTAAGAGTAATCTGCGAAGTATACGTCATCAGCCCAAGTACCTTCTTTACCGAAGCGAAGAGTACCCATATCACCCATATCAAAACCGATGATGTGGCGACGTACGTATACTGAATCATCAGTACGCTCGCTTGAATCAGCACCTGCGTCGTAGTTGTCACCTAGAGCAACACCGATCTCAACTTCACCCAGAACTTTTAGGCTTTCGTCAACAACGTAAACTGCGTTCACACCAGTACGAGAAGAGCTAGTGTTTAGCTCTGCTGTGTGATCAGTTTTTTCTGTGAATAGAAGAGTTGGACGTAGCTGACCGTAGAAATCTACAGAACCTTCTTCAGATTTGAATACTTCAGCTGCGTTCACTGAAGTTGCAGACGCAACTACAGCTAGTGCTAATAGAGTTTTTTTCATAATTAATCCACTGCCTTTTCTTAGTTCGGGATATCCTTGTCTGGTTCCCTTTTTTTATATGTTTGAGATAGAGCGTTAACAAAACGTTATACAGCGCCTTCTCAAAATCTGGAGCTAAGAGTGCAAAAGATTATTCTGGCTGTCAAATTTTCTAAATACCAATGCAAAAAAACAAAAATAACATTTAAAAACAATAACTTGAAAAGTTTATCTTTATTTATTCGACGAACATCTAATCAATCCTCTTGATTTTTCATAATTTATAAAACCATTAACAATGAGATTTTAAACCCAAAATAAATATTAAAAAACACAACATGCAGAATAAAAAACCACACAAATATCATATTTGGAGTTTTATATTTTTCATATAATGAAATTAATTTCATTTAGATAAGGTTCAATATTTTTTTGTGAAGAAGATCTACATTCCTCATAAAAGCATTCCGTTTTGTGAACTACTGTACAACTAGTGATGTGTGCTACTATTCGCCTCCAACGCATTTGAGGCCCGTATGCTGACCAGTAACATTCAAAAATCGATTCGTAATAGCTATCAAAACCTGCAAGATCAACTTGATAACTTTGTACCTAGAAGAGCACAAAACTACCTTGTTGCAGAGATTGCAAAAACGCTGTGCGGTCAGTACCACAAATCTAACCGAATACTGGTTGCAGAAGCAGGGACTGGAATTGGTAAGTCGCTCTCCTATCTAATGGCTGCCATCCCCGTGGCTGTACATAACAATAGAAAAGTGGTTATCTCAACGGCGACCGTAGCTCTGCAAGAACAGCTCATAAATAAAGACCTCCCTCTTTTTCGTCGGATTACCGACCGAGAGTTTTCTTTTATTTTGGCAAAAGGCCGTCAACGCTATTGTTGTGCAGAAAAACTTGCTTCAGCTTGCGGCGCTGATGGTGGTCAGTTAGCCATGTTCGAAACCAAGCCTAAGCAAAAAGATATAGAGCTGTTGGAAACAATGCATCGCTCTCTTGCGCAAGGTAAATGGGACGGTGACCGTGATTCTTGGCCTAAAACCATCGATGATAAGCTATGGCAACTGATTGTCAGTGATAAACACAGTTGCAATAACAGTTTACCGGGCCATCGCGGCTGCCCATTCCAAAAAGCGCGCTCAGAGTTGGATAAGAATGATGTCATCATTGCGAACCACTCTCTCGTCATGGCAGACGCAGACTTGGGGGGCGGAGTAATCTTACCTGAGCCAGAAAACACGATATACGTCTTTGACGAGGCACATCACTTGCCTCATGTCGCCCGCGATCATGCTTCAGCATCTGCGAGCTTAAAAGGTGCGGCAGCATGGCTTGAGAAGTTAAATCAGTCGATTAGCAAGTTTTCATCGCTCGCAGACGAGAAGCGCGTAGCTCGATTTCGCAACGACCTTCAAGACGCGGTTCAGAACTTGATACCAGCACTGACTCAACTGCCTAAACAGTTCGATCCAGCTCAATTTGAAGAGAGTATCGCCCGCTTTGAGCACGGTGAACTACCAGAATGGCTAGAGAACCAATCCAAAGAGTTAAAGCAGTTCAGTAAAAAAGCAAATCAAAGTGTGGCAAAAATTGCCGACCTTATTGCGGAAAGAGTAAAAGATGGGGAGCTTGCGACAAGATTGGCTGAACCAGCGCTTGCGGAGCTCGGCTTCTACATTCAAAGGTTAGAAAACCTAGCGCAAGTCTGGCGCTTGATGGCTGAGCCAACTCGTGAAAAAGGTGCGCCTTTGGCTCGCTGGTTAGAAACCCACCCCGATCGCGAGGGTGATTTCATTGTGAGTGTTTCTCCGCTTGAAATTGGATGGCAACTCGACCAACAAATTTGGAGCAGGTGCATTGGCGCCATTTTAGTTTCCGCAACGATGCGTGCATTAAACTCCTTCCATTACTTTTGCCATCAGGTTGGTATTGATGGAAAACCAGAATCAGGCACACAGTTTTTAGCGCTTGCGTCACCATTCGATTACCAAAACCAGGCAGAATTGCTCATCCCTGCGATGAAATATGAACCACCAGCGCCTCAATTTACTGAATATCTTATTGAGATATTGCCTAAGTACTTGGAAGACAAGAAAGCCAACTTAGTATTATTCTCATCCTATTGGCAGATGAACAAAGTTGCGAAGGCGCTGTCTTCGGAGTTCATAAAAAAAGGCTGGGCGTTGCAAGTTCAAGGTGAAAGCTCACGTCAAGAAATTCTAAAAAAACATAAAAAGCTAATAGAATCAAATAAAACCAGCATCTTATTTGGTACTGGCAGTTTCTCTGAGGGGCTAGATTTACCTGGCGAATTACTTGAAAACTTGGTGATTACAAAAATTCCATTTGGTGTTCCAACCTCTCCTGTCGAACAGGCTCACTCCGAATATATCGAGAAAAAAGGTGGGAACCCGTTTATGCAAATAACTGTACCTGACGCAAGCAAAAAGCTGATCCAGAGCGTAGGTCGCTTACTGCGTAAAGAGAGAGATTCTGGTAGAGTAACGATTCTTGATCGACGCCTAGTCACTAAGCGATACGGACAAGCCTTAATCGACTCACTACCTCCATTTAAACGTAAAATAGAATATTAGAAGAATCACCATTTATGGAAATGATTGAGCCAACTATGCTGTTGGTGTTGGCGCTTGTCGCTTTTGTCGCTGGATTTATTGATGCAGTTGCCGGTGGTGGTGGCATGCTAACCGTACCTGCTCTACTATCGTTGGGCTTGCCGCCCCATATTGCACTAGGCACCAATAAACTTGCGGCTACCTTTGCCTCTTCTACTGCGGCATTTACGTACTACAAGAAACGTTTATTCAAGCCTCAATGCTGGGGAAGAGCATTTGTTGCGACGCTTGTCGGAGCAACATTAGGTACCCTACTTGTGGACGCGATTAGCACGGATTGGCTAGAAAAAGGGTTACCTCTTGTTATTTTAGCGGCGGCGTTATACACCGTCTTCCATAAAACACCGCACTCTCCTCATCAAAGTCCAATTCCCGAGCCTTGCCCAAAACTTCATAGAAAACAGTACATGCAAGGATTATCCATAGGGTTCTATGACGGGCTCGCAGGGCCTGGAACTGGGGCTTTTTGGACGGTAAGTTCAATGGCTCTGTATCGGCTGAATATCTTGCTCGCCTCTGGCTTAGCAAAAGCAATGAACTTTACCAGCAACTTTACCTCTTTGATTACGTTTGCAGTCCTCGGTCATATCAACTGGGTGCTAGGCTTAACAATGGGGGTATGTTTAATGGCTGGCGCTTTTGTTGGCGCGCATTCCGCCATTCGGTTTGGTTCTAAATTCATTCGCCCTGTATTTGTTACTGTCGTCAGTATACTGGCCATAAAATTGGCTTATGACGCATGGTTTGTAGGTTTGTCATGAACATTTCTCAACTCCAGGAAAACCTAGAACAAATGGCGAAGCAAGCCGCTGTTCTTGACCGTCAAAGAGGCGAACACCATGTTCCGCTTTTTGATGAGCGCTTATTTGGTTGTCGCTCTCGCTTACTTACTCCTTGCGTAAAAGAAGCAAAAGCCACGCTGGATGCGATTGTGCGTGAGCAAAATGAAGGTAAGCTCACCGCTTTGCGTGCTGAGTACCTCACTGAACGGTTAGTAGCGCAAATAGGTGCGATTCAACGCGAGATTTCTACCACCAAAATTCGCAAGAATGAGATCAAACATAGCAGCCATTTCCGCAAGCCTATTAACGTGCTTTATCAGGAACTCGCTCAACACCAAGAGTGGGCAAGACGCTTGCGCGAAATGGTGTTAGAAAAAGAACGTGCTGTCGAAACCGCTCCTAGTTTTATGCGTGCCGAGGCTCAGAAAGTGTTACTAGCGACCGAGCAACGTTTGGCACGTTGTGAGGCAGCGCTTCTGAAACTAGAGAACCAAATTACACATAGGGAAAAACACCAATAATGGCCGAACAACCAACCTCGCCTTTAGATGACGCACCTGAAGAGATCAAATTGGCTGTCGATTTGATCTATTTACTTGAGAGCAATGAGATAGATCCAGAAGTTGCGCTTAACGCTTTGAAGATCGTGCAAAGCGACTTAGAAAACAAATTAAAAACAAAGTAGCCCAACGTTTCGCTCCTTTCACCGAGACTCGTTTTCAGTGCTCTTGCACAATGATACTATTCATAAAAAAGTACGCCCTCAAAAAGGATAAACAATGAAAGTAATCAGCTTTAACATCAATGGACTACGTGCGCGACTGCACCAACTCCAAGCGCTAATCGACAAACACCAACCAGATGTGATTGGCCTTCAGGAAATTAAAGTTCACGATGAAGCATTCCCGATTGAAGCTGTCGAAGCCATGGGCTACAAAGTGTATTTCCATGGTCAAAAAGCGCACTACGGTGTCGCAATGCTTTGTAAGCAAGAACCTCTACACGTACAAAAAGGGTTCCCGACGGATAACGAAGAGCACCAAAAGCGCATGATCATGGCAACGTTTTTAAATGAAAACGGCGAAAAGGTCACGGTGCTAAACGGCTACTTCCCTCAAGGGGATAACATCAGCCACGAAACAAAATTCCCATACAAACGTCAGTTCTATAAAGATCTGATGACTTACCTAAACGATCATCACAATAGCGACGAGCAATTGATTGTTATGGGTGACATCAACATTAGCCCTATTGATGCAGATATCGGTATCGGCGAACCAAACCGTAAGCGTTGGCTAAAAACAGGTAAATGTTCATTCCAACCGGAAGAGCGCGAATGGCTGAAAACCTTGCTAGATTGGGGCTTTGAGGACACCTTCCGCAAGCTATATCCAGAAGTGAACGATAAATTCTCGTGGTTTGATTATCGCTCTCGCGGGTTTGATGATAACCGAGGTCTACGAATTGATGTCATTTTGGCGACCCCTTCTCTCGCGAAAAAATGTATTGACTCGGGGATCGATTATGAATTACGCGGTATTGAAAAACCTTCAGACCACGCTCCAATTTGGTCGACGTTCAAGTAATACATAACTGAGCAATAAGCGGGACTCAACGCTAAGCTTACCCCATGAAAAAGGGAGACTCTGTCTCCCTTTTTCATGCAAGTTACTTTCTACTCAGCTAGTTCAGCGGCCAAACCGTTTGACCATCAACACTGACTGGCGTTTGAGCAAATTCGTTCAGACAGTAGCCGGTATTGCTGCTTGCAAAGTAAGTGAGAGGCATCGGCGGTAGATTCAGCGCCACAACCTGCTGTTTCGCTTTTTCTGTGAACGAGAAGCCCCACATATCTAAATAGCTCGTCATGTCTCGCTGAGAGATGTAGCTCAGAGCAATAAGCAACCAGTCGTTGTTTGAGATGCTATTTGCCTCTTCACGAGAGTAGTTGGTGAAACCAATACTCAATCGTCTCTCATGCCAAAGCGCATCATCCGATTTCAAGCGGTTAAACTCACGTTCAATCAGGTGCAATCGCGCCAATAAATGCCAACCATTTTGCAGTACACCTTCATGCTGCGTCGCCATCATCATTTGAATGTAAACGCGAGCTCCCCAACTCCAACCAGTTTGATTTTTCGCTGCCATGTAAGCGTTTGGATCCGCTTGAGTTCGGCTTGCTTGCAATAATTCAAACTGGCCTTTGAAATCTAAGCTTTGGCAAGTTGAAACTTTCCCCGTATTCTGGAAGAAACGAGACTTACTGTAATACGAGTAGTAATTAGTCGTTGAATGCCCTTCCCAGCCTGCAAATCGGAATCGACCTTTTTCCAAGCCATGACCAAGCTCATGTAAATCACCGTGACCGAGTGGGCTGAATGACCAGTAAGCATCGTATGGGTTACCAGAACAGCCGTAACCACACGTCGCTTGGTCAGCGTTCATATGCTTCACCATATCAATATTGGCGATTTCCCAACCTTGTTTTTTGGCATACTGGATAATTTCCGGAACCTCATCGATACCCGGCCCTTGGAAACCAGCCAAGACATGTGGGTAGTTATGAACATACTCTTCTGTCGCCAGCGCCATTTCAGCTGGTGTCGACCACATCTCATCGTTGACAGATTCAAGCATTTTGTCACGTTTAGAATGTACCTCAAATCCAGGCGTGATCAGTTCGGCCCAATCGAACAAATTCGCTTCAAGCTCCTGAATAAACGCATCGTTATCCTTTTCACTTCTCCATACAGGGTGTTGCGCTACATGGCTAAATGTTAGAGCTACTGGTACATCATTATTGTTAAAGTGAACCTGGATAGGCCCGCCATAAGGTGAAGTCAGCGTGATGGTTTCACCCGGCTTCACCTCATAGGCGAAAGAAGTCAGCATTTTTGGTCGCGTGTATCCATCTTTGCTGAACTCATGAGTTGCGCCACTTCTTAAACTGTTGATGACAATTTTAGTCGTCACTTCATTACTGTCATTGCGCGTGACCGTAAAGGTCTCCCCAGGAAGCGCATACACACCAGCAGAGCGGAAGTTACGCTTTGATTCCATATTAATCGTTGCGCTGATTCTCTTTACTTCAGGGCTAAACTCACTACGGCTGAAGTTCCCCATATTTGGTTGTTTTGGGTTTACGCTTCGGCTGTTGTATTGCACGTAATCGGCAAAGTACGACTTTAGGAATTCGGTCGTTTGGGTTGATTGTTTGTCCATTGGGAACACAACCGTTTGACGATAGTGATCAGCCAGCAATACCATGAGTTTTTCGTATTGGTAGCCATCTTGATTAAACAAATCTACTTTTTGTTCATCAAGCTTTTTCAACCGATGGCGAATACTGTTTGCCCCTGCATAAAATTGACTTTCCATATTCGCAGTGTCAGGACAAGATTTGTCATCACACTGTGACAAGTCAACATTGAAGTTTTGAGATTCAAAACGAGACAACAGCGCTTGTTGCGTAGCAACAGACTCTGGCACGAAGTTCATGAGTGATGAAGGCGCCCAATCAACCAAGCCTAACTTACGCCAATAGTTATCTCCCACATAATCAACATGGAATTTTTCCAAAATGTCTCTGCCAAGTTCAGTTAGTCCTCCACCCCAATGCAGGTATAGAACAGGAATTTGGGCTTGCTCAGCGTATGCCAGAGCATCGAGTACTTGTTGGTTGGTGTCGCCAGATTGCAGATGCTGTGACAAGATCAATAAGTTTGGAGTATTGGTTTGCAAGCAGCTAAGTAGCTTTGAACCATCGCATAGGTCGGCCTCATTAAACGCCAACTCTTGTGAAACATTGTCTTTCAGCCAATTCCGAGTCGCTTGCTCATCAGGGAAGTAATAAGACTGATCCATTTGCGCGATGACAACGTTTGAAGTAGTTCCGCCTGACAACCAAGTGACCAGGTTGCTTAGCCATTGAGTCATCGCTGCATTCGAAGACTCGGGAAAGCGTTGTGCCGTTCTAAATGGATTACTACCTAATAGCGCATAACGTTGACCATTAGCTTTTTCTCCAGCAACGCCAATTGACAACGCCTGATCTTTATAACCGTTGGCCATGGCCTTGTTGGTCATCAAGATGGTGTCGTTGAACCCATACTGAGGTGCCAAGATCGCTGCATCATGGGTTGGATCCCAATAAAGGCCAGAAAGGTTTTTCGCAATTGCAGATTTGATCGTATTCGACTGTTTCTTATGCCCTTCCACAACTTGCCGACTTTCTCGGATGAAATCGTTCGGGTCAGAAACGAGCAGTGCATTACCAGTTTCCAGAGCTTGTTGAACTGGATCTGGCGTTGGTTTTACTTGAGCATTAGGTTGTGATTCTCCCTCTCCCCCACCACATCCTGTGGCTAGGGCGGCAATGCCCAACGATAGAATTGTTTTTTTCATTTTTACTTACTAAACAATGAGTTTATCGAATGTTAATGTAAGTTAATGAATAATAAGAAAGAGTCTTCTACATCGGCTGGAAAAATAGGAATGAAGATAACAAAATTATCAAAAGCAATAGCACCCACTCCGGTGCTATTGCCTCTATTGATAATTAGCTTAAAGGACGCAGATAAGCTAAGAAGCGCTTCTCTGCCACTTTAAAGCACCACAAGATCATAAACGTCAGTGCCATGTAGAACAGCCCCGCCGTAAGGAAAGATTCAAATGGCGCATAGTAACGTGAGTTAACTAAACGCGCAGCGCCAGTTAGATCCATAATGGTAACGATACCCGCGACCGCACTACCGTGCAGCATGAAAATCACTTCGTTTGAATAAGCTGGTAATGCTCGACGCAGTGCACTAGGCAAGATGATACGTCTGTATGTCATAAACTTACTCATCCCATACGCTTTGGCAGCTTCTACTTCACCTTTGGGCAAGCCATTAATCGCACCACGAATAATTTCTGCTGTATAAGCCGACGTATTAAGAATAAAAGCGACTAAAGCACAAAACCAGGCGTTTTCCCACAAGGTATCTTTCACAGGAAAGAACTGATCCATACCGTAATAAATCAAATACAACTGGACCAACAACGGTGTTCCACGGAAAAAGTAAATGAATCCCCAAGAAGGTAAGCTAAAGGCATAATTCGTACTATTACGTGCCACGGCTAATGGAATCGAGACACACAAACCGATAACCAACGCTAATCCTACCAGCCAAACTGTCGTCCAAAGTCCCTGAAGATAAGTTGGGAAGCTTTCAATAATCAAAGAAAAATCCATAACTTACCTCGCATGAATACTGAACTTACGCTCAACAAGCTTGAGTAGCCCGGTCGAAACGCTGGTAAAAAACAGAAAGATGAGCGCGACAGCCATGTAAAAGGTAAACGGCATTTTCGTCGTACCTGCCGCCAACGAGCTCATTCTCACCATGTCATCCAGGCCGATGATGGACACTAACGCAGTGGTCTTGAGTAACACTAACCAGTTATTACCAAATCCAGGTAATGCATGACGAATCATCTGAGGCAGTAAGATTCTTCTAAACGATAAGGCTGAGCTCATACCATAAGCTTTTGCTGCTTCTAGTTCACCTTTGTCCACCGCCATGATCGCTCCGCGAAAAGTCTCCGCCATGTAGGCACCAAAGATAAAACCAATCGTGAGTACACCTGCAATAAATGGGCTGACATCAATATAGTCGGGTAAGTAAGACGTCCATTCATGGTTTGGATCACTCGAAGCAAACCACTCATTGAGCGTTTCGTTAATGGAGTACAGGCTATTGTTTAAAAGTATTTGTCCACCAAAGAAAATCAGCATCATCAGAACCAAATCTGGAATGCCGCGAATGACGGTGGTGTAAAGAGTGGCAATCGCCCTTGCCCATTTGTAAGGCGCTAGCTTAGCTAATGCGCCAAGCATACCTAAGATCACCGCAAGAAGGAGTGAAAGCACTGCAACTTCTATCGTTACTAAAGCCCCTTTTAAAATCGAAGCTTCGTATCCTTGTAAATCTAGCATAGGTGAGTTCCTAATCCCTAAACTCAAAAAATCGACCGTTGACTACTTCTAGGAACAAGCCAACGGTCGCTTAATTACGGTTTATTCACCGTACACATCGTAGTTAAAGTATTTACCAGCAATTTCTTGATAAACACCTTTCTCACGTAGTGAAATTATCGCCGCGTCCAATTTCTTCGTTAGATCTTTATCTTGTTTACGCACGGCAATACCAAAACCTTCACCGAACCACTTAGGATCGGTCAGTGACGGACCAACAAACTCGTACGCGTCGCCGCCCGCTTTATTAAGCACACCTTCTTCTAGAGCAGAGGCGTCGCCCAATACAGCGGCAACACGACCATTGGCTAAATCTAGGTAAGCCTCATCAAAAGAACCGTAACGAACAATTTCTACTTTATCGCCATAGTTATCTGTCAGATATTTGTCGTGTGTTGTTGCACGTTGAACGGCGATTTTCTTACCATCTAGGTTGTCAAAATCCAGATTCGCACCCTTCTTGGCAATAAATTTGTTTGGAATCAGTGCGTATTTGCCAGTGAAATCGACTTTCTTCTTACGTTCTTCAGTAATAGACATCGCAGCGATGATTGCGTCGTACTTACGCGCTAATAGAGAAGGAATGATGCCATCCCAATCTTGCGCGACAATCTTACATTTCACTTGCATTTCTTCACAAAGCGCGTTGGCCATGTCTACGTCGAAGCCTTTCAGAGAACCATCCGTTTCTGTCCAGCTAAACGGAGGGTAAGCACCCTCAATGCCAAAGCGAACTGTTTTCCATTCTTTCGCTTGAGCGACACCAGATACTGCCGTTGCAGCGATCGTTGCTGCTAATAACCACTTTTTCATTTCCATACTCCTGTGATTGCTATTTTATTTCGTTTTGTTTGTTGTGCTGGCTTAGGAGGCAATAGTCTGCCGCCTAAAAATATTAGTAAATGGATGAGATAAACTGCTGTAATCGTTCTGAATCCGGGTTTGTAAATAGCTTAGCTGGATTTCCCTGTTCTTCCACTAAGCCTTGATGCAAGAACATCACATGGTTTGATACGTCTCGCGCAAACGCCATTTCGTGCGTGACCACCAGCATGGTTCGTCCTTCATCTGCCAAATCTCTCATTACCCCTAATACTTCCCCAACTAGTTCTGGGTCAAGCGCAGAGGTTGGCTCGTCAAACAACATCACTTCAGGGTCAACTGCTAGCGCACGGGCAATAGCGGCACGTTGCTGCTGACCGCCAGATAAGTGTCCAGGATAATAGTCTTTACGCTCATATAGGCCTACTTTCTTAAGCAAGACTTCTGCGTTTTCAATCGCTTGGGCTTTTGGTACGCCTAGAACATGAACAGGGGCTTCAATCACGTTTTCTAGTACTGTCAGGTGTGACCATAAGTTGAAACCTTGGAACACCATCGCTAGACGTGAGCGAATACGTTGCACTTGCTTTTCATTAGCAGGAACAGATTCCCCTGCTCGGTTGTTCTTCATTTGGATTAATTCACCATTCACCCAAATTTCGCCTGCGGTAGGCGTTTCTAGCAAGTTGATACATCTAAGAAAGGTACTCTTACCAGAACCGGAAGAGCCAATGATGGAGATGACATCTCCTTTGTGCGCGGCAAGAGAAATTCCCTTGAGAACTTCATTTTGTCCAAATGTTTTGTGCAGGTCTTTTATATCTAGCGCTGGTACATCATTCATGCGCTCTACTCCCTGTGTTTTTGTCACTGCAATTAAGGGACTCCGCCCTCTCTAATTCGGAACAAATTAGCACCACACCCTGAAACTTGCAACAAATTATTAACCTAAATAATTCGAATAGAAAGATACGATAGCCAAATTAATATGCAATATATAGCAACTTATTCTTCAAAAGCTGAATATTAAATATAAAAAAGCCCCTTTAGAAGGGGCTTAATAAATTTACAAAAGTGTTAATTGAAACTTATTTAGGGTCGTAATGAATTAATTAAAACGACTGACTACCAATGAGTTTGAAGTACGTAACGTCACTTCATTTTCTAGGCCTTCTTTTTCAGAAGTAATGATGCCATCCAAGTCTTCATCTAGCTCAGGCTCTGACGCTTCACCATTAGAAAAGAAGCTCATGAAAACTTTAGAGTCGATATTGCTATCGTCACTCAATACCAAAGCAGTGCGATTAAAATCGTCCGAAGCTGAAACTTTCAAACCGTTAACGGCTGATGTTGGGAAATTGTAGTAATGGAGCTCAGGAACAACAACAGAGTCACTGTCGCTCTTTGTGAAAATACGATGTGTGACTTTATAGTCGCCTGAAGCCGCAAAGTAAGCGACACGAGTAAAGCCTTCTGTAGACGATGTTAAACCCATGTCCAGATCAATCACCGAGTCTGCACTTCCTTGTGTTGATACACTTGGTTTTGTGTTTGGCAGGTTATCAATATTTAAGTAAGAGCTTGGATCAACGTCAATATCCCATCCATCAGAGACCGTTTCGTTAAGTAGAGAGTCCCAACCATTAACTTGATTCTCTGAGAACGCCATGTAGACCCAAGTTTCTTTATTCGTTGCACTAGGGCGATTATATTCAACGGCCGTTTTATCTAGCTTCAGCGCATCATACGCAAAGCCGTTAGTAATAAAACCAATGTGGAGAGTGTCGTAAGTATAATCAGAAGACGAATAAATGTTTGACGTATTATCCGCTCTGACTAAGGCGATCTCACCAGTCCCCCACGAACCAATACCATACTGGTAAAGCGCTTTGTCGCTTGAACCAGATTCATACTGGAACAACGCCGTAGGCTCACCTTTAAGCCCCATAAGCTCATCGGTAGGCAACATATCAGGGTTAGGTGACGTGAAAACATCGGTTTGCGAGACAAAGTTGTAGTCTCCACCACCTGATTCAGCATTTCGGTAATCTAGGTTAGTAAACTTATTGCTTGCTAAGTTACCGCCAGTAAAGCACTTGTTCAAAGAGTCTCGGTTAAGGGCAAACGTGGCATTACGTAGTTTCTTATCTTGTAAGAATTCTTTTGAAAACGTATTTACGCGAGCTTCTCTACCGTTAAATTCTATTGCTTGAAACGTTACAAAGCCGCCGTCAGGAATATCTTCAAGATAAAACTTAAAGTTATCAGTGGTTGGTTTGATGATGTCTCCGGCTCTTTTGCCATCTGCATCAGAGTAGTAACCGATAACATAGTTAGTCACTTGCTCTTTTGACGCTGCGCTATAGGTTAAAACCGTTTTATCACCGTTCAGCTCAGTTTTGTGGTCATACACCGTACAACCTTTCGCAGTAGCTTCACTTTCAGTCATTGTTGCTGGTATAGCAAAATCAAAAGTAAACGCTGTTTTCGGCGCAGCACCACCGCCGCCACCGCCACCGCCGCCACAACCGACCATTAACCCTGAGATGATTGCCACTAGTGGCAGTACTTTAAGCTGTTTCATGTCTTTTTCCTAAACTGAGCGGCAATGATTAGCCAAAAAATCGTCTTTGCCCTGTAGAAAGCAAGAATAAAGCCAGCTTTATATAATCATCATGAATATTGATATTTACCCTGCATCCCAGAACGATAAGAGCAACAAATTCTAATTTTATGCAACTTGTGTAATGAAATTACACAAGATTTCACCATCTCATTCGCATGCCAGAAACTTTCTGTAGTTTTATTTCACAACCATTCTTAAAGTGATCTAAATCAATCACCCTAAATGGCTATCTTGCTAGACTCCTGCCAAAAGATGAGGATTTTTTTGTGCCTCAACACAATAAGTTATTAGCTATGCTTAGGCACAATGTCGACGTGTAACAAATCTAATAATAGCTAGCATAAGCGTGCCGCAGGATGCGGATTAACACAATTGAATGAAGAATTCATAACTTTTAAATATATGAGGAATCTATGTCAGACGCAGTTAACAAAACGCACTCTGATTCAGATATCGAGACCAAGAGCTACCGTGAGCTTCATCGTCCAGCATCTGAGTTCGCAAGCCGTTCAGACTACCTAGACCACGAACTACAAATTATGAAGCCGCGTCGTTTCGGCTTAAACTTGCCAGGTCGTGACTTCCGTTTTGAACTTGAAGATCTTGTTCCAGCACTTGCCGGTACGATTGGTATTATCGCAATGTACTCTGCGGTAATGATGTCTTGGGCTGAAGGCCTAACTGCCGCATGGGACCATGTTAATCTGGGCAAAGATTTCGCCATCGAAGTTGCCCGTGTAGAGATGCTCATCCCTGCACTTCTTTTCTGTGTACTTGCTTCTGGCTTTATTAACCCTAAAGCCAACCTAGCAGGTAACCACGGCCCAATGATCCCTCTTATTGGTACCATCGCGCTAGCTGGTGCTCACCCTCTTGCATTGGCAATTCTTATTGGTGTGTTTGGTTTAATTCTGAGCCTGTTAAAAGGTGGTTCAAAACTGGTTAACCTCACCTCTGAAGGTACGGCTGGTGGCCTTCTCATCTTCTTGGGTTTAACCGGAACGATGAGCCAAATTAATTCCATTCAAGCTTGGGCTGTTGGTTTGCAATCCGACACAGTTGCCGCAGGTAGCATGGGTTACATCGGTCTAATCGTTCTTGCGGTTACCATTGGCCTATACGCGTTCCTTGCTAAAGTGAACAAACGCTGGCTAGCAATCCCTGTTTGTGCCTTCACTGGCCTTGCAATCGCACTTGTTCTTGGCGCAGGCTTCGATATTAAATTCGTAACCGAGACGGGTCTTCCAAACCTAAACCCAATCTACTGGTGGGGTTCAACAGAAGAAGGTTGGATGCTTGGTCTTCCTAATATGGAACACTTCATTGCTTCTCTACCATTCGCAATTCTTGCTGTAGCAATGTGGTCTCCTGACTTCTTGGGTCACCGCATCTTCCAAGAAATGAACTACCCACGTAAGAGTGAAAAAGTACTGATGGACGTTGATGACACAATGACAATGTGTTCTGTGCGCCAAATGGTCGGTACCGCTGTCGGTGGTGGTAACATCACATCATCTTGGGGGACTTACATGATCCCTGCAGCAATCGCGAAGCGCCCTATTCCTGGCGGTGCAATCTTACTAGGTTCTCTATGTATTATTGTTGCAATCCTTGGTTTCCCTATGGATGTTGCTGTATGGCCACCAGTTATGCGCGTTGCTCTTCTCGTTGGTGTATCTCTACCACTACTTGAAGCAGGCATGCAGATGGTGAAAGACTCAAAAGATTCACAAGCAGCAGGCATCTGTATCTTTGGTTCAGCAGTCGTTAACCCTGTTCTAGCTTGGGCACTAACTATGCTTTTAGATAACAACGGCTTAATTGGTGATAAAGAGCGCGCGTCTCGCTTGTCGTTTGTAGACAAGATTGTGATCCCAGTAAGCGTACTTATTATCTGTTTAGTTGCTATGCTTGCAGTTGGTATGCTTGAAGGTCAATATGGCATCCAAGCTTGGCTGTAAAGCTGACAGTTCAGAAAATGTGTGGGTAGCGCTAGTCGCTACCCCATTTTTATCGAGATTTTTGAGGATTTATTGATTTAGTTTAAGGTTTGCAAAAAAATTTTAGTTTAACCTCTAACTGTTGCTTAAAAAGAGAAACGTTAAAACTAGTGACAATATTTATAGTTTTGTAACTCGAACATTTAAATTTAAGACTATAAATATTGTTATTCATAAGAGTGTACTGTTCCCCTCTTTAACTTGGGGATAGCTGGCTCAACGGCGAAGCAGTACGTATTTTTTTCTACTAAAAAGGTAGGTATGTCATGGCAGAGCAATTTGCTAAAGCTTGGGAAGGTTTTGCTGCAGGCGACTGGCAAAACGAAGTAAACGTTCGTGATTTCATTCAGAAGAACTACACTCCGTACGAAGGCGACGAATCTTTCCTAGTTTCTGAAGGTACTGAAGCGACTAACAAGCTTTGGGCTAAGGTAATGGAAGGCATCAAACAAGAGAACGCGACTCACGCTCCTGTTGATTTTGATACTTCAGTTATCTCTACCATCACTGCTCACGATGCAGGCTACATCGAAAAAGACCTAGAAACTATCGTAGGTCTTCAAACTGACGCTCCTCTAAAACGTGCGATCATCCCTAACGGTGGTATCCGTATGGTTGAAGGTTCATGCAAAGCCTACAACCGCGAGCTTGACCCACAAGTTAAGAAAATCTACACAGAATACCGTAAAACTCACAACCAAGGCGTTTTCGACATCTACACTCCACAAATCATGGCGTGTCGTAAGTCTGGCGTATTGACTGGTCTTCCTGATGCATACGGTCGTGGTCGTATCATCGGTGACTACCGTCGTGTTGCTCTATACGGTATTGATTTCCTAATGAAGGATAAATTCGCACAGTTCTCTTCTCTACAAGAGCGTTTCGAGAACGGCGAAGACCTACAAATGACAATGCAGCTTCGTGAAGAGATCGCAGAGCAACACCGTGCTCTAGGTCAAATCAAAGAAATGGCTGCAAAATACGGTTGTGACATTTCTCGTCCTGCTGAAACTGCACAAGAAGCTATCCAGTGGACTTACTTCGGTTACCTAGCTGCTGTTAAATCTCAAAACGGCGCGGCAATGTCTCTAGGCCGTACTTCTACGTTCCTAGACATCTTCATCGAGCGCGATATCGCTGCTGGCCGCATCACAGAAGAACAAGCTCAGGAAATGATCGACCACTTCGTAATGAAACTACGTATGGTTCGTTTCCTACGTACTCCTGAGTACGATGATCTATTCTCTGGCGACCCTATCTGGGCAACTGAGTCTATGGGTGGTATGGGTCTTGACGGTCGTACGCTAGTTACTCGTACAAACTTCCGTTTCCTAAATTCACTATACACAATGGGTCCTTCTCCAGAGCCAAACATCACTGTTCTTTGGTCTGAGCAACTACCTGAAGGCTTCAAGAAGTTCTGTGCGAAAGTGTCTATCGATACTTCTTCAATCCAGTACGAAAACGACGACCTAATGCGTCCAGACATGAACTCTGACGACTACGCAATCGCATGTTGTGTATCTCCAATGGTTGTTGGTAAGCAAATGCAGTTCTTTGGTGCTCGTGCTAACCTTGCGAAAACTATGCTTTACACCATCAACGGTGGTGTGGATGAGAAGCTAAAAATCCAAGTTGGTCCACAAATGCCGAAGATCGAAGGCGATGTCCTGAACTACGATGAGTTGTGGGAGAAAATGGACCACTTCATGGATTGGCTAGCGAAGCAGTACGTGACTGCACTAAACGCTATCCACTTCATGCACGACAAGTACAGCTACGAAGCGGCACTAATGGCTCTACATGACCGTGACGTTAAACGTACTATGGCTTGTGGTATTGCTGGTCTATCTGTTGCGGCTGACTCTCTGTCTGCAATCAAATACGCAAAAGTTAAGCCAATCCGTGACGAAGACGGTCTAGCAATCGACTTCGAAATCGAAGGTGATTACCCTAAATTTGGTAACAACGACCCACGCGTTGATGATATCGCATGTGAACTTGTTTCTGTATTTATGGGCAAAATCCGTAAGCTTAAGACTTACCGTGATGCAATCCCTACTCAGTCAATTCTTACTATCACTTCAAACGTGGTTTACGGTAAGAAAACTGGTAACACACCTGACGGTCGTCGTGCTGGTGCTCCATTTGCTCCAGGTGCTAACCCAATGCACGGTCGCGATGAGAAAGGTGCCGTAGCATCACTAACTTCAGTTGCAAAACTGCCGTTTGCTGACGCACAAGATGGTATCTCTTACACATTCTCTATCGTACCTAATGCACTAGGTAAAGATGAGGGTTCACAACGCGCTAACCTTGCCGGTCTGATGGATGGTTACTTCCACCACGAAGCGGGTATCGAAGGTGGTCAACACCTAAACGTGAACGTTCTTAACCGCGAAACTCTAGAAGACGCCGTTAAGCACCCAGAGAAATACCCTCAGCTAACAATCCGTGTATCTGGTTACGCTGTTCGCTTTAACTCTCTAACTGCAGAGCAACAAGCTGACGTAATCGCACGTACATTCACAGAGTCTCTATAAGACTTTAGTGAAATAACGTTTTAGTGATACAACAAAGGCTGATGCTTCTAAGCATCAGCCTTTTTTTATTTCTTGAATGAAAGTTGTGATATTACGAAAGATTTTGCCCACATTCTTACGTATGATGCGAAAAAAGTTAGTAAATAAAGTATATGAAACTCAGTAAATTAATTGTTCTTACTCTTCTTTCTCCAGTTGCGATGGCATCCACTAAGTCTACGGTCTCTTTTACACTCGACAATGATGGTATTTTCGGCGTCGACCAAGACTACACAAATGGTATTTTTCTTTCCTACGCAACAGGCCAACTGAAACAAGAAAGCCAATGGAAATGGCTGAGTCTGGCTGACTCAGAACACGCCAATATCGATAAAATAGAGTTGGTTCTTGGCCACAAAATGTGGACTCCGAGCGACATTGAAGCGGATTATCCACTGGTCAATGATCGCCCATATGCGGGTTATCTACATACTGAGATCAACTATCTTTCTCTGACTGATGACAAAGCCGTCCGCTACAACTTCACCATCGGTGCAACAGGTGAAAGTTCGCTTTCAGAAAAAGCGCAAGAAATCGTTCACGGCATAACAGGCTCGACTGACCCACAAGGTTGGGATTACCAGATCGACGATAAAGTGGCGTTTAGCCTTGGCTACCGCGTATTTAATAAATTGATGCGCAGCGAAGAACAAAAAACGCAATGGGAAATCACCA
The DNA here is from genome assembly GCF_002105475.1 of Vibrio sp. ArtGut-C1. Lineage (NCBI taxonomy): Bacteria > Pseudomonadati > Pseudomonadota > Gammaproteobacteria > Vibrionales > Vibrionaceae > Vibrio > Vibrio sp. ArtGut-C1. The sequence goes on along the minus strand of NZ_NCTH01000011.1, from coordinate 12,155 downwards.
ACATTAACGATATCAATGCGGGTAACTTCCGTAGTGATATCTCTCAAGGCGTCATGTTTCGTTGGGGTACAAACCTAGCAAGCAGCATCGGAGCCGCCAATATTAGTGTTGAGAGCCCGTTCTCAGCGAGTATGCTCGCACAGGATACTTCAAGCTGGTTCTTATTTACGGGGTTTGAAGGTCGTTACCGTTTCAATGACATGACCATCGAAGGCGATCGCCCTGGTATTCCTGAGCCATCCGCGCCATACGACGTCACACTGCAAAATTGGCAAGCAAGCGCCGTAGCGGGTGCAACTTGGTATAACCAAAATTACGGTGCAAGCCTAACCTTTACGATAAAAACGCCAGATTATGAAGAATCCCAAACTGATGTTTATGGGACAGGCTCCTTCTCTGTGTTCGCCTTTTTCTAAAAGCTGACTTATCCCTGTATCCGCACCAATCTAAATACGAGGCAAGTTCTCTCGTTTGGTATTAACCAACCCTGTGATCAAGCATTTATTTAGATTGGTCTATCTATTTTCTTTCTTCACATAACCTTGCCTTTAGTACCGACAAAGCTGTTTTAACCCTGCTTTTTGTAATAAAATAACAGCTAGAATTTACTAGTAATGAGAGCAAAAGATGTCAACAACTGGTCGTATTCACTCATTTGAGTCATGTGGTACCGTAGACGGACCTGGTATTCGTTTTATCGTCTTCTTGCAAGGTTGTTTGATGCGCTGTAAGTATTGCCACAATCGCGATACATGGGATACGCATGATGGCAAAGAAGTTACGGTTGAAGAGATCATTTCCGAAGCGAAAAGTTACCGCCACTTCATGAATGCATCAGGTGGTGGCGTTACTTGTTCTGGCGGCGAAGCGATGCTTCAACCTGAATTTGTACGGGACTTTTTCCGCGCAGCTAAAGCAGAAGGTATTCATACGTGTCTAGATACGAACGGCTATGTTCGTAAACACACTGATGTTATTGATGAAGTACTGGATGCAACAGACTTAGTAATGCTTGATATCAAGCACATGAAAGATGAAGTGCACCAAGATCTCATCGGCGTATCGAACCGACGTACATTGGACTTTGCTCGTTACTTGCAAAAAATCGGAAAGAAAACTTGGATTCGCTATGTAGTCGTGCCTGGTTACACGGATGACCCTGAAGCGGCACACATGCTTGGTGAGTTTATTAAAGATATGGATAACATCGAAAAGGTCGAGTTACTTCCTTATCACAAATTGGGTGCCCATAAATGGGAAGCATTGGGCTTAGAATACCCACTCGAAGGGGTAAACCCTCCACCGAAAGAAACGATGGACGAGATTCAATCCATTCTTGCGCAGTACAACGATAACGTAAAATACTAAGTGAACAGCAAGACTAACCTCTTTAAAATACCAGCAATATGCTGGTATTTTTTTAACTATACCTAAGTACCTTCAATGAATCTCTATGAGGTGATTTAGGTATAAAAAGAACAATAGAAATGATTGCGTCATGATCGCATAGGAAGGAAGTAACATGGATTGGTTTAACTTGGGCTCTCTGGTTGTCATACTTTGGATAGTGCTCGCCTACTGTCTACCAGATTGGAAAAAAGTCGTTTGGCCCAAGCTTGAAAAGGAAAAAGCATTTCAGCACCTCGTTTTCGCAACACTCTTTTTTTTCAGCATCTTATGGGCAACCCAAGCTGGCGTAAAAGAAGGACTACAGATTCATTTTCTCGCGCTAACAACGCTGACGATGATGTATGGTTGGCGTATGGCCTTTCTAATCAGTATCCCCGCAATGCTGGTCAACCACCTGCTACATGATGTGTCGTTGTTGCAGTTACCCACATCTTTAGTATTGTCTGCCCTGCTTCCTATCTTCATTAGTTACCTCGTCTTTCTTTTGAGTTATCACTACTTGCCAAGAAACATTTTTGTATTCATCTTCGTTGCAGGTTTTTTCAACGGCGCGATAACAGGAAGCCTGCATCTGCTGATTAACTCCTTTTACCATTTATCGGTTGGTCATTACGATTGGGAAACCATTCAACATAACTACTTTATTTTTGTACCGTTGCTTGCCTTCCCTGAGGGCCTATTAAATGGTATGTCACTGGCGGTTTTAACCGTATTCAAGCCAGAGTGGCTAAGAGTATTTTCAGACCGAGACTACATATACAATCATTACCATAAATAAGTGTTTTTAAACTGGTCAAAAGTGACAGTTCTTGCCATTTTTTAGTATTAAATATGTGTTGAGATCATGTTTCACTCATGTCTTAAGCGTTAACCTAAGCACATTAAAAATGTATTAGATATCTAGTGAGGTCATCATGGAAATGTCAAACGCTCAACGTTTGATTCTATCAAACCAATACAACCTTATGTCTCAACTTGATCCAAGTAATGCGGCCAAATACAAACGCTTACAAACGATCGTTGAACGTGGCTATGAGCTACAAATGCGTGAGTTGAATAAAGATTTCGGCTGTCTGTCAGAAGCGGAGTGTCGTGAGATCATCGACGTTATGGAGATGTATCACGCGATGCAAGAATCTTACAACATGCTCGATACCGAAGATCGTAACAAAGTGGATCAGCGCCGCTTGCAGTTCCTTGGGTTTGATATTGCTTCAGAGGCCCAACAAGTCCATTACGTACGCTTCCTTATTGATTCTGAAGGTCTGTACCCTCAATTTGATAAAGCAGACCATCACTTTAACAGCCAAATGCCAATGCTGGATAAATACCGTCGTATGCTACAAACTTGGCGCAACTGCCCTCGTCAGTACCATTTATGCGAAAACGAGCTTGCACAAATCTTCAGCGCATAAACTATTCGTCTACGAAAAGGAAAGCACTCGCTTTCCTTTTTTATTTGCCCTGTCACAACCTTACCGCTGCTTTTTCACCTTCTTACGCTTCCCTTGTGCGATGTAGAGCAATGAATCACTGAGACCCTTCTGTCTTTGCCAAATATCTGATTTCTATTGCACCTATTCACGACATAAATTCATCTTCAGTGAAAGAGTGATTCAAATGTCACTTTTGCAATAAATTCATAATTGTTAAGCAAAATTGCAAATCCCCGACTAGGCTTAAGTAGAGAAAGGCTGTGATTGAAAGATTCATACCCACCGCTCACCGTTGTAATGAAAAAACTGTCCATAAAGCAAAGTCTTTGGTGTCGCCAATCTTACATTCTGTACGAACCAAATGTGATAACAGGACGTATATTCAAACAACAAGGAGCATAACAATAGGTGGGAAAGCCTGAATCAACGTTCGTCGGTAGACTGACTATTAAAGGGGAAAGCGACATGAGTATTTTCGACCACTATCAATCAAGATATGAAGCTGCAAAAGATGAAGAGATGTCGTTACAGGAGTTTCTAGCCCTGTGTAAGGATGACAAAAGCGCTTATGCTAATGCAGCAGAACGCCTACTGATGGCGATCGGTGAACCAGAGATAATCGATACGGCAAAAGACCCGAGATTGAGCCGCATCTTCTCGAATCGTGTTATCTCTCGTTATGAAACCTTTAAAGATTTTTATGGTATGGAAGATGCCATAGAGCAAATTGTGTCTTACCTAAAACACGCGGCGCAAGGTTTAGAGGAACGTAAGCAGATCCTTTACCTACTCGGTCCTGTCGGCGGTGGTAAGTCCTCACTTGCTGAAAAACTTAAGGCTTTGATGGAACAGATGCCTATCTATGTTCTTACTGCTAATGGCGAACGTAGCCCAGTGAATGACCATCCATTCTGTCTATTCAAAGCCACGGAAGACGGCGATATTTTGAAAAAAGAATATGGCATCGAGCAACGTTATCTTCGCTCGATTATGTCGCCATGGGCCGCTAAGCGCCTTCATGAATTTGGCGGCGATATCACTAAATTTAAGGTAGTGAAAGTTCGCCCTTCAATTCTCGATCAGATCGGTATTGCTAAAACAGAACCTGGGGATGAAAACAACCAAGATATTTCATCACTGGTTGGTAAAGTCGATATCCGCAAACTCGAACATTATTCGCAAGACGACCCAGATGCCTACAGCTACTCCGGTGCGCTGTGTAAAGCAAACCAAGGTTTAATGGAATTCGTTGAGATGTTCAAAGCGCCGATCAAAGTACTTCACCCACTATTGACGGCAACGCAAGAAGGTAACTTCAACGGTACTGAAGGTCTATCTGCGATTCCATTCGACGGTATGATTCTGGCTCACTCGAACGAATCTGAGTGGCAGACCTTCCGTAACAACAAAAATAACGAAGCCTTCCTCGACCGTGTGTACATTGTAAAAGTACCTTACTGTCTCCGCGTATCCGAAGAAGTGAAAATTTACCAAAAACTGCTTGAAAACAGTGAGCTGTCTCAGGCTCCTTGTTCTCCAAGCACGCTCGAAACTCTAGCGCAATTCAGTATTCTTTCACGCCTGAAAGAGCCTGAAAATTCATCCATTTTCTCAAAAATGCGCGTCTACGATGGTGAAACGCTCAAAGACACCGATCCAAAGGCAAAAAGCTATCAAGAGTATCGTGATTATGCGGGTGTCGATGAAGGCATGAATGGTCTCTCTACACGTTTCGCCTTTAAGATTTTGTCGCGCGTATTTAACTTCGACCAAACCGAGGTGGCAGCCAACCCTGTACACCTGTTCTATGTGATTGAACAACAGGTTGAACGTGAACAGTTCCCTGCTGAAACGGCAGAGAAATATCTCGAGTTCTTGAAAGGCTACCTAGTGCCTCGCTACGTTGAATTTATTGGTAAAGAGATTCAGACCGCTTATCTCGAGTCTTACTCTGAATACGGTCAGAACATCTTCGACCGCTATGTCACCTACGCAGACTTCTGGATTCAAGACCAAGAGTACCGAGATCCAGAAACTGGTCAGCTATTTGATCGCTCTTCACTGAATGCTGAACTAGAGAAGATCGAGAAAACCGCTGGTATTTCTAACCCGAAAGATTTCCGAAACGAAATCGTTAACTTTGTGCTTCGTGCGAAAGCGAATAACAATGGTCAAAACCCGGTTTGGACCAGCTACGAAAAACTGCGCACAGTAATCGAGAAGAAAATGTTCTCCAATACTGAAGAGCTACTTCCGGTTATCTCATTTAATGCGAAAACCTCTTCTGAAGATCAGAAGAAGCATGACGACTTTGTCGCTCGCATGATGGAAAAAGGCTATACCGAGAAACAGGTTCGCCTACTTTCTGAGTGGTACCTACGAGTACGTAAGTCATCCTAACCCAGTATTGAGTTAGGTCGCTTGTGAAACATGAAGAGGGCTATTTCATGGCGCAATTTATAGACCGAAGGCTCAATGGCAAGAACAAGAGCGCTGTTAATCGACAGCGCTTCTTGAAGCGCCACAAAGAGCAAATAAAAGAGTCGGTAGCAGACGCAGTGAATCGACGCTCGATTACGAATACGGAAACGGGCGAAGACGTCTCTATCCCTCACAAAGACATCAATGAGCCGATCTTTCATCAAGGCAAAGGTGGTGTTCGCGAACGAGTTCATCCCGGCAATGACCAGTTCATTACTGGTGATAAAATTGAGCGTCCTAAAGGTGGCGGTCAAGGTAGTGGCTCGGGAGAAGGCAATGCCAGTCCAGATGGAGAAGGCCAAGACGAATTTGTATTCCAAATATCAAAAGATGAGTACCTAGATATTTTGTTCGAAGATCTCGAGCTGCCTAATCTAGAAAAAAACCAAATTGCCAAAATTACTGAATGGAAAACGCACCGCGCAGGCTTTCAAACTGCTGGTATCCCTTCAAACATTGCGGTAGTACGTTCGCTACAACAATCTCTTGCACGACGTACGGCAATGACCGCAGGTAAGAAACGTCTTCTCAAAGAGCTAGAAGATGAACTTGCTCGTATCAAAAACATTGAACCCGCTCAGCAGTTTGAAGAGAACCGCTTGAAGGCTGAAATTGAAGAGCTGCGTAAGAAAATTGAGGGGGTTCCATTTATTGACACCTTCGACTTACGCTTTAAAAACTATGAAAAACGCCCTGTACCATCTAGTCAAGCTGTGATGTTTTGTTTGATGGACGTATCGGGCTCGATGGATCAAGCAACGAAAGACATCGCAAAACGTTTTTACGTTCTGTTATACCTGTTTTTAACTCGTACTTACGAGAATGTAGACGTCGTCTTTATTCGCCACCACACCCAAGCGAAAGAAGTGGACGAACACGAGTTCTTCTACTCGCAAGAGACCGGGGGCACTATTGTATCCAGCGCATTGAAACTGATGGACGAAATCGTAAAAGAGCGCTATCCAATTGGACAATGGAACATTTATGCTGCGCAAGCATCTGATGGCGATAACTGGGCAGATGACTCGCCAAGATGCCGCGATCTATTAGTGAACAAACTACTGCCAAACTGTCAGTACTACTCCTACATAGAAATTACGCGACGCTCGCACCAAACTCTATGGCATGAGTACGAAAAACTCACCGATGAATTTCCGAACTTCGCAATGAAAAACATTCGCTCTGTGGAGGATATTTTCCCAGTCTTCCGTGAACTATTCCAAAAAGAAACGGCGTAAGGAGGCTAGCGATGAGTACCGCAACGAAAAACCTCTCAGGAGAGGCACCTAAGAAGCGTAATAGTAAAATGCTGCCAGATGGACCGGATTGGACATTTGAGCTGTTGGAACGCTACCACAAAGAGATTAAGCGTGTCGCACAACACTATCGCCTAGACACTTACCCTAACCAGATAGAAGTGATTACTTCCGAACAAATGATGGATGCCTACTCAAGTATTGGTATGCCCATCAATTACAACCACTGGTCGTTTGGTAAAAAGTTCATCCAAACGGAACAGAACTATAAGCATGGTCAAATGGGGTTAGCCTACGAGATTGTCATTAACTCCAATCCGTGTATCGCCTATTTGATGGAAGAAAACACCGTGACAATGCAAGCGCTAGTGATTGCTCACGCTTGTTACGGGCACAACTCTTTCTTCAAAGGTAATTATCTGTTCCAAACCTGGACGGACGCTAGCTCCATCATCGATTATTTGCTGTTTGCCAAAAAGTATTTGGCTGAATGTGAGGAGCGATATGGAGTACAGGAAGTGGAAAAACTGCTCGACTCCTGCCACGCCTTAATGAACTTTGGTGTGGATCGTTACAAGCGACCAGAAAAAATCTCCATTACCGAAGAGAAAGCGCGACAAGAAGAACGCGAGGCATACTTACAGTCTCAAGTGAATGAATTGTGGCGCACAGTACCAAGAGCCAAAACCAAAGAGGAAGATCTTAAAGAGCGGTTCCCAAGCGAGCCTCAGGAAAACTTGCTCTACTTTTTCGAAAAGCATGCCCCGCTACTAGAGCCGTGGCAACGTGAAGTCGTGCGGATTGTACGCAAAATCAGTCAGTATTTTTATCCGCAAAAACAAACGCAGGTCATGAACGAAGGCTGGGCAACATTCTGGCATTACACCATTCTCAACCATCTTTACGATGAGGGTTTGGTATCCGAAAAGTTCATTCTAGAGTTCTTACATAGCCATACCAGTGTAGTAGCTCAACCGCCTTATAACAGTCCTTACTTTAATGGTATTAATCCATACGCCTTGGGCTTTGCTATGTTCCGAGATATTAAACGTATCTGTGAAGAACCCACTGATGAGGACAAGGAGTGGTTTCCGGACTTGGCAGGAACCGATTGGTTAGATGCGGTACATTTCGCGATGCATAATTTCAAAGATGAAAGCTTCATTAGCCAATACCTTTCTCCGAAATTAATGCGTGATTTCAAGCTGTTTGCGATCAACGATGATGACCACAAAAACTTTATTGAAGTCGCCGCGATACACGATGAGATGGGTTATAAACGCATTAGAGAAACCTTAGCCGCTCAGTACAACTTATCTAATCTTGAGCCAAACATTCAGGTATTTAATGTCGATGTTCGTGGTGATCGCTCACTCACGTTGCAATACGTACCTCATAACCGAATCCCGCTTGATGACAGTTACGAAGAAGTTCTGAAACACGTATACCGATTGTGGGGATTTGATGTCATTCTGCAAGAAGTAAAAGACACAGGTCACCGAGAAGTCTTAGCGACCTGCCCTAAACGGAATCAATATGACACAAACATCTAACTAATACTTGGGCATAAGCAACAAAAAGGCTCCTAATTCAGGAGCCTTTCTCGTTCTTAATTCAATGTGACCTTTAGTTATGCTTGCTTCGCCACAATAGCGCGCACCGCCTCTAGATCTTCTGGCGTATCAACGCCGGCTGCTGGCGCTTCTTTCGCTACCGCTACATGAATTTTTTCACCGTACCAAAGCACTCGTAGTTGCTCAAGGCACTCGATCTGCTCCAATGCGCTCGGAGCCCAGTTTACATACGTATTAATAAAACCAGCTCGATAAGCATAAATACCAATATGACGCATTAATGGGTTGGCAATGATTTTGTCTTGTTTGGCAAAGTTATCGCGATCCCAAGGGATAGTTGCTCGACTAAAGTACATCGCATAACCTTGCTCATTAGCCACAACTTTAACTGCATTCGGATTGAACACTTCTTCTTCTGAGTCTATTTCTACGGCTAATGTCGCCATCGGAGCATCACATCCCGATAAGTTATCAGCAACCTGACGAATGATAGACGGTGGAATCAAAGGCTCGTCCCCTTGCACATTAACAATAATGTGGTCTGCAGGAATAGCCATTTTTTCAACAACTTCAGCAAGGCGTTCAGTACCTGATTCGTGGTTAGGAGAGGTCATACAGACTTTACCACCAAACGACGAGACAGCATCAGCAACACGCTCGTCATCAGTTGCCACGATAACATCTTCCGCACCCGCTTGTAGCGCTTGATCGTAAACCCACTGAACCATTGGCTTACCGCCAATATCCGCTAACGGTTTACCAGGCAAACGGCTCGATGCGTAACGCGAAGGAATGACAACCGTAAAAGACATTAGCGTCCCTCATCCATATTCATAGTACGAGCCTCAGGCTCGAGCAGAACGGGAATACCCTCTTTGATTGGGTAAGCGAGGCGATCCAATTTGCAGATCAACTCTTGATTCTCTTTATCGTACGTCAGCTTACCTTTGCAAACAGGGCAAGCTACAATCTCAAGCAGACGGTGATCCATAAGCCGCTTTAACCTCTTTTATTCTATTTAAAATTTGCTCTGCATCGTTTGGTTCAAACTGGGCAGATACAGGCAGATACCACCAATTATCTTGCGCATAATGGCTGCACTTGACGGCATCTTTCTCGGTCATAATCACATTGGCTCCTTGTTGAGCCAATGCTTCTAATTCTTGTTGGTTAAAGTCTTGATGGTCAGCAAAACCTTTTGTGACTTTAACATCTGCGTTCATCGAGTTTAGTGTATGAAAAAATCGTGGTGGATGCCCAATCCCTGCAAATGCCACTAGCTCTTTTAATTCAGAAACGTCCACAAGTTGCTTAGTCTTGAGGTTAATGGCTTTAGATGGCGCTAAAGTCATTGCGATTTCGCCCGTATGTGCTTGACCGCCATTGGTGATGATAAAGTCGACTTCAGCAAGACGCTCGACCCCTTCACGAAGTGGGCCAAGCGGAATGAGGCTTTCATTCCCAAATCGGCGATTCCCATCCACAATCACTAACTCAATATCACGGCCTAACGCATAATGCTGTAACCCATCGTCCGTAATAATGATATCTACACCCGACTCTAGCAGTGCTTTCACTGCATTTGAACGCACCGGGTCTACCGCAACAGGTGCTCCTGTGCGGCGATGAATCAACTTAGGTTCATCACCACAATGTTTCGCAGGCGTATCTTCTTTTAGCACTAACGGATAGGCAGGCGCTTTTGCTCCATAGCCACGAGAAACGACCCCTGGCTTAAGCCCAAGCTGTTGCAGTTGCTCAACAAGCCAAACCACAACTGGTGTTTTGCCATTACCACCAGCCGTGATATTGCCGACAACAATAACAGGGATAGGCGCGTTGTAGGCTTGCTTACGGCCTGTTTGATATTGCTTTCGCTTAGACTTACTTATTGCTCCAAATAATACACTCAGTGGCCACAAAAGCGGCCACAAGAGGTATTTTATTGGATGGTTTTCAAACCAGATTTTTTCAACCACCACGTCTATTCACCAAACTGAATACGGTGCAATTGTGCATACGCACCATTTTTTGCAATAAGATCGGCATGGTTGCCACGCTCAATGATGGCGCCATCATCAACCACAAGAATCTCATCGGCTTTCTCGATAGTTGACAAGCGGTGCGCAATCACGAGTACCGTTTTGTCTTTCTGCAGCTCATCTAATGCAGCTTGGATAGCGCGTTCTGATTCCGTATCCAAAGCAGAGGTCGCCTCATCAAGAATCAATACCGGTGCATCACGCAATAGAGCACGTGCAATAGCGACACGTTGACGTTGACCACCAGATAGACTCGCGCCATTTTCACCAATCATGGTATCAAGTCCATCATCCATTTTGCTGATGAATTCCATTGCATGCGCGAGTTTTGCCGCTTTCTCGATATCACTGCGCTCGTATTTTCCATCCGTTGCGTAAGCAATATTGTTTGCAATCGTGTCATTAAATAAATGCACATTTTGTGATACTAGCGCAAACTGCTGACGCAAGTTCTTTAACTCGTATTCACGAATATCATGTCCGTCTAATGTGATGGAGCCACTATCAACATCATAGAAACGATTGAACAAGTTCGCGATGGTACTTTTACCGGAACCGGAACGACCAACCAGCGCAACGGTCTTCCCTCTTGGAATATCGAAGCTGACATTTTCCAATGCTGGCTTTTCTGCGCCAGTATAAGTAAAGCTTACGTTTTTAACTGAAACATCGCCATTTGCGCGTTCAACTGTCAACTTACCTTCGTTTTTCTCAGGCTCAAGGTCAATCAACGCAAAGAGCGTTTGGCTCGCGGCCATACCACGTTGGAACTGAGAGGTAACGTTAGTAAGCGCTTTAAGCGGACGCATCAAACCAAACATCGCAGTGAAGACAACGGTAAATGTACCTGGAGTCAGTTGCTCTTTAATCGAGTCAATACTTGCTAAGTAAAGAACGGCAACAATAGCAAGTGACGCAATCATTTGGATGATAGGGTTAGCCGCCGCTTGAGCCGTCACCAACTTCATGCTTTGTTGACGCATTTGGTTGCTGACCTTCTCAAATCGTTGACGCTCGATATCCTGGCCGCCGTAGCTCAACACGACTTTATGGCCTTTCAGCATCTGCTCTGCTGACGCAGTTACGTTGCCCATCATTGTCTGCATATTTTTGGATATGTTTCTAAAACGTTTAGAAACGACACCAATACCCCACGCGACAACAGGACCAACAGCAAACAGCACTAACGACAACTGCCAGCTGTAGTAAAACATCAGGACTAACAGGCCAATGATACTTGCACCTTCGCGAACGATGCTCACTAACGCCTGGCTGGTTGCCGCAGATACTTGCTCTGAATCGTAGGTAATACGTGACAATAAATTGCCCGTTTTTTCCTTATCGAAGTAAGACACTGGCATATGCATAAAGTGATTGAATACCATGCGGCGGACTTGCATAACCACATTGCCGGATACCCAGCTCAAACAGTATGTGGAGACAAATCCACTTATGCCACGGACAAACATCATGGCAAAAATAATCAATGGAAGCGTGCGTAGAAAATCAGATTCAGCGTTCCCAAAACCTTCATCTAGTAATGGTTTTAATAGGGAAATCATATAGGTATCTGATATAGCATTAATAACTAATGCAATGACTGCAACGACAAGACCTGACTTGTAAAGGCGAATAAATTGCCATAGACGCTTAAACGTCTGCCAAGTCGTTTCATCAGTATTTATCGACATAGAAGTGCTTTATTTTCTTACATTAAGACTCTCATTCTACTCCCTTACGCAGCATCTGCCTATACCAAGGCTCAAATGTATCGCTACGTTTGGTTTCTGAGCGCCAATTATCACGGTGAATAGAGAAGCTTACCTGACCATATTCCCCAGTATCAAGCCAAGTAATGTCAAGTGAAGTGGCATAGTGAATTTGGCCACCTGATTAAGAGGTGATGTATGATCATCTCGATACTAAAACAGGTGACATTATGACTAAGCGTGAAAG